>NZ_JBHSIR010000055.1:0-311182 GCF_042653605.1 Pseudonocardia sp. GCM10023141
CTTCGAGCCGGTCATGGCCGGGATCCGGATCCGTCGCCGCGGGCGTGGTCGGCCCCGCACCCGACCCGGAAGGGTCCTGTGCGACAAGGCCTACTCCAACCGGGCCATCCGGGCTCACCTGCGACGACGCCGCATCACCGCGACCATCCCGGAACCCTCCGATCAAGTGAAGAACCGGCTCCGCCGTGGCCGCAGCGGAGGCCGGCCGCCAGCTTTCGACGCCGAGAGCTACAAGCAGCGCAACGTCGTCGAGCGTGCGATCAACAAGCTCAAAGGCCACCGCGCCGTGGCCACTCGCTACGACAAGCGCGACTACATGTTCCGCGGAACCATCGACGTTGCATCGATCCGGATCTGGCTACGCGACCCTGTTCCATGATCCACGGGACAGGCTCTAATCGATTTGCTTAGTGAGCGCCAACTCATTATCTTCGGCGACCATGGCCACGAGGACGCGTCGAGCAGGCAGGATGGCGCCGGAGCAGCGTCGTGCGGCCATCATCGCGGCCAGCCTGCCACTGGTGCTCGAGCACGGCCTGGACGTCTCCACGCGCCAGCTCGCCGACGCCGCAGGCGTCGCCGAGGGCACCTTGTTCCGGGTCTTCCCTGACAAGGAGGCCCTGCTGTGGGCGGTGGTCGGCGCTGCCATGGATCCCGACGACACCCTGCGTGAACTCAAGTCCGTCGATCGCGGGCTGGTACTGCGGCAGCGGCTCGTGGCGTGCGTCGAGGTCATGCAGGGCCGGCTGTCCGGTGTGTTCAACCTGCTCGATGCCCTCCGGCTCAAGGGCCCGCCGCCCGAGCACGTCCGGTCGGCCCAGCACCGCAACAACGACGAGATCAACAGCGAGTTCCATGCCGCGATCGTCGACCTGATCGGACCCGACACCGACCAGCTGCGGGTGCCTGCCGCCCAGCTGGCCCACATCATGCGGCTCCTGGTCTTCTCCGCCACCCACCCGCACATCTCCGACGGGCACCCGCTCACGGCCACGGAGATCGTGTCGGTCCTGCTCGACGGACTGGCGAGCCACCCCGAACTGCCACCACCCGGCACGCGGCCCAACGGTCGGGCGCCCCACCCACCCACCGAGGACTGACCCATGCTCGTCCGCCTGCTGCGCACCTACCTGCAGCCGTTCACCCGCCCGTTGCTGATCGTCGTGGTGCTGCAGCTGATCGGCACCATGGCGTCGCTGTACCTGCCCAGCCTCAACGCCGACATCATCGACCAGGGCATCGCCAAGGGCGACACGGGCTACATCCTGGGTGCCGGCGGCTGGATGCTGCTGGTGACGCTGCTGCAGATCGCCTGCTCGATCGTCGCCGTCTACTTCGGCGCCCGCTCGTCGATGGGGTTCGGCCGCGACCTGCGCTCGGCGATCTTCCACCGCGTCGGCGAGTTCTCCGCGCGCGAGGTCAACAAGTTCGGCGCCCCGTCGCTGATCACCCGCACCACCAACGACGTGCAGCAGGTGCAGATCCTCGTGCTGACCTCGGCCACGATGCTCGTGGCCGCGCCGATCATGTGCGTCGGCGGCGTGATCATGGCGCTGCGCGAGGACGTGGGGCTGTCCTGGCTGATGGTCGTCGCGGTGCCGGTGTTGATCATCGCCATCGGCCTGGTGATCGTGCGCATGGTCCCGCAGTTCCGCAAGCTGCAGGTCCGCATCGACACGATCAACCGCGTGCTGCGCGAGCAGATCACGGGCATCCGGGTGGTGCGGGCGTTCGTCCGCGAACCGCAGGAGACGGCGCGGTTCGACGAGGCCAACGTCGCCGTCACCGCGGTCGCCACCAACGCGGGCCGGCTGCAGGCGCTGATCTTCCCGATCGTCATGCTCGTGCTCAACGTCTCCAGCGTCGCGGTCCTGTGGTTCGGCGCGCACCGCATCGACGCCGGCGAGATGCAGATCGGCGCGCTCACCGCGTTCCTGGCCTACCTGCTGCAGATCCTCATGGCGGTCATGATGGCCACCTTCATGGCGATCATGATCCCGCGCGCCGCGGTCTGCGCCGACCGGATCGCCGAGGTGCTCGACACCGAGTCGTCGGTGGACGTGCCGGCCGCCCCGGTCACGCCACTGCACCGCCAGGGCCTGCTCCAGTTCGACGACGTGACGTTCCAGTACCCCGGGGCGGCGGCACCGGTGCTGTGCAACATCGCCTTCACCGCGCGGCCCGGGCAGACCACGGCCATCATCGGCAGCACCGGGGCCGGGAAGACGACGCTGATGTCGATGGTGCCGCGCCTGTTCGACGCCACCAGCGGCACCGTCTCCGTCGACGGCGTCGACGTGCGTCGGCTCGACCCCGAGGACCTGTGGAGCCGCATCGGGCTGGTGCCGCAGAAGCCCTTCCTGTTCTCCGGCACCGTGGCCAGCAACCTGCGCTACGGCAACCCGGACGCCACCGACGAGCAGCTCTGGCACGCGCTGGAGATCGCGCAGGGCAAGGACTTCGTCCAGGCCATGGCCGAGGGGCTGGAGTCGCCGATCTCCCAGGGCGGCACCAACGTCTCCGGCGGGCAGCGCCAGCGGCTCGCCATCGCCAGGGCGCTGGTGCGCCAACCCGAGATATACCTGTTCGACGACTCGTTCTCCGCGCTCGACCTGGCCACCGACGCCCGGCTGCGCGCCGCGCTCAAGCCGGTCACCGCGAACGCGACCGTGGTGATCGTCGCCCAGCGCGTGTCCACCATCGCCGACGCCGACCAGATCATCGTGCTCGACGGCGGGCTCGTCGTCGGCATCGGCCGCCACGACGAGCTGCTGGCCGCGTGCCCGACCTACGTCGAGATCGTCGAGTCCCAGCTCAGTGCAGAGGAAGCAGCAGCATGACCGAGTCCGGACCCACGAGCGGATCCACCGCCGTCGTCCCCGGCGACAACGGCGGTGCCCCGAAGCAGGACAGCGAGACCGTCAAGGCGGCACGGGGGATGGCCGTCGCGCGCCGCAGCAGCGGGCAGGGCGGCCCCTGGGCCGGGATGGGACAGCCCGCGGAGAAGGCGTCCAACTTCGGCCCGTCGGCCAGGCGGCTGGTGCAGCGGCTGGCGCCCGAGCGGCTCGGCGTGATCGTCGTGGTCGTGCTGGGCGTCATCAGCGTGGCGCTGAACGTGCTGGGCCCGAAGATCCTCGGCGGGGCCACCGACCTGATCTTCTCGGGCGTCATCGGGCGGCAGCTCCCGCCCGGGGTCACGGCCGAGCAGGCGGCGGCGGGTGCCCGCGCCGCGGGCAACGACGCGATCGCCAACATCATCCTGGCCCAGCACGTGATCCCCGGGATGGGCATCGACTTCGCGGCCGTCGCCGGGGTGTTGCTGCTGGTCATCGGCGTCTACGTGGCGTCATCGGTGTTCGCTTGGCTGCAGAGCTACCTGCTCAACGGCATCGTCCAGCGCACGGTCTACCACCTGCGCCGCGACGTCGAGGACAAGATGAACCGGCTGCCGCTGCGCTACTTCGACGGCCAGCAGCGCGGTGAGGTGCTCTCCCGCGTCACCAACGACATCGACAACGTCTCGCAGAGCCTGCAGCAGACGATGAGCCAGCTGCTCACCTCGGTGCTGTCGGTGATCGGCGTGCTGCTGATGATGCTGCTGGTCTCGCCGCTGCTGTCGATCATCGCGATCGTGACGATCCCGGTGTCGCTGTGGATGACCAAGGCGATCGCGAAACGGTCGCAGAAGCAGTTCGTGGCCCAGTGGCGTCACACCGGCGCACTGAACGGCCAGATCGAGGAGGCGTTCACCGGGCACGAGCTGGTGCGCGTGTTCGGTCGCCGCGGCGAGGTCGAGAAGAGCTTCGAGGACAAGAACGAGGAGCTCTACCAGGCGAGCTTCCGGGCGCAGTTCGTGTCCGGCATCATCATGCCGTCGATGATGTTCATCGGGAACCTCAACTACGTGGCCGTGGCCGTGTTCGGCGGGCTGCGGGTGGCCTCGGGTGCGCTCAGCCTCGGTGACGTCCAGGCGTTCATCCAGTACTCGCGCCAGTTCACCCAGCCGCTGACGCAGGCGGCGTCGCTGGCCAACCTGCTGCAGTCGGGCATCGCCTCGGCGGAGCGGGTGTTCGAGCTGCTCGACGCGCCGGAGCAGAGCCCCGACCCGGAGGTCCCGGCGGTGCGCACCGACCGCCGCGGCCGCGTCCGCTTCGAGCACGTGGCGTTCCGGTACCTGCCCGAGACGCCGTTGATCAACGACCTGTCGCTGACCGCGGAGCCCGGGCAGACCGTCGCCATCGTCGGCCCGACCGGTGCCGGCAAGACCACGCTCGTGAACCTGATCCTGCGGTTCTACGAGCTCGACGGCGGCCGGATCACCCTCGACGGGGTCGACATCGCGAAGATGGACCGCGCCGACCTGCGCTCCGGGATCGGCATGGTGCTGCAGGACACGTGGCTGTTCGGCGGCACGATCCGCGACAACATCGCCTACGGCAACCCCGAAGCCACCTCGGAGCAGGTGCTCGCGGCGGCCAGGGCCACCTACGTCGACCGATTCGTGCGCAGCCTGCCCGACGGCTACGACACGGTGATCGACGAGGAGGGCAGCAACGTCAGCGCGGGGGAGAAGCAGCTCATCACGATCGCGCGCGCATTCCTCGCCGACCCGTCGCTGCTGATCCTCGACGAGGCCACCAGCTCGGTGGACACCCGCACCGAGGTGCTGGTGCAGCGGGCCATGGCGGCGCTGCGTTCGGATCGCACCAGCTTCGTGATCGCGCACCGGCTCTCCACGATCCGGGACGCCAACCTGATCCTCGTCATGGAGTCCGGCGACATCGTGGAACAGGGCACCCACGAGGAGCTCCTCGCCGCCCAGGGCGCCTACTACCGGCTCTACAACTCCCAGTTCGCCGCGGCCGGAGCGGGATCGGAGTAGCCGCCCATCCCGCTGTGAGCGCTTGCTGACAACGGCGCCCGTTCTGCTCCCCCGAGCACTACCGTCACCCGGAAGGGTGAAGGTGGGCTCGGGGGAGCGTGCACGTGACCGTTCTGGACGACCCGTCGTCGGCACCGCTGGTCGGCTTCGGCCTCGCCGACCCGCTGCTGCGGGAGCTGGACCTGGAGATCGAGCAGATCGACGGTGCACTGCCGCGGGAGCTCAGCGGCACGCTCTACCGGATCGGGCCGGGGAAGCTGCAGGTCGGCGCCACGATGCTGGACAACATCCTCGACGGCGACGGCATGGTCTCGCGGTTCACGCTCGACGGCGGCCGGGCGCACTTCCGCAACCGCTACGTGCGCACGCCGCAGTTCCGCCACGGGCAGCGCTCCAGCCGGATCGTCCACCGCGGGCTCGGCACGATGCGTCCCGGGGGCCGGCTGGCGAACCTGCTGCGGATGCCCACCAACGTCGCCAACACCGGTGTCGTGCGCCACGGTGGGGAGCTGCTGGCGCTGTGGGAGCTGGGCCGACCGCACCGCCTCGACCTCGACACCCTCGAGACGCTGGGAACGGAGGACTTCGGCGGCACGCTGAAGTGGATCGGCGCGTTCTCGGCGCACCCGAAGACCGACCCGCGCACCGGCGAGATGTTCAACTTCGGGCTGGACCTGCTCCCGCGCCCGCAGATCCGCTGCTACCGCACCGACCGGGCCGGACGGACGCGCCAGGTCGCGAGGGTGCCCCTGCTGGACCTGCCGTGGAACCACGACATGGCACTCACCGACACCCACCTGGTCTTCGTCCTCGACCCGATCCTGCCCGACATCCGCAAGCTGGTGCTGTCGAGCTGCTCCTACCTCGAGGCGCTGAGCTACCGGCCCCGCCGGGGCACCCGGTTCCTGCTGGTGCCCCGCGCCGGTGGCAGGCCCCGGATCGTGGAGCACGAGGCGCTGCTGCACTTCCACCTCGGCAACGCGTTCGACGACGGTGGCGACGTGGTCGTGGACCTGGTGCACTTCGGGCCCGACTGGCACCGGGTCACCCGGGCCCTCGGCCACATCCGCGAGCACGAGACGTTGCCCGACAGCAGGCTGATGCGCTACCGGATCACGCCCGGCGGCCGGGTCGTCGAGCAGGAGCTGCTGGCCGTCCCGTCGGAGTTCCCCCAGCTCGACCCGCGGCGCACCGGCCGCAGCAACCGCTTCGGCTACCTCGCCGGCCGGGTCGAGGGGCCGCACTACGACGCCATCATGAAGATCGACAACGGGTCCGGGCGCAGCACCGCGCACCGGATGCCGGGCCACAGCTTCGGCGAGGCGCTGTTCGTGCCGCGCTCGGGCGATACGGCCGAGGACGACGGCTGGCTGCTGGCGATGGCGATCGATCAGCGGGAACGGCGCACGAAGCTCGTGGTGCTCGACGCGCGCGACCTGGAGCGTGAGCCGATGGCGGTGCTGCACCTGCCCTTCACGGTGCCGCTGGGGTTCCACGGCCTGTTCACCCGCCGGGTGGCCGCGACTGCCGGGCGCGGTGCTGCAGCGAGCGTCAGCGAGGCCGGCGGGGGGTGAGCAGCACGGGGCAGGGCGCGTGCTGCATGGCGCTGAGCGCCACCAGCCCGAGCCGGCCTGCCGGTTCGGTGCGGGCGCCACCGACGACGAGCAGGTCGGCGTCGAGCAGCTCGTTGACCAGCTCGTGCGGGCGCACGCGCAGCAGCCGGGTGGAGATGCCGGTGGCCGTGGCTCCCGCAAGGCCTGCCAGGTACTCGCGTCCCGACTGCAGCAGCGCGAGCCCGCGGCCCACGGCGTCGTCGAGGCCGACGCTGCGCTCCCCGAACGAGAGCGGCACGCCGTGCACCAGCTCCAGTGACGCGCCCAGCGCGGTGGCGCACGCGACGGCCTCGGTCAGCACCGTCTCGTCGTCGGTGAGGTCGTTGATGGCGGCCACGACGCGCATACCGTGTCGCTCGTGCAGCGCCGTGCGGCGCAGCAGCACCGAGCTGCCGGCCGCGCTCAGCGCGCCAAGCTGCATCGCGACCTCGGGCCAGGCATCGCCGTGCGGGCCGCCGTCGAGCAGCGCGTCGGGGACCGCTGGCGTGCGCACGAGCTCGTAGCCGACGTCGCCGCACCACGCCGCGACCCAGCCCGGGTTCGGGGCCTCGGGGCGATCGACCAGCACGACGCGGCCGAGCCGTTCGAGGTGCTGCGGGTCGTCGCTGGTCGGACGAGCGAGCGCGGAGCTGCCGAAGCCCATGACTGTTTCCCTTTCGCGGGGATCCCCGGCCCGACAGCGTGCCCCGTCCGAAAGGCGAGGGCAAGGCTGTCGGAGGCTGTTCACCCGGACCCGGGGGATCGGACGCGTGACTGTTACACGCCGTCATCTCGCCGCTACACCGGGGGTGGGTTTCCCAGCTCAGGGTGGTGGGCTGGGGGCGAGCCCATCAGATGACGTGCAGTTCCGGACGCGTCGCCGCCGCGGCGAACCGCCCGGCATCGAGCGGGGTGATGTCGACGAACGGCTCGGCGCCCAGCACGAGGTCGCGCAGGACCTCGCCCACAGCGGGCCCCATCAGGAACCCGTGCCCGGAGAAGCCGGTGGCGTAGAGGAACCGGCTCACCGACGGTGCCTCACCGATCAGGGCGTTGTGATCGGGGGTCATCTCGTAGAGCCCGGCCCAGCGGCTCGCGACCCCGACGTCGAGCAGCCGCGGCGCCCGGCGCTCGATCATCGCGCCGAGCCGGGGGAACCAGGCGTCATCGAGCGCCACGTCGAACCCGGGTTGCTCATCGGGATCGGACAACCCGACGAGCAACCCGGCGCCCTCGCGGTGGAAGTAGAAGGTGCTGCTGAGGTCCAGCGTCATCGGCAGGTCGGCGGGCAGGTCCGGCACGGGCTCGGTGACGACGATCTGGCGGCGCAGCGGTGTGACGGGCAGCTCGACGCCGACCCAGCCGCCCACCTCACGGGCCCAGGCACCGCTGGTGCAGATCACGGTGTCGGTCGCGATCGGCCCGGCGTCGGTCTCGACGGCCACGATCTCGCCGCCCGTCACCCGGATGCCGGTGGCCGCGCGGCCGGTGTGCAGGTGGGCCCCGCGGCGCCGGGCGGCGCTCGCGTAGCCCAGCACCACGGCCTCCGGCGTGCAGTGCCCGTCGGTGGGCGAGTACGCGGCAGCCAGCAGCCCGGTGGGGTCGATCAGCGGCGAGAGCCGCTGCGCCTCGTCGGGCGCGAGCATGCGGCTGGGTACGCCCAGCCTGTTCTGCAGGACCACGGCATGCTCGAACGCCGCGACGCTCCCGGGGGTGTCGAGCAGGAACAGGTAGCCGACCCGGTGCAGGTCGATCTCCCCGCCGGGCCGGTGGCCGAACCGCCCGAACGCCTCCAGGCTGCGCTTGCCGAGCGCGATGTTGACGCTGTCGGAGAACTGGGCCCGCACCCCGCCTGCGGCCTTGCACGTGGAGCCCGAGCCCAGCGCGTCGCGCTCCAGCAGCACGACGTCGGGCACGCCGGCCTCGGCGAGGTGGAAGGCGGCGCTCACGCCCATGACACCGCCGCCGATGATGACCACGCCGGCCCGCTCGTCCCGCACTCCGATGCCCCCTCGGCGTCGCCTCCGGCCAGCGTGGCAGACGGCGGGTCATGATGGCGGCATGGTTTCGCGCAGGGTCTCCGATGTCACCACCCCCGATCTCGTCGAGCTCGACGCCACCGAGCTGTCCGGGCTGATCGAGCGACGCGAGGTGTCGTGCGTGGAGGTCAACACGGCGTTCCTCGACCGCATCGACGCGGTGAACCCGCAGGTGAACGCCATCGTCGGGCTGCGCGAACGCGACGATGTGCTCGCCGAGGCCCACACCAGCGACGCGCGGCTGGCGCGGGGCGAGCGGGCCGGCTGGCTGCACGGGCTGCCGGTCGCGGTGAAGGACCTCTCCGAGGCGGCCGGGCTGGTCTGGACGGCGGGCTCGCCGCTGCACCGCGACCGCATCGGTGTCACCGACGAGCTGCACGTGCGGCGGATGCGCGCGGCGGGCGCGATCATCATCGGCAAGACCACCACGCCCGAGTTCGGGTTCGGCTCCCAGACCTACAACCCGGTGTGGGGCACCACGGTCAACCCGTACGACCGCACGCGCACGGTCGGCGGGAGCAGCGGCGGGGCGGCTGCGGCGCTGGCGACCCGGATGCTGCCGGTGGCCGACGGCAGCGACTACATGGGGTCGCTGCGCAACCCCTCGGCGTTCTGCAACGTGCTGGGACTGCGGCCCTCGGTCGGCCGGGTGCCCGGCCCCGGCTTCGTCGCGCAGCTGGGTGAGGTCGGGCCGATGGGGCGCAGCGTCGACGACGTGGCGGCGCTGCTTGCCGTCCTGGCCGGACCCGATCCCGGCTCGCCGCTGGGGCGCACCGACGATCCGGCGCGGTTCGCCGGGCCCCTCGACGCCGACGTGCGCGGGCTGCGCGTCGCGTGGGTCGGTGACCTCGACGGCCATCTCGCCACCGAGCCGGGGGTGCTCGAGCTCGGGCGGGCGGCCGCGGGGGTGTTCGAGAGCCTCGGGGCCGTGGTCGAGGAGGCGGTGCCGGCCGTCGACTTCGCGCAGCTGTGGCAGACGATGCTGGTGTGGCGGTGGTGGAACGCGCTGGCGCTGGAACCGCTGCTCGCCGACCGGGCCGCGCTCAAGCCCGAGATCGTCTGGGAGATCGAGAACGGGCTGCGGCTGACCGGGCTCGACATCCACCGGGCGATGACCGCGCGCGAGGAGTGGTTCGTGCAGGTCCGGGCCTTCTTCGACCGGTTCGACGCCGTGCTCGCGCCGAGCACACAGGTGTTCCCGTTCACCGCCACGACGCCGTGGCCCGCCGAGGTGGGCGGGCGACCGATGGACAGCTACCACCGCTGGATGGAGACGGTGTCGCCGTGGTCGCTCGCCGGCACGCCCGCGCTCGGGATGCCGGCCGGGTTCGACCCGCGCGGGCTGCCCACCGGGGTGCAGCTGATCGGACGGCCGGGGGCCGATCTCGACGTCCTGCGGTGGGGCAAGGCGTACGAGACCGCGACGCGGTGGGTGCACCGGGTGCCGCCACCCCGTCCCGTCGATCCGCGATCCGACTCCGGTGAGTGATCATCCGGGAGCACCGGGTCGACACGTGACGGCACTCACGTGTGGCCCACGTCGGAGCCCCGATCGCGTGGTCTCGGGGCCGGGGACGATGGCGGCGTGAGCCGAGAACGGACGAGGGGCCAGAATCGGGGCGTGACAGGCGGTAAGCAACTCGGAAACGACAACGTGCAGAGCGCTGGACGTGGGGGTCGCGTGACGTTGGGAACCAGTTCGCTGACGCGGCCGTGGCGGGCCGTCCGGTCGAGGATCATCGCTCTGATCGCGCGCCGGGCGTTCAGTGGCGGGGGTGGCGGGGGGCTGTCGTCGGCGAAGCTGTCGCTGCTGCCCGACTCGGCGCTCATGCCGCTCAAGCGCGACGGGCTGGTGCCGGTGGCGGAGCTGGCCGAGCACCGCGAACGCGGCGGTGTGGAGCGGATCAAGCTGCCGCTTGGCGTCCGGGCCTGGCTGATCACCGGGTACGAGGAGGCCAAGGCCGTGCTGGGGGGCACCGCTGCCTTCAGCAACGACTTCCGTCAGCTCGCGGGCGTCGCCGGGTTCGACGCGGACCAGGACCCGGGTGGACTGGGGTTCAGCGACCCGCCGCAGCACACGCGGCTGCGTCGCGTGCTCACCCCGGAGTTCACCGGCAGGCGGCTCTCGCGGCTGGCGCCGCGGATCGAGGGGATCGTCACCGAGACGATCGACGCGCTCGTCACCGCCACCGAGCCGGTGGATCTGGTGGCCGCGTTCGCGCTACCGATCCCGTCACTGTCGATCTGCGAGCTGCTCGGCGTGCCCTACGCCGACCGTGAGGACTTCCAGCGGCTCTCGACCGCCCGTTTCGACATGCTGGAGGGTGCCGAGGCGTCACTGGCCGCGGTGAACGACTCGCTGCCCTACCTGCGCGGGATCGTCGAGGCGCAGCGCAGGGAACCGGGGGAGGGCCTGCTGGGCAGGCTCGTGCGCGACCACGGCGACGAGTTCACCGACCAGGAGCTCGCCGGCCTGGCCGACGGCCTGCTCACCGGCGGGCTGGAGACCACCACGAGCATGCTGGCACTGGGCACCGTGCTGCTCCTGCAGGACCCCGCGGCGATGGCACTGCTGCGCGACGAGGAGAGCGCCACCAACGGTGCCGTCGACAAGTTCGTGGAGGAGCTGCTGCGCTACCTGACCGTGGTGCAGGTGGCGTTCCCGCGCTTCGCGCGCGAGGACATCGAGATCGGCGGCACGCTCATCGAGCGGGGCGACGTCGTCGTCTGCTCGCTGACCGGCGCCAATCGCGACGCCCGGCTGGGCGCGGACATGGAGACCTTCGACCCGCACCGCGGCTCGGTGCACCACGTCGCCTTCGGCTTCGGGATCCACCGCTGCGTCGGCGCCGAGCTGGCGAAGATCGAGCTGCGCGCTGCCTTCCCGGCACTGGTGCGCCGCTTCCCGGACATGAAGCTCGCGGTCGCCCCCGAGGAGTTGAGCTACCGCAAGCGCTCCATCGTCCATGGGATCGACAGGCTCCCCATCGACCTGGGCGCACCCGCCGACCTGGGCTGAACAGCCCAGCGCTGTGACTCCGTTCGGTAGTCATGACCATGCCCCTATTGGCCCATTAGGGGACTCCATAGGGGGAATGAGGGCGGTTCCCGGCCCCGGCTTGATCGAATACGGCGACTTCCCCCTACGCCGAATGGCGGCACCGCTCTAGCTTTCGCTCACGGCCCCGGGCTCCCCAACCGGGTCGCTCCCCATGAGAGAAACCGGAGTTCCCCCTTGTCCGAGGATCTGCTCGCCTTCGTCCGCGAGCTGCAGAACAACAGCGAGCTGCACAACGTCTTCCTGCAGCAGCCGACCGCGATCCTGAACGAGTACGACCTGAGCCACGTCGACGCGCAGTACGTGCTGAACCTCGTCGGCGGCGGCGCGCCGATCAGCGTCGACGCCGGCCATCTCCAGCTGGCCGACGGCGACGGTGGCGTGCTGTCGGGGCTGGGCGCGGTCGCCCACGCCGGCCCGGTGTCGGCCGCGGCCGTGCTTCCCGACCACCTGGCGGGCGCACCGGACCTCACCGCCTTCGGCCTGGGCGACACGCTGTCGGGCCTCACCGGCTCGACCAGCTCGTTCGGCTCGGCCGACGGGCTGCTGCACGCCTCGCAGATCAGCACCGTCGAGCACAGCGTCAGCAGCCTGACCAGTGTCGGGCACGGGTTCGGTGACTCGTCGGCCACCGGGTGGCTCGACAGCTTCACCTCCCACGAGGAGACCACCACCCACCACCACCAGCAGTCCGGCGCGCACCACGCGGACGACACCGCCGCGGCTCCCGCACACGGCCTGCTCGACGGTGCACTGCTGCACCTCGCTCTCTGAGCGAACCCCGCACGAACGCTCCCCAGTGACGCGGCCCCGCACCGGACTCCGGTGCGGGGCCGCCGCGCATTCCGCGCCGCCTCGCTCACCCTGCTGACGTCCGGCGCGCGGTGCTCGACGGGGTCGCCGGTGACCACCAACGGTGATCGCCCGACCGCGTCATGTTACCAGTCGGTGGGCGCTGCGCCGCAGGTCACAGGGGGTGTCGAGGGAAGGCGACGCGCCGTGGAGGTGGCCCGGATCGCCGGATCGCCGGTGCTGGTCGCCGACCGCGGCGTCGAACGGACGCCTCGCTGCGACGGCCCGTTGCACCGTCCGGCGCAGGACACGCACCGCCCACCGTCCGTCGCATCCAGCCGCGTCCTGAGCGCAGCCCGGCCCACCCGCCGAAGAAGTTCGCCGCCGGCGGGTAGCGTGCCACGCCAGGACATGCGACCGCCGCCGCTCCCCAGCAGGCCAGTTCCCCCGCGCGGCATCCTGCCCGGGGGCAAGGGCGTGGTCGCATCGACTCGCTCGAGAGGACCTACTGGTGGCCGACAGGATGTTCGCGTCCGAGGATGATTCGGCGATCGCCGGCCGCCTCGAACCGAACGGTCGCAGGGACCCGGCTGCCCGGCAGTCGTCGGATGCCCTCGACGACGTGCAGGGCGGTGTCGCCCGCAGGCTGCAGGGCCGGCTCGACCGGCACCTCTGGCTGCTCGACCGCATGCAGTCCGATCCGCTGATCTCGGAGCCGCCCGGTCTGGCCGAGCTCCTCGAGATCGGGCGGCGGATGCGCCGCGACACCGAGAGCCTGCTGCTGCTCAGCGGCCAGGAACCGGGCGTCCGCAGCGGCCGATCGCGACGGTTGGCCGATGTGCTCGGTGATGCGGCTGCTGCCGCGGAGGAATCGCGCCGCGTCGACGTCCGCACCCCGGCCGGCGGTGGCATCTCCCCGGCGGCGGCCACCGAGCTCCTGCACGTCGTGGCCGAGCTCATCGACCACGTCACGGCCGTGTACCCCGGCGCCCGCGTCGATGTCTCCACCCGTGCCGAGGCGCCGTCGGGGATCGCGGTGGAGATCCGCGCCGAGGGTGCGGGCCGGTACGACCCCGAGGGCCTCGGCGGCAGGCGGGCACTCGAGGCCGCCCAACGGCTCGCCGGGCGGTCCCGCAGCGGGCTCGGCCTGCAGCTGCCCGACGTCACCACCGGGCTCGTCGCCAGCATCCACGTTCCCGGTGCGGTCGTCGTGCCGGACGAGCCGGAACGCAGCCTGCCATGGGCCGGCGGCGCGTCGGCCCAGGAGTCCGCTCGCGCGCTCGCCGGCAGCAACGGCGCCGGTACCAACGGTGCGCTGCACAGCAACGGCAGCAACGGCACCCCGGCCGCCGACAGCCCGGCCAGCAGCCAGGCCGGCAGCAGCCCGGCCACCGCCACCGCCAACGGCAGCTCGGCCAACGGTTTCCCGTTCAACGGCCAGAACAACGTCGGCGGGTTCGGCAGCGGCGGCCCCCAGCCCGGCGCGAACGGTGGTCGCTCACCGGCGCTGCCGTCGCGGCCGGCCGCGTACCAGCCCAGCACCCCACCTCCGCTGCAGCATTCGCAGCCGGTGCCGTTGCAGCACTCGCAGCCCACCCCGCTCCAGCATTCCCAGCCCACCCCGCTGCAGCACTCGCAGCCGGTGCCCCTGCAACATTCCCGGCCGGTGCCCCTGCAGCACTCCCAGCCGGTGCCGCTGCAGCACTCCCAGCCGCTGCCCCTGCCGTCGTTGCCCCAGTCGGTGCCACCACCGCTGCCCGCGCTGCGCCCGCGCCCGTCGACCCCGTCACCACGCACGGAGTCATCGGTGTCCGCGTCGCCGCTGGGTGACGCGCTGCTCGCCGAGAACCGTGGTACCGAGAACCGTCGCGCCGGGAGCCGTCGGTCCGCGGTGGACGCCCGCGGCGCCGGCCCGGCGTGGGCGGGCTCGTCGCGTGGCGAGCAGTCCCCGGTCGACGAGCTGTTCGGGCCGTTGCTGGACCTGGCCCACGACCCGTCCGAGGAGGTCGTGGCCACCCCGATCTTCGAGGCCATCGCGTCGGCGTGGTTCCGGGAGGACGCGGCACTGCCGCCGGCGCGGTCCGGGGGCGGCCGCGCGTCCGATCCGCTGGGGTCCGATCCGCTGGGGTCCGATCCGCTGGGGTCCGGCGCGATGGGTCCGCTGGACTGGGAGACCCCGAGCGACGTCGAGTGGCGGGAGGCGGCCGCGCGCGCCGCCCGTCCCGAGCCGACTCCGCAGACCGCGGGTGGTGGTCTCCCGCGTCGCCGACCGGGCACGCAGCTGGTGCCGCCGCCGCGAGCTCGCAGCTCGCAGCCCGAGGCCGGCCCGGCGGAGCGCGTTCCCGATCGCATCCGGGATCGGCTCAGCACCTACCAGCGCGGGTTGCGTGAGGGCCGCCACCGCGCGGAGCCGCCCAAGGAGCAGCCGCGACCGGAGCGCGACGCGTTCGACCCCGAAGCCTGGTGATTCCGGTCCCGGGGCGTGACAGGGTGGGAGCACCCACCACGTCACCGACCCGGGGAGATCAGTGATCTTCGACGTCGCATCCGTCCGCAAGCACTTTCCGGCGTTGCAGGCGGGTTTCGCCCACTTCGACGGCCCCGGCGGCTCACAGGTTCCCGACACGGTGGCCGAGGCCGTCGCCGCCACGCTGACGTCGCCGCTGGCCAACCGGGGCCGGGTCACCCGGTCCGAGCGCACCGCCGATGACATCGTGCTGGGTGCGCGGGCCGCGATGGCCGACCTGCTGAACGCCGATCCGCGCGGCATCGTCTTCGGCCGCAGCATGACGCAGTTGACGTTCGACATGGCCCGCACGCTGGCCGCGGGCTGGGGTCCCGGCGACGAGGTCGTCGTCACCCGGCTGGATCACGACGGCAACATCCGGCCGTGGGTGATCGCGGCGCAGAACGCGGGCGCCACGGTGCGGTGGGCCGACTTCGACCCAGCCACGGGTGAGCTCACCGAGGACCACATCGTGGCCGTGCTGTCGCCGCGTACCCGGCTGGTGGCGGTCACGGCCGCGTCCAACCTCATCGGTACCCGCCCGCCGGTGCGGGCGATCACCGATCTCGCCCATGCCGCGGGGGCCCTGACCTACGTCGACGGCGTGCACTACACCGCACACACCGCCGTCGACGTCGCCGCGCTGGGCGCCGACTTCTACGCCTGCTCGCCGTACAAGTTCCTGGGCCCGCACTGCGGTGTCGTCGCGGCGGCGCCGGAGCTGCTGGAGTCGCTGCACCCGCAGAAGCTGCTGCCCTCGTCCGACGTCGTGCCGGAGCGCTTCGAGCTGGGCACCCTGCCCTACGAGCTGCTGGCGGGCACCCGGGCGGCCGTCGACTTCCTGGCGGAGATGGTGCCCGGCACGCGCGACGGCGCGGCGAGCAGGCGGGAGCGGCTGCTCGCGTCGATGGCGGCGGTGGAGCAGCACGAGGATCGGTTGCGCGCCCGGATCGAGGCCGGGCTGGCCGAGCTGGCGGGGGTCACGGTGTACTCGCGGGCGGCGGTGCGCACGCCGACGCTGCTGGTCGGGCTGGGTGGGCGGGAGGCGGCGGCGTACGAGTTCCTCGCCGAGCGCGGCATCAACGCCCCCGCGGCGTCGTTCTACGCGCTCGAGGCATCGCGGCACCTTGGTCTCGGCGACGCCGGGGCGTTGCGGATCGGGCTCGCGCCCTACGTCGACGGCGCCGACGTCGACAGGTTGCTGGCCGCCCTGACCGACTTCGTGACGGGGGAGTCCACCGCGGGCTGACCCTCGCCCTGGCGGTCGTAGAACAAGGGCGGCAGGAAGTGCAGCATCAGTGCCGACCAGGTCAGGTGCGTGAGCAACGGCGCCTGGATGCCACCGCTGCGGCGGCGCTGCCATCCCCAGAGCGTGCCCATCCCGGCGGCCGCCGCCACGAGCGCCGGGTTGCCGGTGGCCGCGGTGACCAGCACGTAGGCGGCGGTCGACTGCTGCAGCTTCGTGCCGTCGGGCAGCGCGTCGTAGAGGGCCCCGCGGAAGAAGACCTCCTCGGCGGCGCCGCTGCCCAGCGTCACGGCCAGCACCAGCGGGCCGGAGCCGCCCGCGTAGCCGAGCACCGCCTTCAGCGCCCGGCGCAGGGGCGGGATCCGGCGGGCGACGAGCGCGCCGACGTAGAAAACGCCGAACGCGCCGGCACCGGTGAGGACGGGAGCGAGCAACTGCGTGCTGCCGCGCGGCACCGGGCCGGCCGCCCGTGCGCTCACCACCCAGGTGGCCGCGGTGGCGGTGGTGAGGCCGTAGAAGGCCCGCGAGTCGCGGGGCGCGGCCAGCGACGCCCCGAGCAGTGCGGTACCGGTCGTGGCGGCCGCGGCGAGGAGGTACCGGCGGCGCGTCATGCACGGCGTCCGGCGGACCGGGTGTGTTCGAAGATCAGGTTGGTTTCGGTGCCGGCGATCGCGGGCAGCCGGTTGAGGTGCTCACCGACGAAGTGCCGCAGCTCGTCGGTGCTGGCCGTGGCCACGTGCACGAGGAAGTCGTTGGCTCCCGCCACGAAGTACACCTCCAACACCTCCGGTCGCCTGCTCAACGCACTGACGAAATCGCCCATGGCGCCCCGCGCGTGCGGTTGCAGCCTGATGGCGATCATCGCCTGCAGGTCGTGGCCGAGCGCGCGCGGGTCGATGTCGGCGTGGTAACCGCGGATCACGCCACTCTCGCGCAGTGCCCTCACCCGGGCCAGGCAGGTGGACTGCGCGATGCCCACCTGCTCGGCCAGCTCCTTGTTGGAGATACGCGCGTCGGCGACCAGCCTGCGCAGGATCGCGTGGTCGATCTGATCAAGGTGAACTTCCTGCGGCAGGAGCGGCCGGGCAGGGCGGGTTCCCGAAGGTGGTAGCGGCATCTTGCCCCTCTGGCGAATCTTCTGCGGAGGAGTTGCATACTACCAGTAGGTTCTTCATTCTCAGGGCATGAGAATCGGTGTGCCCCGCGAGGTCAAGAACCACGAGTACCGCGTTGCGTTGACCCCCGCCGGGGCGCACGAGCTGACTCGGGCCGGACACCACGTCCTGGTCGAGAAGGGCGCGGGCCTGGGCAGCTCCATCACCGACGCCGACTACGAGGCCGCCGGTGCCCGCATCGTCAACACCGCCGACGAGGTGTGGTCGAGTGCTGATCTGCTGCTCAAGGTCAAGGAGCCGATCGAGCAGGAGTACCACCGCCTTCGCCGGGACCAGGTGCTGTTCACCTACCTGCACCTCGCCGCGTCGCTGCCCTGCACCCAGGCACTGCTCGACTCCGGCACCACCGCCATCGCGTACGAGACCGTCCGCCTCCCCGACGGCTCGCTCCCGCTGCTCGCCCCGATGAGTGAGGTCGCGGGCCGCCTCGCCCCGCAGGCCGGTGCCGGCGCGCTGATGCGCGCCGCCGGTGGCCGTGGCGTGCTGCTCGGCGGCGTCCCCGGCGTCCGCCCCGGGAAGGTCGTCGTCATCGGCGCCGGCGTGTCGGGCCAGAATGCCGTCGCGATGGCCGTGGGCCTCGGCGCCGACGTCACCGTGCTCGACCTCGACATCAACAAGCTGCGCGAGCTCGACGACCGCTACGCCGGTCGCGTCCGCACCGTGGTGTCCAACGCCCACGAGCTCGAGTCCGCCTGCCTGGAGGCCGACCTCGTCATCGGCGCCGTGCTGGTGCCCGGCGCCCGTGCCCCGCGCCTGGTCAGCAACGAGCTGGTCAGCCGCATGAAGCCGGGCTCGGTGCTCGTCGACATCGCGATCGACCAGGGCGGCTGCTTCGAGGACTCGCGCCCGACGACGCACGCCGACCCCACCTACACCGTGCACAACTCGGTGTTCTACTGCGTCGCCAACATGCCCGGCGCGGTGCCGCACACGTCCACCTACGCGCTCACCAACGCGACGCTGCCCTACGTCCTGAAGCTCGCCAACCTCGGCTGGGAGGCCGCGCTCGCCGCCGACCCGGCGCTGGCCGGCGGACTCTCCACCCACCACGGAGCGCTCACGAGCCTCGAGGTCGCCCACGACCTGGGCCTGCCGTACTCCGAGCCGGGCACCCTGACCACGGTCTGATCACTTTCGATTCCGACCGAGCCCACGGCGGTGCGGTCCGCGTTCTGCGGGCCGCGCCGCCGTCGTCGTTGATCACGCGCCGGGCGCGGTGGGCTCTCGTTGCAGGCCACCGTCGCGCGGCGATGGCAGGAAAGCCACTTTCCCGCAACGACGTTGCGGGAAGGTGGCTTTCCTGCAACGTCGGCGGCGCGTCCTACCTGCCGCCGACCGCCCATGTGGCTGTCGGGCAGGTGGCGCGAGCAGCCACGAGGTCCCCTGAGACCCCGTCGCCACCATCCGCTCCCTGAGGGCAGCCGCGCGACGGCAGCCACGCACGGCTGAGCCGCCTGGGCCCCTGCCGGTGCCCGCACATAGGGTTTCCGGGTGTCCGGCGAATGGTGGTGGGTGCTGCTGCTGGTCGCCGTGCTGCTGATCGCCGGGATCACCGTGTTGCTGCTGCGTGGCCGCAAGCCCGTCAGCCACCCCGGCGCGTTCGCGGCCGACCCCGAGGACCGGCCCATCCCGGCCGTCGTCGCCAACCCCGTCAAGGTGGAGTCCGACACCCGCGAGCGGATCACGGGCGTCTGCGCCGAGATGGGGTGGGCGCCGCCGCTGTGGCTGGAGACCACCCAGGAGGATCCCGGCACCGGGCAGGCCAGGGAGGCCGTCGAGAAGGGTGCCGACGTCGTGATCGTCTGCGGCGGCGACGGCACCGTGCGGGCGGCGGCGCAGTCGTTGGTCGGCACCCGGGTGGCCATGGGCCTGGTGCCGGTGGGCACCGGAAACCTCCTGGTCAAGACGCTCGGCACTCCCTTGGATGTCGTGGCGGCCACCCGGGTCGCACTGACCGGCGACGATCGGGCCATCGACGTGGGGATGGTGCGCGTCGACGGTGCGGAGGAGGAGCACGTGTTCCTCGTGATGGCCGGCACCGGCTTCGACGCCGCGATCATGGAGAACACGCCGGAGCGGCTCAAGGTCCGGGTCGGGCCGCTGGCGTACGTGATCTCGGGGCTGCGGGCGATGCGCGGCCGCCGCACCCGCGTCACGCTCTCGTTCGACGACGGGCCGCCCCTGCGGCGCCGCACCCGCACCGTGCTGGTCGGCAACAGCGGCACCCTGCTGGGCGGGCTGGTGCTCATGCCCGCCGCCACCCTCGACGACGGCGTGCTCGACATCGTCAACCTGGCCCCGAAGGGCGTCGCCGGCTGGGTCGCCGTGGCCCTGCGCGTGATCACCCGCAAGAGCCGCGGCCACGAACGGGTCGAGCACTGGCAGGCGAAGAAGATCGTGATCACCGCCGATGTGCCACAGCTCTCACAGATCGACGGTGACCCCATCGGCGAGGTCACCGAGCTGCAGTTGCGCGTCGATCCGGGCGCGCTGGTCGTCCGGATTCCGGACGCGGCGCCGACCTCGGGCCCGAACGGGAGCTAGCGCCGGATAACGTCCGCACCGTGCGCACGATCTACGTCATCGGCATCGGTGCGGGCGACCCCGAGCACCTGACGTTGCAGGCGATCGGGGCGATGAACCGCGTCGACGTCTGGTTCACCTTCGACAAGGGCGCGGCCACCGCTGACCTCGCCGGGCTGCGGTCGGACCTGCTGGCCCGCCACGTCACCCGCGAGCATCGGGTGGTCGCGGCCCCGGATCCCGATCGTGACCGCGACCCGGGTGGGGTGCCGGGCTACGAGACCGCCGTGGCCGACTGGCTGGGTACCCGTGAAGGGGTCATGGCGGGGCTGCTCACCACCGAACTGCCCGACGGCGGCACCGGTGGGCTGCTCGTGTGGGGTGATCCGGCGCTCTACGACAGCACGTTGCGCATCCTCGACGCGGTGGGCGCCGCGGTCGACATCGCGGTCGTGTCGGTCCCCGGCATCACCAGCATCCAGGCGCTGGCGGCGGCCCACCGGATCGTGCTCAACCGCATCGGTCGCCCGTTCCTGGTGACCACCGGACGGCGGCTGGTCACCGACGGCATCCCGGCGGGCATCGACGACGCCGTGGTGCTGCTGGACGGCCGCACGGCCTTCGCCGAGCTTCCCGACGCCGATCTCGACATCTTCTGGGGCGCCTACCTCGGCACCGCCGACGAGGTGCTCGTGTCCGGTGACCTGCAGGAACGCAAGGCCGAGATCTGCCGGATCCGGGCGGACCGGCGCGCGGCAAAGGGCTGGATCATGGACACCTACCTGCTGCGCAGGCGCCTGTCGTGAGGGGGGTGTTGCTGTGAACGTCGTCATCCTGGGCGGCACCCGCGAGGCCCGCCAGCTGGCCGAGGCGCTGGAGAGCAGCGGCTACACCGTGATCTCGACGCTCGCCACCCGCCCACCGATGGCGGAGCTCCCGGCAGGCGACGCGCGCATCGGCGGGTTCGGTGGCGTCGACGGGTTCACCGGCTGGCTGCGCGACGGGCGCATCGACGCCGTCGTCGATGCCACGCATCCCTTCGCGGAGCGGATGACGGCCAACGCCGTGGCCGCCACCACCGCGCTGGGCCTGCCGCTGCTGCTGCTCTATCGCGACGGCTGGGTCGAGAGCCAAGGGGACCGCTGGACGCGCGTGCCCGACCCGGCGGCCGCCGCCGCGGTGTTGCCGGAGCTGGGCAGGCGCGTCTTCCTCACCTCGGGGCGACGCGGCCTCGACGCCTTCGCGGTGCTCGACGACCTGTGGTTCCTCATGCGCTCGGCAGCGCCACTGGTCGGCCCGCTGCCGCAGAACCGGCTCGTCATGGTCCGCAGCGGCCCGTTCACGGCCGACGCCGAGCGGGCACTGATGCGGGAGCACCGCATCGACGTGCTGGTCAGCCGCGACAGCGGCGGCGAGATCACCGCCGCGAAGCTGGTGGCCGCTCGCGAGCTGGGCCTGCCGGTGGTGCTGGTGGAACGCCCGCCGCTGCCGCCGGGCGAGCGGGTCCGGACGGTGGGCGAGGCCCGGCGCTGGCTGGCGGCGCGGCGCGGCTGAGGCCCGCCCGACCGATCGACTCAGCGCCGGATCGACTCAGCGCTCGAACTCGGCCCGCACCCCGATGAGCCGGACCTCCCGGCCCGGGGTGAACTTCCCGAGCACCGCCACGGCCGCCTCGGCGATGCGCTCGGGGTCCGACGTCGGCTCGGGCAGCGTCGCGCTGCGGGTGCGGGTGGTGAACGGCGCGAACCGCAGCTTGACGCCCACCCGGGCGGCGGGCCGGCCCTCGGCGACCACGTCGTCGGTGACGCGGCGGGCCAGCGCGACGACCTCGCTGCGCACATCGTCCCAGTCGGCGAGGTTGGCCTGGAACGTGGTCTCGCGGCTGCGGGAGCGCACCACCCACGGCGTGCCGGACACGGTGGTGCGCCCGAGCCCGCGGCCCAGCTGCACGAAGTAGGGGCCCATGGCCGGCCCGAGGTCGGCGGCGAGCGCGGCGGGGTCGGCCGCCGCGAGCTCCGCGACGGTGTGCAGCCCGCGCTCGTCCAGCTTCTTCGCGGTCTTGGCGCCGATGCCCCACAGCGCCCGCGTCGGTCGGGGCCCCATCACCGGGAACCAGTTGTCGGCGGTCAGGCGGAACATGCCCGGCCCGGTTCCGGGCTTGCCGAACTCCGTGGCGATCTTGGCGCGCAGCAGGTTGTCGCCGATGCCGACGGTGCAGTGCAGCGCCGTCCGCTCCAGCACGGCGCCGCGGATCGCCGTGGCGAGCGACTCGGGGTCGTCGGTGTCGACGCCGACGAACGCCTCGTCCCAGCCCATCACCTCGACGGTGGCACCGTCGAAGGAGCGCAGCACCTCCATGACGCCCTCGGACGCCTCCTCGTAGGCGGGGTTGTCGGCCGGGAGGAACACGGCGTCGGGGATCCGCTTGAGCGCCGTGCGCAGCGGCATCCCGGAGCGCACCCCGTGCTCACGGGCGGCGTAGGACGCCGTGGCCACCACGCCGCGCAGGGTCGGGTCGCCGTGCCCGCCCACGACGACCGGCAGGCCGGCGAGCTCGGGACGGCGCAGCACCTCGACGGCGGCGATGAACTGGTCGAGGTCGACGTGCAGCACCCAGTACCCCACCGGGACAGTGTGCCGCGCCGCGCCCCGGGACGTCAGGAGGGCGTCCCTCCTGACATGTTGAGGGCGAGGTGGGCGGCGAGATGGGCGCCGCTACCGCGCCCGGCTCGGATCGATCAGCCGCACCACCGACGAGGCCATCCGCAGCGACCCCACCCCCGTCGGGTGGAACGGGAACGGGTCGGCGAGGCCCTGGATGTCGGGACCCAGCCCGTCGGGGCCGTGCCCGGAGCACAGCGGGCTCAGGCCGGGCCGGGCCACGGCGAAGCCGTACTTCTCCGCCCCGGCGCTGAGCACGGCGTTGAGCTGTTCGTTGCGGGAGTTCAGCAGCGCGATCTTGGCGGCGTCCAGTCCGGGGTGCCCGGGGGAGCGCGTGTCGGGGCAGTCGGCGTCGGGCCCGAACGGGGCGTAGGACGTCGTGATGATCACCTGGGGCCGGCCGGGCAGGTCGTTGAGGTCCACGAGCAGGTCGCCGAAGACGCGGTCGAACGCCGCGAGACGGTAGCCGAACTCGCCCTGCGTCAGCTGGTCGGAACAGTCGGCGACGCCGTAGCAGTACTGCAGGAAGTCCGACCAGCCCACGTCGTTGGGCCCGATCACGACCGCGACGTACCGCAGCCCCTGCACCTGCTTGAGCACGCCGACCTGCGCCGGCACGACCTGCCCGTTGCTGTCCTGCGGTCCGCGCAGCCCGCTGGTGATGGTGGCGAGCGGGCAGGCGAGGTTGAGCACCCTGCCGGCGGTCAGGTCGCCGATCTCGGCGGCGAGCGAGTCGCTGCTGCGCTGGCAGGCGTCGTCGTCGGCCCGGCCCGACGGCAGCGGTGGCCCTCCCACCCGCACGGCGCGCGAGTCGCCGATCACCGCGCCCGCGTAGCCGGAGACCGGTGGCCCGGCCGGGTCGGGGGACAGGTGGTAGGCGCCGACGAGCTGCGCCAGCGACGTGACGCCGCGCAGTCCCTGCACGGCGCCGGTGTAGGCCAGCACCCCGCACGCGGCCCAGGCCAACACGGACGTGGTGACCGCGAGCACCGTCATCCGGCCGGCGGCGCGGACGCAGGACGACCAGACCTCGGCCAGCGGGTGGGCGGGCGTGTCCGGCTCGCCCCGGCCGAGGCGGCGCAGCACCAGGAGCGTGCGGATGCCGGCCGCGGCGACGGACGCGACCAACGTGGCACCCAGCAGGCCGAGCCCGCCCCAGAGGTACCAGGCGGCGAACCCGCCCGTCACGGCGTCGACGGCGGCCGCGGCGGCCGCCGGTCCGGCCTTCGGGTCGAACACCGCGGCGGCGTCCGCGTTGCGCTGCACCGGGCCCATCGTGATCTGCGGACGCAGGGGCCCGTAGACGGTGAGCCGGTCCACGTCGATGGGGGTGTTGCCGAGCTGGACGAGCCGGGACGGGCCCGACACGGTCGGTGTCGGCGTGCGGGCGCCCACCGTGATGTGCTGCCCGAAGGCGACGATCTCCTGCGCCGGGGTCAGCGCGATCGTCGCCGGCAACGTGACGGCCAGGCAGAACAGCAGGAGCAGGAGCGTCGGCCCGTGCCGCAGCTCCCGAGCCACGCCGTGGCCGCGGGTCGTCTTCAGCGCTCTCGTTCCTTCCCTGGCTGCCGCTCCTGCATCGATCCCGATCGCTTCAGGATGGGCCCACAGCGGTTTTCGTGCTACCGGTGGTACTGGTGATCCGGGCCCGGATCAGCGCGTGGCCCGCACCGCGAGCAGGGCGATGTCGTCGCCCATCGGCTCGGCCGAGAACTGCTCGACGGCCTCCCGGACCGCCCCGACCACCTGCGCGGCGGTGCCGCCCGCGGCCGCGGCCGCGGCGGCGAGCAACCGGTCGGCGCCGAACTGGCCGCGTCCGCGGCGGCGCTCGGTGACCCCGTCGGTGTACACGAGCAGCGTGTCGCCGGGGTCGAGGTGGTGGTGGGTGCGCTGCAGCACGACGCTCGGGACGAGCCCGACCGCGGTGCCGAACGCGCCGATCAGCTCGGCCTTCCCCCCGGCGCGCACCACCACCGGTTGCAGGTGCCCGGCGAGCACGAGCTCCACGTCGAGGCCGGCGCCGGCGTCGGGGGCACCGCCGGACCCGGCGTCGGGGACGCTGCGCCGCAGGAGCGCGCCGGCGAGGGTGCAGAACTGCTGCGGGTCGGCCGCCTCCATCATCACCTCGTTGAGCATCTCGACGGCCGTGGTCAGCGGCCTGCCGTCGCGCACGAGCACCCGCAGCACGTCGCGGACGAGCCCGGTCCGTGCCGCCGCGGCGGCACCCTTGCCGCAGACGTCGCCGATCGAGACCAGCCACTGGTCGGGGTCGATCGTGAGCACGTCGTAGAAGTCGCCGCCGACGTCGCTGCCGTAGCTCGCGGGCAGGTAGGCCGACGCGAAGTCGAGGCCCGCCGCGGCGGGCAGCGCCCGGGGCAGCAGCGCCTGCTGCAGCGCCTGCGACACCCCGACGTGGGCGGCGGTGCTCTGCGCGTTGTGGATCGCGAGCGCTGCCCGGCGGGCGATGTCGCCTGCCAGCACCACGTCCTCGGGGGTGTGGGGCCGCCCGTCGGGACGTCCGATGGTGAGGGTGCCCAGCGCCCGGCCGCGGGCGCGCAGCGCCACCGCCAGCCCGTCGGCAGGCGCGGCGAACCGCACGGCCGACGCACCGTCGCGCATGACGGACGTGAGGTCGGCCCGCAGCTGCGCCGGCAGGCCCGGCTTCGCGTCCGGGTCCAGTACGGCGCGCAGCTCGGTCAGCTCGTTCTCGTCGGCGTGGGTGAAGGCCGCCAGGTACAGCCCGCCCGCGGCGTCGAGCAGGTGCACCGCGCACCAGCGGCCCAGGCGCGGCACGACGACCTGCGGGACGACGGCCACGGTGAGGTCGACGTCGAGGGACTGGCCCAGCAGCTCGCTGGTCTCGGCGAGGTAGGTCATCCAGGCCCGGCGGCGCTGGTCGACCTCGCGCAGCCACTCGGACTCGACGGCCATCGCGACGCGGTGGGCGATGAGCTCGGTCAGGTCGCGGGTGCGGTCGGCGGCGGGCTCCCGGCCGGTGCTCCCGGGGCCGTCGTGCACCACCCGCAGGCAGCCCCGCAGGGGCGGGGTGAGCGGCAGCGGCACCTCGACGACGGAGGCGGTGGCGGGGGTGGGGTCGGTGGCGCCGTCGCGCACCACCTCGCGCACGCCTGCCCCGTCACCGTCGTCGACCTCGACGACGATCGTCGTGGCGTCCAGCAGCTCGCGGAGCCTGCGCACCAGCTCGGCCACCAGCTCCGTCGGGTGCAGCTGGTTGGCAAGCGCCTGGGGTATGTGCAGCAGCCAGCGGGCCTGTTCGGCGTCGGTCCAGATGCGTTCGGGGTCGGGCTGCGGCGCGGGAACAGGCGCTGCCTCCGCATCGGCTCGTGACAGCGTGAACCAGGTGACGTGGCGCCCGTCGGACTCGTGCCGGGTGCCCCACCGGGTGGCGAGGCGCTGCATCAGCTCCAGGCCGCGACCATGGGTGGCGGCGCGGCCGTACCGGCGCCTGGGCTGGGCCAGGTGCATCTCGAGCGGTCCCGACCCGTGGTCGGTGACGGCGATCGTGAGGCCTTCGGTGTCGACCGTCAGCTCCACCTCGAACTCGGTGCCGGCGTGCAGCACCGCGTTCTCGGCGAGCTCGCTGGCCAGCAGGACGGCGGTGTCGGCGACATCGGGATCGACCGCGGCCGGCCCGGCGTCGGGCCCGAGGTCGGCCAGCGCGTCCTGCACCATCCGGCGGGCGCTGCGCGCGGACCGGGCGTCGGGCGGCAACCGGATCCGCCGCTCGAGCTGAACGGGCACGGGTGCAGTGTGCCCTGTCGGTCCGGTTGGTGCTCGCACAGAGGCCATCCAACCCCTCCCGTGTTCCCTTCGCTGTGTGCAGCAACCCCCGTCGGGCCGCCCGACCGCACTGGATCGACTAGGGTTCCTTCGGTCCGAACGGCACGGAAGGACGCGTTCATGACCACGACACGGCGTGCCCGCTCGGCGGCCGCGGCTGATCCGGAGGAGCCGGTGCGGGGAGCGGCACCGGAGCCGGCGTCGGGGTCGGGGTCGGGGTCGGGGTCGGGGTCGGGGTCCGACGCTGCCACGCACGAGCTGCTGCTGCACGAGCTGGCCGATGCGCTGCGCCAGGTGCGGCAGGGCCGCTTCGATGTGCGGCTGCCCCGCCGCGACGGCGCCGCGGGCGAGGTGGCCGACCAGTTCAACGGGGTCGTCTCGGTGGCGGAGCGCCGCAACCGCGACCTGAAGCGCATCAGCCGCGTCGTCGGCCGGGAGGGCCGCACGTCCGACCGTCTCGACGAGGAGTCCTACGACGGTGAGTGGGCGGTCGGGGTCCACGCCGTCAACGCCCTGATCGACGACCTCGCGGCGCCCACCGCGGAGATCGCGCGCGTGATCGAGGCCGTGGCCGAGGGCGACCTGTCCCAGCACATGGCGCTGGAGGTGGAGGGCCATCCGCTCCGCGGTGACTTCCGGCGGATCGGTCGCACGGTCAACACGATGGTCGACCAGCTCTCGTCGTTCGCGGTGGAGGTCACCCGCGTCGCCCGCGAGGTCGGCACCGACGGACGCCTCGGTGGCCAGGCCGACGTGCGCGGGGTGGCCGGTACCTGGCGGGCGCTCACCGACTCGGTGAACCTCATGGCGAGCAACCTCACCAACCAGGTGCGCTCGATCTCGACGGCGGCCACCGCCATCGCGCAGGGCGACCTGTCCCGCACGATCACGGTCAACGCGCGGGGCGAGGTGGCCGAGCTCGCCGACACGATCAACGCGCTGACCTCCACGCTGCGGCTGTTCGCCGACGAGGTGACGCGCGTGGCGCGCGAGGTCGGCACCGATGGCGATCTCGGTGGGCAGGCCGCGGTGCCCAACGTCGCCGGCACGTGGAAGGACCTCACCGACGCGGTGAACCTGATGGCGGCCAACCTCACCGACCAGGTGCGGGGCATCGCGCAGGTGGCCACCGCCGTCGCCACGGGTGATCTCTCGCAGAAGATCACGGTGGATGCGCGTGGCGAGATCCTGGAGCTGAAGTCCACGGTCAACACGATGGTGGATCAGCTGTCGAGCTTCGCCGACGAGGTCACCCGGGTGGCGCGTGAGGTGGGCATCGAGGGCAAGCTGGGCGGGCAGGCGGCCGTCCCCAACGTCTCGGGTACGTGGCGCGACCTCACCGAGAACGTCAACCAGCTCGCGTCCAACCTGACGGGTCAGGTGCGCAACATCGCGCAGGTCACCACGGCGGTGGCCCGCGGTGATCTCTCGCAGAAGATCACGGTGGACGCGAGCGGGGAGATCCTGGAGCTCAAGTCCACGGTCAACACGATGGTGGATCAGCTGTCGAGCTTCGCCGACGAGGTCACGCGCGTGGCGCGTGAGGTGGGCACCGAGGGCAAGCTCGGCGGGCAGGCCGAGGTCGAGGGCGTGGCCGGTACGTGGCGCGACCTCACCGACAACGTCAACTACATGGCGTCCAACCTGACGGGTCAGGTGCGCAACATCGCGCAGGTCACCACGGCGGTGGCCCGCGGTGATCTCTCGCAGAAGATCACGGTGGACGCGCGTGGGGAGATCCTGGAGCTCAAGTCCACGGTCAACACCATGGTGGATCAGCTCTCGAGCTTCGCCGACGAGGTCACGCGGGTCGCGCGCGAGGTGGGCATCGAGGGCAAGCTCGGCGGCCAGGCCGAGGTGAAGGGCGTCGCGGGCACGTGGCGCGACCTCACGGAGAACGTCAACGAGCTCGCGTCGAACCTGACGGGTCAGGTGCGCAACATCGCGCAGGTCACCACGGCGGTGGCGAAGGGCGATCTGAGCCAGAAGATCACGGTGGACGCGCGTGGGGAGATCCTGGAGCTCAAGTCCACGGTCAACACGATGGTGGATCAGCTCTCGTCGTTCGCGGCCGAGGTCACGCGGGTCGCGCGCGAGGTGGGCATCGAGGGCAAGCTGGGTGGGCAGGCGCAGGTGCAGGGCGTGGCCGGCACGTGGCGCGACCTCACGGAGAACGTCAACGAGCTCGCCGGCAACCTGACGGGTCAGGTGCGCAACATCGCACAGGTCACCACGGCGGTGGCGAAGGGCGATCTGAGCCAGAAGATCACGGTCGACGCGCGTGGGGAGATCCTGGAGCTCAAGTCCACGGTCAACACGATGGTGGATCAGCTCTCGTCGTTCGCGGCCGAGGTCACGCGGGTGGCGCGCGAGGTCGGCACGGAGGGCACACTCGGCGTGCTGGCGCAGGTCCGCGGCGTATCCGGTACCTGGCGCGACCTCACCGAGAGCGTCAACCAGCTCGCGTCCACGCTCACCACGCAGCTGCGTGCCATCTCGGCGGTCTCCACGGCCGTCGCGAGCGGTGACCTCACCCAGCAGATCTCCGTGGCGGCCAGCGGCGAGGTCGCCGACCTCAAGGACACGATCAACCAGATGATCGCGAACCTGCGGGAGACCACCCGGGAGAATGCGGAGCAGGGCTGGCTCGACTCCAACCTCGCCCGCATCGGCGGGCTGCTGCAGGGGCAGCGCGATCTCGCCGAGGTCTGTCGCATGATCATGAACGAGGTCGCACCGCTGGTGAACGCCCAGGTGGGGGCGTTCTTCCTCAACGGTGCCGACGCGTTCGCCCCGCCGCGCTGGGTACTGATCGGCGGCTACGCCACGAGCGTCGGTGACCGTCCGCTGTCCTTCGGGTCGGGGGAGGGGCTGGTCGGGCAGGCCGCGGCGAGCCGCCAGGTGGTGCTGGTCAACGACGTGCCGGCCGGGTACCTGCCGATCCGGTCCGGGGTGGGCGCCACGTCCCCGCGGGCGGTGGTCGTGCTGCCCGTGCAGTTCGAGGGCGAGAGCCTCGGCGTGATCGAGCTGGGCTCGGTGTCACCGTTCTCCGCGCTGCACCTGACCTTCCTCGAACGCCTCGTCGTCACGATCGGCGTCGCGATCATCACGATCCAGGCCAACCGCCGCACCGAGGAGCTGCTCGCGCAGTCCCAGGGGCTGGCCACCGAGCTGCAGGACCAGTCGGCCGAGCTGCAGCGCGCCAACGCCGAGCTGGAGGACAAGGCCGAGCAGCTCTCCGAGCAGAACCGCAACGTCGAGATCAAGAACATGGAGATCGACGCGGCCCGGCGCGGCGTGGAGGAGAAGGCGCAGCAGCTGGCGATCGCGAGCCAGTACAAGTCGGAGTTCCTGGCCAACATGAGCCACGAGCTGCGCACCCCGCTCAACTCGCTGCTGCTGCTGTCGCGCCTGCTCGCCGACAACCCCGACGAGAACCTCACCCCCAAGCAGATCGAGTTCGCCAGCACCATCCACGGGGCCGGTTCGGACCTGCTGCGGCTCATCGACGACATCCTCGACCTCACGAAGATCGAGGCCGGGCGCGTCGACGTCGACGCCGAACCGGTCGATCTGGCCCAGGTGTGCAGCGACATCGAGCAGGCGTTCGGGCCGCAGGCCGAGGACAAGGGACTGGAGCTGCGGGTCGAGGCCGCGTCCGACCTGCCGTCGATGATCACCACCGACGGGCAGCGCCTGCAGCAGATCCTGCGCAACCTGCTCGCCAACGCCGTCAAGTTCACCCATGCCGGCCACGTCACGCTCAGCATCCAGCGGATCGGACCGGGCACGGTCCACGGCGTGCCGGCGCTGGACGCGGCCCGGTCGGTCATCTCCTTCGCGGTGAGCGACTCCGGGATCGGCATCCCGGCAGGCAAGCTGGAGATGATCTTCGAGGCGTTCCAGCAGGCCGACGGCACCACCAGCCGCAAGTACGGCGGCACCGGCCTCGGGCTCAACATCTCCAAAGAGCTCGCACGCATGCTCGGCGGCAAGATCGAGGTGTCGTCCGAGCTCGGAGCCGGTTCGATCTTCACGCTGCTGCTGCCCGACGAGCTCTCACCCGTCACCGCCGCGGCGGCCAGGGTGATGCCACGCCGGCCCCCGGAGCCCGAGCTGGTGGAGCCGCGCGGCAGCCCGATCCTGCGGTCGGCACCCGGCGGTGCGGCATCCGCCCGGTCGGCGCCTGAGCTCGACGGTGCCACGGTGCTCATCGTCGACGACGACGTCCGCAACGTGTTCGCCCTGACCAGCGCGCTCGAGCTGCACGGGCTCACCGTGCTCTACGCCGACAACGGGGCCGACGGGATCCGCCTGCTCACCCAGCACAGCGAGGTGGACGTGGTCCTGATGGACGCGATGATGCCCGACCTCGACGGCAACGAGACGACCCGTCGCATCCGGCAGCTGCCGGGCGGGGCCGACCTGCCGGTCGTGTTCCTCACGGCGAAGGCGATGCCGGGCGATCGCGAGTCCAGCCTCGCAGCGGGCGCCACGGAGTACGTCACCAAGCCCGTCGATCTCGACCAGCTGCTGGCCATCATGGCGGCCAGGGTGGCGCCGAGGCGCAGCGGGTCGGGCCGCCCGTCGTCCCGGTCTGGGCGCGGCGGCGTGCGGGCCCGCGCATGAGGCGCACGGCCCGGGTACTGGCGGTCGACGACCGCAAGGAGAACCTGCTCGCGCTGCAGGCGATCCTGGAGGGTCTCCCGATCGAGATGGTGTCGGTCACCAGCGGCGAGGACGCGCTGAAGCGGCTGCTCGTCGAGGACTACGCGGTGATCCTGCTCGACGCCCACATGCCCGGCATGGACGGCTTCGAGACCGCCGGGCACGTCAAGCAGCGGGAACGCACCCGCCACATCCCGATCCTGTTCCTCACGGCCGTCGACTACGACCCGCACCTGGCCTTCCGCGGCTACCAGGCCGGTGCCGTCGACTACATCACCAAGCCGTTCGACCCGTGGGTGCTGCGGTCGAAGGTGGCCGTCTTCGTCGATCTGTGGACGATGCACACGCAGCTCGCCGACCGGGCCGCCGAGACCGAGGCGCTGCGCGTCGCCGTCGACGATGCGCTGGACCTGCTCGACGGCGCCGTCGCCGCCGACGACGACCTGATCGCGCAGGTCCGGGCCCGGCTGTCGAAGGTGCACGACTCCCGCACCTGAACCGGCCCGGTTCGCGCACACCGTCAGGGGTTCACGCACACCGTCAACGGTGTGCGTGGGCCCCTCGTGGTGTGCGTCAGCGTTCGGCGTGGCGGCCCGGGCGCAGCACGTACCCTCGGTAGCCGTAGTCGCCGCCGTGCTCACGCCGGACGGCGATCTCGCGCTCCATCTCGCCCAGCGCCGCGGCGTCCAGCCCCGGACGCCCGGCCAGCTCCGCGAGGCGCGCGGCGAACGGGTCGTAGTAGGCCGACCAGTCCGCGTCCGGCAACAGGTAGGACGCGACGACCGTCCAGCCGGCGTCGAGCGCGGCTCGGGTGTTGCCGTCGGTGGCACGCATCCGCGGGTACCCGGCGTCCCAGAAGGCGCGGGCGGGGGCGGCGGGGGTGCGGGTGGTCCACTCGGCCTCGGTGAGGATCAGGACCCCGCCCGGCGCGAGCAGTCGCCGCCAGCTCGCCAGCGCCGCGTCGAACCCCATCAGGTAGGCCGAGCCATCGGCCCACACCACGTCGGCGGTGCCGTCGGGCAGCGGCAGCGACTCCATGCGGGCCACCAGCGGCGTGACCCGATCCGCGAGCCCCGCCGCGGCGGCAGCGTCGCGCAACCGCTCGAGGAACGGGAGGTGGATGTCGACGGCCGCCACCCGCGCGCCGAACTCCACGGCGAGCTGCAGGGCAGCAGGTCCGGTGCCGCACCCGACGTCCACCGCTCGCGCTGCGGCCGGCAGCCCACCGGCGAGGGTGATCAACTGCCGGGTGGTCTCCGGTGAGCCCGGGGCCTGGCGGGGCAGGCCCTCATGGGCGAGCCAGAACGTCTCCGCCGGTGACAGTTCCGCTGGTGACAGTTCCGCTGGTGAATGGGGCATCGGGGCAGGATCGCAGTGAGACCGCCGCCGCGGCACGCGCTTTCCGGCGCCTGCCGCGCAGCCACCGCGCGATCCGTGTCCACGGACCGACGCGGGCCGGCACCGTCTCCGGTGCCGGCCGGTCGGCCACCACGGCGGCACCGGTTCGGGTGCCACCCGTTCCCACCCAGATCCGTGCCACGTGAGACCCCTCCCGGTGGCGCACCGCCCGTTCGAGCGGAAACCGGAGCGTGCCGACGCGTTCGGCGACCTGTCAGCAGCCCTTCCGTTGAGCGGAAGGGTTGTTGCGCGTCCGTTATCGACCTGAGTGCTCGGTCGCCGGGTTCGCGGAGTGCACACTGGGCGGGTGACAGCAACCCATACCCCGGCCCCCGCGGGTGCGGCCACCGAGGGCAGCACCGGCCAGCAGCTGTACATGGCCACCCCGCCCACGTTCGACTCACCGGCCGAGGAGCGCGCGCACCGCAAGGCGAAGCTCGCGGCGGCGTTCCGGATGTTCAGCAAGGCCGGCCTCGACGAGGGCGTGGCCGGCCACATCACGGTGCGCGACCCGGCGGCTCCCGACACGTTCTGGGTCAACCCGTTCGGCATGCACTTCTCGATGATCAAGAGCAGCGACCTCGTGCGGGTGAACGAGGACGGCCAGGTCGTCGAGGGTGACCGCGCCGTCAACGGGGCCGCCGTCGCGATCCACTGCGCCGTGCACGCTGCCCGCCCCGACGTGCTGGCCGCGGCCCACGCGCACGGCCCGGCCGGCAAGACGCTGTCGTCGCTCGAGGTCGGGATCGAGCCACTGACGCAGGACTCGTGCGCCTTCTACGAGGACGTCGGCCTCCACGACACCTTCACCGGCGTCGTGCTCGACCGCGAGGAGGGCCGGCGCATCGGCGTGGCGCTGGGTTCGCACAAGGCCGTGATCCTGCGCAACCACGGCATGCTGACGGTCGGTACGACCGTCGACAGTGCCGCCTGGTGGTTCCTCACGCTGGAACGCACCGCGCAGTGCCAGCTCACCGCCTACGCCGCGGCCGCGGGCATCGGGAAGCCGCCGCGGCGCATCTCCCACGAGGAGGCCGAGCTGACCCGCAGCCAGGTGGGCTACGAGTTCGCGGGCTGGTTCCAGTTCCAGCCGATCTGGGAGCGGATCAGCGCGGCCGAGCCGGAGCTGTTCGACTGACGGAAACTCGGTTCCAGCGGTTCCCGGCGATGTTGCAGACTCGGGCCATGACGGCAACGGCCCTGCAACGGGTGATCATCTCCGTGTCGGATCTGGAGCGTGCGCTGGCGTTCTACCGCGACGTGCTGGGCCTGGTCCCCGGCACTGGCGTGCCGGGCTTCGCGCGCATGCCGATTCCCGGCGGCGTGGAGCTGATGCTGCACGAGCGGCCCTCGACGCCGGGCCCGGCGGGGGTGGCGCCCAGCTTCGCCGTTCCCGACGTCGACGCCACCACCGCGGCGGCGCTCACCGCCGGCTGCACCGTGCTCGACGAGCCCGGCGACCAGCCGTGGGGGGAGCGGCAGTCGGTGCTCGCCGACCCCGACGGCCACGTCGTCTGCCTGGTGGGGCCGGTGTCCGCCGCCGGGTGACGGCAGGATCACACCCCGCCGGGCCCCGCGACTCTTGACAGTGCGTGGTGATCGCCGCGTACGTTCAGTGGAACCGGAGCGACCGGGCGATGGAGGCACCGTGCTGAGCACGAAGCGTAGGCACATCGATTTCTGCCGCACCAGCGCCGCACTGGATCGCTGACGCCAGTCCTCGCCCCACCCGGCAGACCGCCGGTGGTGACCAGTGGAACTGCGCCGGAGGATCCGTCATGGCCCGCACCAAGCCCGCTCCGCTTCCCCTTCCCGTGAAGGGCCGTCCCGTGTGGATGGCCGATGTGGTCGTCATCGGCGGCGGCGCCGTCGGCGGTGCTGTCGGTGCCGCCGCTGCCTGGCAGCTGGCCTCGCGCGGCGCCGAGGTCGTGTTCATCGATCCCGGCACCGCGCCAGCGTCCGGCGCCGGCCGAGGTGGCGCCCGGCTGCACCGCGCCGCTCACCTCGACCCCGCCGATGTCGCGCTCGCCGAGGAGTCCTTCGGGCTGTGGCGCGAGGTCGAGGCCGAGACCGGTGCCGACCTGCTCGACATCACCGGTTCCGTCGACCACGGTGACCCGGAGCGGCTCGCCGCGCTGGCAGCCGCCCTCACCCGTCACGGTGTCGCCCACGAATGGCTCGATGCCACCGCCGCGGCCGCGCGCTGGCCGGGCACGGCGTTCGCCGGCCGGGTGCTGCACCAGCCCGACCGCTCCGGTCGGCTGCACGCCGACCAGGCCGTGGCCGCGCTCACGGCGGCCGCCGTCGGGCAGGGCGCGCTGGTGCAGCACAACACCCGGATCGACAGCATCGCGCTGCGCGGACCCGCCCAGGTCGACGTCGTCACCGGTCGCGACATCGTGCGTGCCCGGCGCGTCGTGATCGTCGCGGGCACGGCCACAGCGGGCCTGCTAGAGGGAATGATCACGTTGCCGCCGCTGCGGGCGACCACCCGCCAGGTCGCCCAGTTCCCGCTGCGCGCCGCCCCGCCGTGTGGCGGCTGCCCGGCACCGTGGCCCTCGGTCGTGCACCACGGCACCGGGGCGGACGGCCACCCGATCACCGCCTACGGCGTCGCGAGCCCGGGGGAGGGGCTGCTCGCCGGGATCGACGGGCCGCTCGACGCGCTGCAGGCACACGTCAGGACCTGGTTCCCCGGCGCCGACGCCGATCGGCCCGAGGCCGTGACGAGGGTCGACACCTGCGCACCGGATTCGTCGTTCGTGCTGGAGAGCGCCGGCCCGGTCGTCGTCGGTGCCGGATTCGGGCCCTCCGCGTTCACCTTCGTGCCTGCGCTGGGCCGGGCGCTGGCCGACCGCGCCGTGGGCGTCGCCACCACCGCAGCAGCTTCCTGACCGGTGGCTTCCTGACCTGTGCCTTCCGGACCGGTGGCTGCCGGCCGGGCCGACCAGCGTGCGCAGACCCAGGAGCCCACGAGCACCAGCACCAGCCCGACCACCGAGCTGATCCCGACCGGCTCGCCCAGCACGAGTGCGCCGTATCCCACCGCGAACGGCGGGGACAGGAACGCGACGAGGCTGGCGAACTGGCCACCGACCGTCACGATCAGCTTGTTGTAGATCACGAACCCGGCCGCGGTGCAGACCACGGCGAGCACCACGAGCGTGCCGAGCGCCTCGGCGGTGGGTGCGGCCGCCGGCAGGTCGGCGAGTGCGAAGGGTGCGAGCTCGAGCGCGGCCGCGGCCACGTTGGCCGCGGTGAGCGCGATGGCGTCGACGCCCGGCATCAGCCTGCGCACCACGACCACACCGAGCGCGTAGCTGACGGCCGCGCCGACGACGAGCGCGACGCCGCCGAGCTGGGGCGTCGCACCGGGCGCGCCCAGCAGTACCGCGACGCCGCCCAGCCCGACGGCGATGCCCACCACCGAGAGCAGCCGTGGCCGCCCCGCACGGGTGCCGGCGATCAGGAGCACCAGCCACATCGGCTGGGTCGCGATGAGGATGCCGGCCAACCCGGAGTCGACGGTCTGCTCGCCGATGCTGATCAGCAGCAGCGGCAGTGCCATCTGGAACGCGGCCACCACCGGCACGAGGTGCCAGCGGCCGGCGAGCGCGGCGCGGCGTCGCCACAGCAGCGGGGCGAGCAGCAGCGCGGCGCCTCCCGTGCGGGCGAAGGCGACGAACGCCGGCCCCACCGAGTCGAGGGCGAGGCTGATGAACAGGTACGACGACCCCCAGATGGCGGACAGCAGCAGGAGCCAGAGGGAGGCACGCAGGGACATACCTGCACTGTGACCCCCGTTTTGGCGTTAGGCCAGCTACCAGTCTGGGACAGTGCCTTAAGCTCACCTTCATGCTCGACCTCAACCGGCTGCGCGTCCTGCAGGAGGTCGCCCTCCGGGGCAGCTTCTCGGCCGCGGCCCGCAGCCTGCACATCACCCCGTCGGCCGTGTCCCAGCAGATGGCGGCGCTGGAACGGTCGGTCGGGGTGCCCGTCGTGGAACGGGGTGCCCGCGGGGTGACGCTCACCGACCCCGGGCGGCTGCTCTCGCAGGTCGTCGACAACCTGACGGGCGACCTGTCGCACGTGGAGCGGCACCTGCTCGGCTACCACGACGGGCAGACCGGCCGCCTCGCCGTCGCCACGTTCCCCACGGCGGGCCAGGCCCTGCTGCCCGCCGCGCTGGCCCCGCTGACCGGGCGGCCCGACGTCGAGCTCACGGTGAGCGACGCCGAGACGGAGTTCGCCGTGCCGCAGGTGCGGGCGGGGGAGGTCGACCTCGCGCTCGTCTACCACTTCCACACGGCCGCACCCCCGCGGGAATGGGCACCGGACCTGCACTACACGCCGCTGCTGCACGAGGAGATGATCGTGGTCGTCCCGGCGCGGCACCCGCTCGCCGAGCGGGGCACGATCGACCTCGGCGAGCTCGCGGACGAGCTGTGGATCCACGGTCGCGGCGAGTGCGCGGCAGCGCTGGACCTGTTCTTCGCGGCCGCCGGGTTCCGGCCGCGCGTGGGCTGTCGCAGCACCGACACCACCTTCTCGCAGACGCTCGTCGCGGCGGGTGTGGGCGTCACCATGGTGCCGTCGGTGGCCTACGCACCCCACCTCGACGGCACCGCCCGGCTCCGGATCCGCGACGCACCCCGGCGCTACGTCGGGGCGGTGCACCGCCGCGACCGGTGGCGCCCACCGCTGGCCACCGAACTGCTGGACCTGCTGCGCGCGACGGTCGCCACCCTCACGACCCCCGGCCTGATCCCGGCCTGATCCCGGCGAGACGCGGGCACCCGGTGAAGCGGACCCGGGCGCGCCGTTGCGCACCGGGCCCGCTCCGGTCGGGGGTATCGGATCAACCGGCGCTGGGTCGATCCCCGCTGGGTCGATCCCCGTTGGGCTCGTTCTCCGGGAAGTGGCAGGCCACCTTGTGGCCGGGTGCGAGCTCCTCGGTGGGCGGCTCCACGGTCTTGCACTTCTCCTGCGCCTTCCAGCAGCGCGTGTGGAAGCGGCAGCCCGACGGCGGGTTGATCGGGCTGGGCACGTCGCCGGTGAGCAGGATGCGGTCGCGCTTGTTGCGCCGTTCCGGGTCGGCCACGGGCACCGCCGACATCAGCGCCACCGTGTAGGGGTGCATGGGCCGGTCGTAGACGTCGGCACGCTCCCCGATCTCCACGATCTTGCCCAGGTACATCACCGCGACCCGGTCGGAGACGTGGCGCACCACCGACAGGTCGTGGGCGATCATGACGTAGGTGAGGTTGAGCTCCTCCTGCAGGTCCTCCAGCAGGTTCACCACCTGCGCCTGGATCGACACGTCGAGCGCGGACACCGGCTCGTCGGCCACGATCAGCTTGGGTCGCAGCACCAGGGTGCGGGCGATCCCGATGCGCTGGCGCTGGCCGCCGGAGAACTCGTGCGGGTACCGGTTGTAGTGCTCCGGGTTGAGCCCGACCAGCGACAGGGTGTCCTGCACGGCCTTCTTGATGCCTCCGGGCGGCTGCACGCCCTGGATGCGGTAAGGCGCGCCGATGATCGTGCCGACCGTGTGGCGCGGGTTGAGCGAGGCGAACGGGTCCTGGAAGACCATCTGGATGTCGCGGCGCAGCGGCCGCATCTGCCCGGCGCTCAGGTTCGTGATGTCGCGCCCGTCCAACACGATCTTGCCGGCTGTCGGGTCGAGCAGCCGCGTGAGCAGCCGCCCCGTGGTGGTCTTGCCGCAGCCGGACTCGCCCACCAGTGACAGCGTCTCGCCGCGGAACACCTCGAAGTCGAGCCCGTCCACGGCCTGGACGGCCGCGACCTGGCGGCGCAGCAGCCCGGCCCGGATCGGGAAGTGCTTCTGCAGGCCGGTGGCCGAGAGCAGCACCTCACGGTTCGCGGTGGAGGGGCGGGCTGCGGTGGAGGGCTTGACCGTGCTGACGGCTGTGGTGGTGGTTTCGTCGGTCATCGTCGCCTCAGAGTTGTCTGTTCGCTTCGCAAGCTTCGCTCAGAGTTGTCTGTTCGCATCGCAAGCTTCGCTCAGAGCTTCGGTTTGATGTCGGTCTCCCAGATCTGCGCGCGGTCCTCCGCAGGCAGGTGGCAGGCGACGAAGTGCCCGGCGCCGACCGGCTGGAAGTCCGGGCGCACGGTGGTGCTGAGATCGCCGTTGCGGCCCGCGTAGTTGCACCGCGGGTTGAACGCGCAGCCCGACGGCACGTTGATCAGGCTCGGCGGGTTGCCCTTGATCGGCAGCAGCCGGTCGGTGCGGTCGCGGTCCCAACGGGGCAGCGAGCCGAGCAGGCCCCACGTGTAGGGGTGCTGCGGCGTGTAGAAGATGTCGCGGGTCGGCCCGTACTCGGCGGCGCGGCCCGCGTACATCACCATGATGTCGTCGGCGAGCTCGGCCACCACACCCAGGTCGTGGGTGATGATGATGACCGCGGAGTTGAACTCGGCCTGCAGGTCGCGGATGAGGTCCAGGATCTGGGCCTGCACCGTGACGTCGAGCGCCGTGGTCGGCTCGTCGGCGATGAGCAGTTCCGGGTTGCACGAGAGCGACATCGCGATCATCGCGCGCTGGCGCATGCCGCCGGAGAACTGGTGCGGGTAGTCGTCCACGCGCCGGTCGGGCTGGGGGATGCCCACGCGGTCGAGCAGGTCGATCGCCCGCTGCCGGGCCGCCTTCTTGGTGACGTCGTGGTGCAGCCGGTAGGCCTCCACGATCTGCGCGCCCACGGTGTAGTACGGGTGCAGCGCCGACAGCGGATCCTGGAAGATCATCGCCATGTCCTTGCCGCGGAGCTTGCGGACGCGCTCCGGGTCGGCGCCGATGAGCTCCTCGCCGTTGAGCTTCACCGAGCCGGTGATCGTGGCGTGGCGGTGCAGCCCCATGATCGCGAGGCTCGTGACGCTCTTGCCGGAGCCGGACTCGCCGACGATGCCCAGGCGCTTGCCGCGCTCGAGGGAGAACGTGAGCCCGTCGACGGACTTGACCACACCGTCGTCGGTGCCGAACTGCACCCGCAGATCCTTGACCTGCAGCAACGGCGGATCGCCCGGTGCGGGGTCCGGGATGCGTTCCGGGTTCTCGAGGTCGGCCGGAGCGGTGAAGATGTCGTCACCGTTCGTCGCCTGGCCCGTGGTCGCCCGGCTGGTTGACTCTGCCATGGCTCAGGTCCGCACTCTCGGGTCGACGACCGCGTAGAGCAGGTCGACGACCAGGTTGGCGATCACGATGAAGAAGGCCGCGATCAGGGTCACGCCGAGCACCTTGGGCAGGTCCTGGTTGTTGATGCCGTCGATGGCGTACTTGCCCAGCCCGTTGAGGGAGAACGTGCTCTCGGTGAGCACCGCGCCGCCGAGCAGCAGTCCGACGTCGAGCCCGAAGATCGTGACGATCGGCGTGAGCGCGCCGCGCAGGCCGTGCTTGATGACCACCGTGCGCTCGGGCAGTCCCTTCGCGCGCGCCGTGCGGATGTAGTCCTCGTTCATCGTCTCGAGCATGCCGGCCCGGGTGAGCCGGGCGTACTGGGCGGAGAACAGGAACGCGAGGGTGATCCACGGCAGCAGCAGCGAGTAGGCCCATCGGAACGGGTTGTCCTGGATCGGCGTGTAGGCGCCGCCGGGGGCCGTCCAGCCCAGCGCGTAGCTGAAGATCGTGAGCGACACGATGCCGGTGAAGAAGATCGGGAGCGAGACACCGGCGAGCGCGACGCTCATCGCGGCGCGGTCGAACACGGTGCCCTTGCGCAGCGCCGAGAGCACGCCGGTGGCCACACCGAACAGCAGCCAGATGATGGCCGCCCCGGCCGCCAGCGACATCGTGACGGGCGCGCGGTCGAGCAGGTCGGGCCACACCGGCTGGCCGGTGATGAACGAGTAGCCCAGGCACGGTGCCGGGCACTGCTCGATGCCGGTGCCGATGTCGTAGGTGGAACCGACGAAGACACCCTTGAGCCAGTTCCAGTACTGCACGTAGATCGGGTCGAGGAAACCGAGCTTCACCGCGATGGCGTGCACGGTCTCGGGGGTGGCCGCGCGCCCGACGTAGCGGGACGCGAGCGTGTCCGGGTTGCCGCCTGCCACGATCTGCGGCACGACGAAGAAGATCGCGAACGTGATGGCGCTGACGATCAGCAGCAGCACCGCTGCCGCGAAGAGGCGCCTGATGAAATATGTGACCACGTTAACCGGCACGGACGACCGGCCGGGGGCTTGTGGCCCCCGGCCGGCCGGCTGCGGCCTTCACCTACCTCACACTGGGATGGAACGGACGACGACGGTTACTGCGTGACGCCCAGCGCCGTGTAGTCGTACATCCCGAACTGCTCGTTGATGAAGACGTTCGTCAGCCTCTTGCCACGGGCGAACACGGCTCGCGCGTAGGTGCCGGGCAGGATCACCGCGTTGTCCATGATCGTCTTGTCGATCTGGCCGGCGATCTTGTCCTTGGTGGCCTTGTCGGCGGGCAGCATCTGGTCGAGCAGTGCGTCGACGTTGGGCATGCGCACACTGACGTTGGACGAGCCGCCGGTCTCCTTGATGACCCGGCTGTCGGTGATCTGCGACAGGAACGCGAACGAGTCGTTCCAGTCGGCCTGCCAGCCGTTGACGGCCAGACCCAGGTTCTCCTGCTTGTTGAACGCCGGGCGACCGACGAACTGGGAGAAGTAGTCCTTCTGCGCGTACGGCTTGATGGTCAGCTTGATGCCGACGCGGGCCAGCGACTGCTGCAGCGCCTCGGCCACGGCCTTCTCGCTGCCACGTTCCTGCCGGTAGGCGATGCCGGTCTCGAAGCCGTCGGGCTTGCCACAGGCCGTGAGCGCTTCCTTGGCCTTCGCGACGTCACCGTGGTTGTCGGCACCGGCGGGGTAGTCGTCGAACTTCTGGTAACCGGGCACCAGCGGCGGCAGCAGCGTGGTGGCGATGGAACCACCGGCGAGCTCGCCACCCATCGCGGTCTGGTACGCGACCTTGTCGGTGGCGTACTCGACTGCCTTGCGGCAGTCGAGGTTGTCCAGCGGCGCGATCTGCGGGTTGATCGAGGTGTACCAGAGGCGCGGGGTGGCGGGGTTGTCGGAGCTGGCCTTCAGCGCCGGGTCGGACAGGACGCGGCCCAGCGCGGCCGACTGGACACCCGTGCCGACCACGTCGGCGTCGAGGTCACCGGAGAGGATCCGGTTGTCGATGTCATCGGCGTTGACGTTGAGCGACACCTGGATGGTGTCGGGCAGCGCCTTGCGGTTGGGGTCGGTGGCCGGGTCCCAGTTCGGGTTGCGCTTGAGCGTGAACTGCTTGCCGGCGTCGTTGGTGTCGAACATGTACGGACCCGAGGAGATGACGTGGTCCTTGTACTTGGCGCCCGTGTCCTTGGCCTCGGGCACCGGAACCGTGTTCGGCAGCTGCGCGAACGAGTCGAAGTCGCCGACCGGGCCCTTCAGGTGGAACACGACGGTGTAGTCGTCCGGCGTGGTGATGGCCGAGTCGACGTTGACGCCCTTGGACTTGTACGGGCCCTTGTAGTCCGCCGGCCAGTTCAGCAGCTGGCTGAAGTACTCGGGGCCGTTCGGGAACGTCTCCTTGTCGATCGACCGCATCACGCCGTACTTGACGTCGGCGGCCTTGATCTCGGTGCCGTCCTCGTACTTGAGGCCCTTCTTCAGGGTGTAGGTCCAGGTCTTGCCGCCGTCGCTGGACACGCCCTTGCCGGTGGCGAGGTCACCGACGACCTCGTTGCTGGCGGCACCCGGCTCGCTCTTGAACATCGTGAGCGCGCGGGTGTAGGTGCGGATGAAGTCCCAGCTGTAGCCGTAGTACGTGTCGGCGGGGTCCAGGGAGTCCCAGTCGCCCTTGTTGGCGAGCTTGAGGGTGCCGCCCTTCTTGTCCGACGGGTTGTAGACCTTCCCGCTCGCGGCGTTGAAGGTCGGCGTCGCAGCACTGCCGCCGCTCCCACCACCGGTGGTGCCGGTGGAGCTGGCCCCGCCACAGCCGGCGAGGCCCAACGCGACGACCGCACCTACGGCGGTCGCCAGCATCGCGCGTTTGTTCATGTGGCTGATTCACCTCTTCTTGTGTACTGCCGGCTGAAATAACAGACGGACGCGAATATCAGCGACCGCGGGGATCCAGGGCGTCCCGCAGGCCGTCACCGAACAGATTGAAGGCGAGCACCGTGATGAAGATCGCCAGCCCGGGCCACAGCATGAAATGGGGAAGCGTGTAGAACTTCACCGCATCGGCGAGCATTCCGCCCCAGGTTGCGGTGGGCGGCCGAATTCCCACTCCGAGGAACGACAGCGCCGCCTCGAACAGGATGTTGGTGGGGATCAGCAGCGTGGCGTAGACCAGGATCGGCGCGGCCAGGTTGGGCAGCAGCTCCCGCATGAGGACCCAGGAGCTGCGGGCACCGAGGCTGCGTGCGGCGTCGACGAACTCGCGCTCGCGCAGCGAGATCGTCTGGCCGCGCACGATCCGGCCGATGTAGGGCCAGTTGAAGAACCCGATGATGAAGATCAGCAGCGCGATGCGCAGCGTGTCGCCCGACAGCCCGAAGGCGGTGTCGGGGATGACGCCGGCCAGCGCGATCGCGAAGACCAGCAGCGGGAACGCCAGGAAGATGTCCATCAGCCGGGCGATGAGGGCGTCGATCCAACCGCCGAAGTAGCCGGCGATGATGCCCAGCGTGGTGCCGATGAGCACCGACAGCAGCGTGGCCCCGGAGGCGACGAGCAGTGAGATCCACGAGCCCGCGTAGACCCGGACCAGCAGGTCGCGGCCGTTGACCGGCTCGACGCCGAGCGGGTGCTCGCCGCTCATACCGCCGAAGAAGCCCTTCGGGGCCAGCGTCTCGGTGTCGATCAGCTCCTGGTGGAACGCGTTGGGGTTGAGCACCCCGAACACGCGGTCGAGCAGCAGAGCGCTGATGGCGATGAGGATGAGCAGCACGATGATCGCACCACCGGCGAGCGCGACCTTGTCGCGCTTGAGCCGGATCCAGGCGATCTGGCGCAGCGAGCGCCCCTGGATGGCCTTGGCCTCGATGCCCGCGACGATCGCTTCGGGCTGCGCGTCGATGCCGCCGGGGACCTGTGGGGGTGCGGTCATGCTGCGATCAGCTGCCCGGCCGTCGACGCGCTCGGCACCTGTCGAAGTGGCGTCGAGAGCGGGACGACGGGCCGTCGGGATCGATCCGACCGCGGGTAGGGCATTGGTTCTCTCCAGGTGATGTGCGGTGGAGTCGCCGGGTCTTCGGGTCCCGCCGCGTGAGGCTGGACACTAACGTTGTGAAGGTGCGATTCGTAAAGCTGAGAGCCGTAACGATCCGGTCTCTGTACCGATTCGACACTGACACCGTGTCACCACTTGTCGACAGAGCGTATGGATCGCGGTAGAGCAAGCTCCAGGTGGGTGGTTTTTCGGATGAATCTTGTGTCCTGGCGGGCGCGGGGTGCCGGCGTCCCGCTGCACCGACACCACCTCGCGTGTCCGGAACGGTCGACAGAAATCCGCATTGTGTGCACGCCCTATTACCGGCCGCCCGATTCGGGCGATTACCGGAAAGCAAAGAGGCCGGCCCACCCGTGGGGTGTGCCGGCCTCCTCGCATGGCGACTAACCGCCGAGGATCACTTGCGCCGCCAGGCCGTGAACCCGGCGGCCTCCGCGTCGGCACCGGTGCGGAACCAGGCCTCCGCCTTGGTGCGGGCGTAGTACGGCGACGTGGGGCCGTGGTAGAGCATCGAGCCCGCATTGCCCTTGATCGTGAAGTCCGCGGTGGGCGCGGTGCCGTCCGCACCCGGCCTGGCCGAGAGCGGATAGGGTCCCGCCTCGAACGCCGGTGCCGCGGCGGAGGCGCTCGCTACCGCGAGCGCGGAGGTCTCGCCCGCTGCCTTCGCCCGCTTGTTCCAGGCGGTGAACCCGGCCGCCTCGGCGTCGGCGGCGGTGCGGAACCAGGCCTCGGCCTTGGTGCGCACGTAGTACGGCGACTCGGTGGAGTGGAACAGCATCGAGTCGGCGTTGCCCTTCACCGTGAACTCGGCCGTCGGGGCCGAGCCGTCGGCCGCCGGCAGGGCCGACCCCGGATGCGGGCCGGGCGTGAACGCCGGTGCGGCAGCGATTCCCTCTGCAGCGGTGCCTTGTGCTGGGGCGGTGCGGCGCTTGTTCCAGGCGGTGAAGCCGGCGGTCTCGGCGTCGGCCGCGGTGCGGAACCAGGCCTCTGCGCGGGTCCGGACGTAGTAGGGCGACTCCGTCGTGTGGAACAGCATGGAGCCGGCGTTGCCCTTCACCGTGTACTCGGCACCAGGAGCCGACCCGTCGGCGAGCGGGAGCGCCGACCCGGGTCCGTACGGTCCGTCGGTGGCCGCGGTGGCGTCCTCTGGGCCGTCGGTGGAGCGGTCGGTGGAGCCGTTCCCTCCGACAGCCGCGAGCCCGGCGAGGCCGAGTGCTGCGGCACCGGCGGCGGGGACCGCCGCGGTGTCGGGGGTGCCGGCTGGGTCGGGCCTGCCGGCTGGGTCGGGCGGGCCTGCTGCGTCGGTGCCGGCAGGACCTGCTGCCGTGTCCGTGCTGTGCTCGCCGGCAGTGTCGGTCGCCGGTGTGGCGATATCGGCGCTGTCGGTGGCGGCGGCACCCGTGGCCGGCGTGGTTGCGGCCAGCGCGGACGTGCCGAGGACTCCGGTGCCGGTGGTCGAGGCGGCCGCCTCGGCGGCATCGGTGCCCGTCGCTGCGGTGGTGTCCGGTGTGTCGCCGGCCTCGTCTGCGCTGCTCTCGTCTGCGCTGCTCTCGTCTGCACTGCTCTCGTCGGCACTGCTCTCGTCGGCGTCGAGGCTGTGGCGACCGCCTGCGACGGCTGCGAGTCCGAGGGCTCCGGCGCCGACGAGGCCCGCACCGGCAGCGGTGCCGGCCTCGACCGGCGCGTCGGCTGCATCGGTGTCGGACGCGCCGGCATCCACGGCAGTGGTGGCGGGGGTGATCATCGGGATCTCGGTGGTGGGCTCACCCGCATCGAGCAACCCGGATCCGACGGGGCCGCCGGTGACCTGCGCACCAGCCGCCCCCCGGGCGTCGAGTGTGGACAGCGCGGAGTCGACGGCCGGGAACTGCTCGGTCCGTGCCTCGTCGACCGGAAGCGCCATCGCCGTGGTGACCTCGGAGGCGTTCTCCGGCTCCACCGCACCCAGGTCGGCCTTCGACAGGGTGACGGTGGCGTCGTCGGCGTGGTCGTGGCCACCGGCCGCGACCGCTGTTGCCACGGCAGCACCCCCGAGCCCGGCCGCCGCAGCGACCGCGGGGGCCGCCGCCGTTGTTGTGCCGGTGCCGGTGCCGGCCGGGGCCGCGGTCCGCGCTTGCAGCGCCCGGAGCCTGCGCTGCTGCGGCAGCACGAACAGCAGCCACGCGAGCAGCACGCCGACGACGAACGCGATCAGGTACCAGAGCCAGGTCTGGCCGTAGAGCCACGACACGGGGAACGTCCTCCAGGATGGCGAAGCGGAAGGGGTGGGTGGAGCCGGTCAGCTCGTGCTGGCGGGAGCGGTGCCTGCTGCGGCCTCGAGCGCGTCGGCCTGCCGGCGCACCGGGCGGGCCCAGAACAGCCAGCCGGCGAGCACGCCGAGCAGCAGCGCCACGACGATCCAGACCCAGACCTGGGTGAACAACCAGAACATGTCGAAACTCCTCAGGCGACGGTGATCACGACGCGGCGCCCGAGCGCCCGGTCGGTGGGGGTGGTGCCTTCGCCGAGCCCGCGTGCCACCACGTGATCGGCCGCGACGCCACCGGCGACGAGCGCGTCGCGCACCGTGGCGGCGCGCTGGTCCGACAGCTGCTGGGCGGTGAGCCTGCCGTTGCCGGGGCCGGTGGCGACGTAGCCGTCGATCTGCAGCCGGACGCCGGTCGCCGCGCGCACCAGGTCCATCACCTTCGCGACGGTGTCGCGGCCCTGCGCGGTGAGCTGCGGGCTGTCGGGTCCGAACGTGATCGGCGACGCGGCGAGCAGCTGGTCGATCCCGGCCTGCAGCTTCGCCTTGGCGGCAGCGTCGAGATCACCGGCCGGGGCCGCCGCCGGGGCGACGGTGAGCTGGTTGTCCACCGGGATACCGCCGAGCGCGGCCCGCAGCGCCTGCCCGGCAGCGGCCTTGGCGGCGTCGCTGGCGGCCGCACCGGTGAGCGTGACCTTGTCGGCGGCGATCGAGACGGCCAGGTCGCCGGATGCTGCGGCGAGCGCGGTCGTGGCCGCACCGATCGACGTCGCGTCGACACCTGCCGGCAGCGTCGAGCCGGGCGCCACGGTCAGCTTGTCGACCACCTCGTGGCCGCCCGCCGTGGCCTTGGCCGCAGCGAGGAGCCGGGCCCGTTCGTCCTCGGAACCGACCGCCCCGGTCAGGACGACCGTGTCGCCGCTGCGCGCGATCCCGAACGGCTGGGCGGGTTGGCCGGGCGGTGCCGGCGCGGGTGCCGGTGCGGGCGGGGGTCCGGCGGGTCCGTTGCCGGTGCCGGTGCCACCACCGGATCCGGGGACCGGGAAGGCGGCGACCCGAACGCCCGCAACGCCCTGGACAGCGTCGATGGCGGCCTGCCGGTCGGCCTCGGGGATCCCGCTGAGGGTGGCGTCGCGGCCGTTGAAGCGCAGACCGGCCTGGGAGAAGCCGGCCCCGGCGAGCGCGGTGCGCGCAGACTGGGTGAGCTGGTCCTCGATCTGCTGGCGTGGCCACAGCAGCGTCAGCCCGGCCAGCGCGGTCGGCACGACGAGCGCCGCGGCCACCAGTGGCAACCAGGCGGGACGGGTCGTCTTCGTGGCAGTGTCGCCCACAGCACTGTCGCCCACAGGGCCCTCGCATTTCCGGGAGTCGGTGAGGAGCTCGCGCCGGAAGCGCTGCCGCCCCCGACGTCCCGTCACAGATGATCACTGCCTGTGACCGCACGAACAGTTGACCATTCAGATAACGGATCGGTGACAGATCGGACACGGATCGTGGCGGGGGACTTCCGGGTCGATCAATGGTCGACTACGCCGGGTGACCGGTCGGTGATTGCTCTGAACGGGTGATGATCGACAGTCGGTCAGGGCCCGTGGGATCGCTGACGTCACACCCCGCGCCGGGGGTCCGGAGTGCGAGGATCGGTCGGAAACCGCGACAGCGGAGTGCGGCGGACCATGAGGGAGACGTGCAGATGACGGAGAACGCGGCCGGGAACGTGCAGCGGGTGGCGATCGTGACGGGGGCGGCCCGCGGGATCGGCGCCGCCACGGCACTGCGCCTGGCGAGCGACGGGCTGGCCGTGGCCGTCATCGACCTGGAGGAGGGCGCGGCGAAGGCCACCGTCGAGGCCGTCGAGGCGGCCGGTGGTCGCGCCCTCGCGGTCGGTGCCGACGTCGCCGATGCCGATCAGGTCGAGGCCGCCGTCGCGCGGGTCGCTGAGGAGCTCGGCGCGCCCACCGTCCTGATCAACAACGCCGGTGTCACGCGCGACAACCTGTTGTTCAAGATGAGCGAGCTCGACTGGGACACGGTCATGGGCGTGCACCTGCGCGGCTCCTTCCTGATGGCGCGCGCGGTGCAGAAGCACATGGTGGCCGCCAAGTGGGGCCGCATCGTCAACCTGTCGAGCACGTCGGCGCTGGGCAACCGCGGCCAGGCCAACTACTCCACCGCGAAGGCCGGGCTGCAGGGCTTCACCAAGACGCTCGCGATCGAGCTGGGCAAGTTCGGCGTCACCGCCAACTGCATCGCGCCCGGCTTCATCGTCAGCGACATGACCAAGGCCACCGCGGAGCGCATCGGCGAGGACTGGGAGACCTACGTGTCCGCCCGCGCCGCGCAGATCCCCGTGGCTCGCGCCGGTGTGGTCGACGACATCGCCCACACCGTGTCGTTCTTCGTCAGCGAGGGCGCCGGCTTCGTGTCCGGTCAGGTCATCTACGTGGCCGGTGGTCCGAAGGCGTGATGGTGCGGGCGGCAGACTGTCGCCATGCGCTTCATCTTCCGACCGCCCGCGGGACACGCCACCGGGTTGCTGTCGCTGCCGTGGGAGACGCCGCTGGAGACGTGGGTCGACGACCGCATCCTGGAGGTGGCGCACCGCGGCATCTCGCGGCACGTGGTGCGGTTCGTCGAGGTCGACGGGCACGTCTACGCGCTCAAGGAGATCGACGAGCGGCTGGCCCGGCGGGAGTACCGGCTGCTGGGTGAGCTCGAGTCGATGGGAATGCCGGCGGTGTCGGTGCTCGGCGTCTGCGTGGAGCGCGCCGACGGCCAGGACGCGGTGCTCGTCACCCGCTTCCTCGACTACTCCATGTCCTACCGCTACGTCTTCTCGCAGAAGGTCCGCTCCTACAGCACCGACCAGCTGATCGACGCGATCGTGGAGCTGCTGGCGCGGCTGCACCTCGCCGGTCTCTACTGGGGTGACTGCTCGCTGTCGAACACCCTGTTCCGCCCGGACGCGGGCCGCATCGGCGCGTATCTCGTCGACGCCGAGACGGCCGAGATGCACGCTTCGCTCTCGGCGGGGCAGCGCGGTTTCGACATCGACTACGCCGCGGAACGCGTCGGCGGGGAGATGTTCGACCTGCAGGCCGGTGGCCTGCTGCCCGACGACGTCGACCCGCTGGAGGTCGCGGCCGAGCTACCCCGTCGCTACCGCGCGTTGTGGGACGAGCTGACGCGCGAGGAGGTGTTCCGCCCCGACGAGCAGCGCTACCGCGTGGCGGAGCGGGTGGACCGGCTCAACGAGCTCGGTTTCGACGTCGACGAGATCGAGCTGATCACCACCGACGAGGGCACCCGGCTGCGCGTGCACACCCAGGTCGCGGAGACCGGGCGGCACCGCAACCAGCTCTTCGCGCTCACCGGCCTGCAGGTCACGGAGAACCAGGCCCGGCGGCTGCTCAACGACGTGCGCAGCTACCGGGGCCACCTCGAGCAGAAGGAGGGCCGGGCGATCCGCGAGATCCTCGCGGCGCACCGGTGGCGCTCGGAGGTCTACGACCGTGCGCTGGCCCGCATTCCGGAGGAGCTCTCCAACCGGTTGGAGCCCGCCGAGGTGTTCCACGAGATCCTCGAGCACCGCTGGTTCCTGTCGGAGCTGGCGGGCAAGGACGTGGGTACCACCGCGGCCGCGAAGTCCTACATCGACAAGATCCTCCCGAGGACGCCCAGCACCCTCACCGTCCTGCCGGAGGCCACGGCCGCGGAGGGGTGACCTGGGGAGATCGGGCTGGGCTAGCCGAGCGTGCGCTTGAGCAACTGGATGGCCACGTCGGTGTGGTCGCCGATCGACTGCTGCTGCCCGGTGGCCTGGATCTCCACGAGCACGACCTTGCCGCCGCCCACGGCGATGGCGGCGCTCTTCGACGCCGACGACCAGGCGCTGCCGTTGGTGCCCACCGGGATCGGGTGCGGGCTGGCGCCTGCGGTGGTGCCCTCGTTGGCGAAGTCCTTGAGCTGGTCGTCGGCGATGAGGTCGGGAGCGGTGACGATGTTGACGTCCAGCCCGGACGTCTGGTCGGCCGCGAGGTAGATGCACCCGGTCGCCCCGACGAGTGAGCCGCCGAGCGGCTCCCGCACCGTCGAACCCACCGCGGAGGAGATCTCGGCGGCGGCCGGGCACGAGGTGGTGGCGCTGCCGACGATCCCGCCCTGCGCGATGTCGCCGATCTTGTTGGCGGCCTGGACGACGAAGTAGATCGCGATCCCCGCCCCCGCGAGTACCAGCACCACGACGACGATCACGGCGATGATGCAGCCGCGGTTCTTACCGCGCGGTGCCGGCGCGACGGCCTGCTGGGGCGGCGGGCCCCAGCCGCCGGGCTGCTGCTGCATGGGTTGCTGCATCGGCTGGGGCGGGTACCAGCGACCGTCGGCGGCCTGCCACCAGCCGGGCGGCGGTGGTCCCGGCGGCTGCTGGGGGTTCATGGAGCCTCCGGGAGATCGAGCACTGCACGTCGGTGGGGGAGGAGTATCTGCCCAGGCGAGTGCGCCACGTCAACCGGATCGGAAAGGTGCTCGGCGGGGCAGGTCGGGCGGACCGCTCAGCGTGCCTCTGCCGCGCGGGCCTCGAGCTGGGTGGTCGTGGAGCTGCTCCGCCAACCCGAGCTCCCGATCGGCGGCGGGGGTCAAGGTCAACAATGCGGCGATCTCCGACGACGCCCACGCGTACGAGGTCGCCGGACTCGTGCGCCGACCGGCCTGGCCGGACCCATGTCCGGGGCTGACTTCGGCGATCCGGCACGCCGTCGAGCACCACCGCCGTGCCGGAATCGCGAAATCACCGTGACGGAATGGCGAAATCGTCCGCGCCGGGAACGCACGAGCCCAACTCGCGGGTCTATCCGTCGCAACTCGCGGGCCCATCCGTCCCGACTCGCTATCACGCGACCGCCCAGGCGAGCGGTTCCAGCGCGTCGTCGATGACGAGCTGCATCCGCGCGGCGGCGTCCTCGCCGATCTGCTCGGCCGTGGCGGCGCGGTCGCGGGCCTGGCGCTCGGCCTGCATGGGCAGCGCGACGGCGAGGACGGTCAGCAGCGCGCCCGCGGTGGCAGTGCCGGCGAACATCCAGCCGGACATGTTGTTGACCAGCGCGCTGAGCACCCACACTGCCGTTGCCGCGACGACGGCGACGGGCCGGACGAGCTTCGCCGACCGCTGCGACAGTGCCCCCATGATCAGCCGAGGGTAGCGATCCTCAGGGCGCGGCGGTGCGGGAGATGCCCCATGCCGGGAACGCGGCGCCGCCGGCCCCGACGGTCACGGCCTGCCCGGTCAGGTTCACCACCAGCATCCCGTCGGGTGCGCGGAACGCCACCAGCGGCACGCTGGGCGAGCGTCCGATCTCGACGGAGCCGGCCGCCAGTCGCGGAACGAGCCACTGCCATGCCGACGTCAGCGGGGTCGGCTGCCCGCCACCGGCGTCGGTCGAGTCCGTCCACAGTGCCGCGTAGGGCACGTCGGAGCTGCCCTGCGGTCCCCACAGCAGCGCACCCGAGACCCCGGACTGCGCGAACGCGGCGATGGCGGCCAGCGTCGACGCCGCGCTCGCCTGGCTGCTGGGGCCGCCGGTGGTTCCCGACGGCACGTCGGGGTAGAACTCCGACCACCAGATCGGTAGCGGGGAGCGGGCCCGGATCCACGCGGTGAGGTCGGCGAACTTCTGGGCGGCCTTGTCGGCGGGAACGGGCACGGTGCCGTCGCTGGCCGACGCCCCGCTGCGTTCGGCCGTGCCGCCGTCGACGGCGATGAAGTCGGCGCCGACGTTGTGGGCCAGCCAGTAGGTGATGATGTCGAGCGAGCGTTGGTCCGCGACTCCCCACGGCCCGCTCAGGTCGGACGCGTCGGCGGCGTCGGAGCCGGGTTGCAGGCTCGAGAGCACCGCGTAGGGGCCACCGACGAGCACGTCGGGCCGGACCGCCTTCACCGCCGTGTAGACCGCGTTGTAGAGGTTGGTGTAGTCCTCGTAGTCCCAGCGGTTCTGGTCCTGGTCGTAGAACCCCTTCAGCTCGTTCCACACCACCACCCGCTTGACCTGCGGGTAGCGCGCCACGGCCTTCGCGGCGAGGTCGGCGTAGTCCGCGTAGTGGTCGGGGGTGGGCGCGTACTCCAGGTGTGACCAGTCGGTGGTGCCGGGCTTGCCGCCCTTCATCCAGTCCGGCGCGCAGCACAGCGTCAGTACCGTCTGCCCGCCGCTGTCCTTGATCAGCTGCATCCGCTGGTCGAGGCTGGCCCACTGGTAGTCGCCGGGGGAGGGCTCCGGGTTGAGCGTGCCGAAGCCCATGAGGTGCTGGTTCTGCCAGCCGGCGCCGTTGCCGCGCAGGATCGCGAGCCCCCGCTGGGCGGCGGCGGTGGGCTCGTCGGGGTTGAGGCTGTCCTGCGTGTGCGTGACGCCGAGTGCGAGGGGGGCGGCCTGCTCGGTCCACGCCCAGTCGTGCACCTGCGCCGCCGCGGCCGCCACGGCGTCGGTGGGTACGGGTGCGGCAGCGCAGGCGGCCAGCGCGGCGGCGAGCAGGAGCGTGAGAACGGCGGGGACCAGGCGGCGAGCGTGCACTACGACCTCATCGATCGGCGGCTCCGGCCGCATGCGTCAGTTGATCGCCACCGTGGCACAGCCTGCTGTGACCGAGCTGTGTGTCCGGTCCGGTGGCGCGAGGGTCACCACCGCGTCGAGCCGATCCAGGCCCGCCCGATCGTGGGTGATGAGGATCAGGGAGCGGCCGGTCGTCGCGGCGAGGAGGTCGTCGAGAACCGCGTCGCGGGTCTCGGGGTCCAGGTGCGCGGTGGGCTCGTCGAGTACCAGCACCTGGGGGTCCACGAGCAGGGCACGGGCGAGTGCGAGCCGCTGGCGCATCCCGCCCGACAGCCGGGTGCCGTGGGTGCCGACGTCGGTGTCGAGGTCCGTGTCGGCCATCCGGACGCGCTCCAGGACCGCCCGCAGCTCGACGTCGGTGGCCTGTGGGCGGGCGAGCAGCAGGTTGGCGCGCACGGTGCCGGTGAACAGGTGGGGGTCCTGCGGCATGCCGCTGATCCGGGCGCGAACGTCGTCGGGCTCGCAGGTGGTGAGGTCGACGCCGTCGAGCCGGACGGTGCCGGCGTCGGGGTCCCGGAACCGGAACAGGACATCGGCCAGGGTGCTCTTGCCCACCCCGCTGGGCCCGACGACGGCGATCCGGCGCCCCGGCGGGAGGTCGAGGTCGAGGCCGTCCAGCACCCAGGGCTCGGCAGGCCCGTAGCGCACCCGCAGCCCGCGGATCTGCAGGCCCCGACCGGATGCCGACCCCGTGGTGGGCGCCCCCGCCGGACGGACCCGGACGGCCGCCGGGGTGTCGAGCACGTCGAACAGCCGGGCCCCCGCGACGCGCAGGCCACCGAGCCGGGCGGCGACCGCGGGCAGCGGCGCCACGATCTCGAACGCGGCGAGCGCGGTCAGCACCAGCACCGCGAGCGGCACGGTGTCGAGGGTGCCGGCCGCCACGGCCCCCACGCCCAGCAGCAGCGTCCCCCACAGGGTCAGGCCCGCGACGAGGGCCGAGGCGCCGGCGCCGATCCCCAGCAGCCCGGCATCGCGCCGGGCCACCCTGGTCAGCTCGGTGTCGGCCGCGGTGAGCCCGGCGAGCGCGCCGGGCATGGCGCCGTAGGCGATGAGGTCGGGCGCACCGTGCAGCGTGTCCACGAGCGCCGTCGAGAGCTGGGCGGTGGCGGCCGACCGGCGGCGGCCGGGTCCTCGACCGGCCGCCGCGGCCGCCAGCGGGATCGCGATCCCGCCGAGCAGGAGCCCTGCCGCCAGCAGCAGCCCCGCGGGCGCCAGCAGGGCGGTGGAAACGGTGATCACCCCGGCCCCGGCCACGAGCGCCGCGAGCGGGGGCGTGAGCCCGCGGATGAGCAGGTCCTGGGTGGCGTCGGTGTCGCCGACCAGCCGGGTGACGAGGTCACCGGAGCGGAACCGGTGGATCGGCTCGGTGCGCGCCAGCCGTGCATAGACGCGGACGCGGACGTCGGCGAGCGTGTGGAGCGCGGCGTCGTGGGTGATGAGCCGCTCGAGGTAGCGCGCGATCCCGCGGGTGATCCCGAGCGTCCGGGTGGCGACGATCGCGACCGACAGCGCCGTGAGCGGCGGGTGCTGGGCCGCGGTGGCGATGAGCCACGCCGCCACGGCCAGCAGTGCCACCGCCGATGCGGTGGCGACCGCGCCGGCCAGCACCCCGAGCGCGAACCGGGTACCGCGGGGGCGGGCCAGCGCGATCATGCGCAGCAGCGGCGACGTCATGCCGACACCAGCTCCCGGTGGACGTCGCCGAGCGTGACGACGTGGTCGGCGAGCTCGCTCCAGCCCTCGTCGTGGGCCACGACCACCCCGGTGCGCCCCCGCAGCAGCCGACCGGCGGCGGTGCGCACCAGCGCGGCGTTGTCCGGGTCGAGGTGGGCGGTCGGCTCGTCGAGCAGCACGATCGTCGTCCCGCCCCCGGCCTCGACGCGCAGGAACGCCCTGGCCAGCGCTATCCGCTGGCGCTGCCCGGCCGAGAGCCGGGTGCCGCGCTCGCCGAGGTGGGTCGCGTACCCGTCGGGGAGGGCCGCGATCACGTCGTGGACCTCGGCGAGCGCGGCGGCGCGGCGCACGGCCGTGTCGGACGCGGTGCGGTCGCCGAGGCGGATGTTGTCGGCCACCGAGGCGTCGAAGAGGTAGGGGTGCTGGGGGACCCAGGCGATGTGGCGGCGCCACGCGTCGGCGTCGAGGCCGGCGAGGTGCTCACCGTTGACGGTGATGCGACCTTCCGTCGGCTCGACGAAACGCAGCAGCAGGCTCAACACGCTGGTCTTGCCCGCTCCGCTGCGGCCGGTGATCAGCAGGGTCGCGCCGGTGCGCAGCTCGAGGTCCAGGCCCTCGAGTGCGGTGGTGCCGCCGGGGTAGGTGAGCGTGACGCCCTCGAACCGCACGCGGTCGGGGCGGGCGACGGGCCCGGTGGCGGGAGCGGCGGGACCGTCCCCGGCGGGATCCTCGTCGAGGATCTCCAGCACCCGCTCGACGACCGCCACCCCCTCCTGGCTGGCGTGGAACCGGGCGCCGACCTCGCGCAGCGGCAGGTAGGCCTCGGGCGCGAGGATCAGCACGAGCAGTGCGGTCTCCAGGTCGAGGTCGCCGTGCAGCAGCCGCAGCCCGACCTCGACCGCGACGACCGCCACGGCGAGGGTCGCGACGAGCTCCAGCACGAACGCGGAGAGGAAGGCGACCTTCAACGTGCCCATCGTCGCGACCCGGTGCTCGTCGGTGGCGGCGCGGATCAGGGCGGCCTCGGCCTTGGCCCGGCGGAAGACGGCCAGCGTCGGGAGCCCCTCGACGACGTCGAGGAAGTGCCCGCCGAGCCGCTCCAGCAGCTGCCACTGTCGCTGCGTCCGGGCCTGGGTGTGCCAGCCGACCAGCGCCATGAACACCGGGATCAGCGGCAGCGTCAGGCCGATGACCAGCGCGGACAGCAGATCGGCCCGCGCCACCACGATCAGCACGGTCACCGGCACGAGCACCGCGAGCACCAGCTGGGGCAGGTACCGCGCGATGTAGTCGTCGAGGGCGTCGAGACCGCGGGTGGCCAGCGTGGTGAGAGCCCCGGCGTCGGTGGCCGTCGGGTCCGCTGCCGGGCGCGTGACGTGCGTGACGAGCCGGCGCCGCAGCTGGGACTTCACCGACGCCGCGCTGCGCAGCGCGGCGGTCTCGGCGCCGTAGGACAGCGCGGCGCGGGCCAGCGCGATGGCGGCCACGGTGGCGATCGCGGCGGCGACGCCGGCGGTGCCGTCCGTCGCGCCCGCCACGATGCGGGCGATGAGGAACGCCTGCACGACGATCGCGGCGGTGGTGGCGACGCCGCAGGCCACCGTGATGACCAGATGCGACCGGACCGAGCCGACGGTGCGCACCAGGCGTGGGTCGAGGGGGGCCATCAGGCACCCACGTGGGCGCGGGTGACCCGGCGGCGGAAGACCCAGTAGCTCCAGGACTGGTAGCCGATGACGAGCGGCAGGAACACCGCACCGACCACGCTCATGACCCCCAGCGCGTAGGGCCCTGACGCCGCACTGGTCACGGTGAGGTCGAACGCCGCGCCTGCGGTGGAGGGCAGCAGCGTCGGGAACAGCGACCCGAAGACGGCCACGCCGAACGTCGCGATGGCCACGGCCGTCGCCGCGAACGCCCAGCCCTCCCGGCGCCTGCCGGCGAACACGGCGGCGGCGAGCAGTGCCGTCACGGCGAGCCCGACGGCGATCGCGACCCAGGAGAGGCCGCGCTCGGCCTGCGTCCAGACCAGGAACGCGAACACCGCCGCGGTGGCCACGGGCGCGACGCGCCGCGCCGTCCGCAGCGCGCGGCGCCGCACCGGCCCGTCGGTCTTGAGCCCGAGGAAGAACGCTCCGTGCAGGGTGAACAGCGCGAGCGTCGTGAGGCCGCCGAGCAGGGCGTAGGGGTTGAGCAGGTCCAGCAGACTCGACCGCACCACACCGTCGGCGCCCAGCTCGACGCCGCGCAGGATGTTGGCGAACACCAGCCCCCAGAGGAACGCCGGAACCGCGCTGCCGACGACGATGGCGGCGTCCCACCGGGCCTTCCAGGTCGCGCCGTCGCCCTTGCCGCGGTACTCGAACGCGACACCGCGCCCGATCAGCGCGAGCACGATCAGCAGCACCGGGACGTAGAACCCGCTCAGCGTGGCGCCGTACCAGGCGGGGAAGGCGGCGAACATCGCGCTGACCGCGGTGATCAGCCACACCTCGTTGCCGTCCCACACCGGGCCGATGGCGTTGATCATGACGCGGCGGTCGGTGTCGTCGCGGCCGAGTACGGGCAGCAGGATCCCGACGCCGAAGTCGAAGCCCTCCAGCACGAAGTAGCCGGTCCACAGGACCGCGATGGCGACGAACCAGATGGTGGGCAGGTCCATGATCGTCTCCTCGGTATCGATTCTCAGTAGACGAACGCGGGGACGCGCGTGGCGGCCGGGTCGGGGGTGACCGCGGCAGGGCCCGCCTTGACGTAGCGCAGCAGCAGCCGCGACTCGACGACGGCGAGCACGCCGTAGAGCAGGGTGAACGCCGAGAGCGAGAACGCGACCTCGCCGAGGCTGACACCGGGGGAGACGCTGGCGGCGGTGAGGAGCTCACCCACGACCGTCCAGGGCTGGCGGCCCATCTCGGTCAGCACCCAGCCGAAGATGTTGGCGGCCAGCGCGGCCGGCAGGCCGAGCATCGCGAGGCGGTAGAGCCAGCGCTGCTGGGGCAGGCGACCCCTGCGGGTGAGCCACAGCCCGACCACGCCGACGCCGATCGCGGCGAAGCCCAGTCCCATCATCAGCCGGAACGACCAGTACAGGACCGGGATGTTCGGCAGGTAGTCGCCCGGACCGAACTGCGCCTCGAACTTCTGCTGCAGGTCGTTGATGCCCTGGACCTCGCCGTTGATCGTGCCCGTGGCCAGGAAGCTCAGCACGTAGGGCACCTCGACGTCGACGACGTTGCGGCCGGTCGCGAGGTCGCCCACGGCAAACAGCGAGAAACCGGCGGGGGCCTGGGTGTCCCACTGCGCCTCGGCCGCGGCGAGCTTCATCGGCTCGTACTCGGCGGTGAGCTTGGCCTGGTTGTCGCCCGAGAACACGACGAGCGCACCCGCGATCGTCGTGGCGGCGAGGCCGGCGCGCAGGGTGCGGCGGAACGTCGGCCTCTCCTCGGGGTGGTGCAGGAGGCGGTAGGCGCTGACGGCCACGACGAACAGCCCGGCGACCACGAACGCGGCGCTCACGACGTGCAGGTAGGTCGAGAGCGCCTGCGGGTTGACCAGCACCGCGCCGATGTCGGTGAGGTGGGCCCGCGCCGGTCCGCCACCGACCGGCTGGTCGACGGTGAAGCCGACGGGGTGTCGCATCCAGGCGTTGGCGGCGAGGATGAAGTAGGCCGACAGGTTGGAGCCGATGGCCGCGATCCAGATGGTGGCGAGGTGGACGCGGCGCGGCAGCCGATCCCAGCCGAAGATCCACAGCCCGAGGAACGTGGACTCGAGGAAGAACGCGAGCAGGGCCTCCATGGCCAGCGGGGCACCGAACACGTCGCCGACGAAGGTGGAGTAGCTGCTCCAGTTCATCCCGAACTGGAACTCCTGCACGATGCCGGTGACCACCCCCATCGCGAAGTTGATGAGGAAGAGCTTCCCGAAGAAGCGCGTGGCGCTGAGGTACTCGGGACGGCCGGTGCGGTGCCACGCGGTCTGCAGCGCGGCCACGACGACCGAGAGCCCGATCGTCAGCGGCACGAACAGGAAGTGGTAGATCGTCGTGATCCCGAACTGCCACCGGGACAGGTCCAGCGTGTCCACCGCAGTGCCTCCTCGCGCGAACTTCTACGTTCTGTAGTAGTTCTACCGCATGTAGAAGAAGGATGCGAGGAGGGGGAGATCACGTGCGGGGCGGCACCTGGGCGTTGCAGGAAAGCCACTTTCCTGCAACGAGGTTGCGGGAAAGTGGCTGTCCGGAGAATCCCCATCCGAACGCGGCCTACCAGCGGGACCTACCGGGAACCGCACCCGACGCCCCCGCGCCGGCCCCGTTGCGAGAGCCCGCCGCGCCGGGCGAGTGATCAACGCCCACCGGTTCCGGTTCGATCATGAGCCAGTACGCGCTCGGCGGCGAACGCGCTGATCAACGCCCACTGGCTCATGGTCAACACGGAACCAGTGGGCGTTGATCACCCGCACCACAGCGCCGTCCCGAGGACCGCGGGATGCGGCTCGTCCGCGCCGGGTGGCTGTGGTGCCCTCCCTGTTGATCTGCCGGCGGGGACCTTCCGGCAACGGGAGTCCTCGCGCCGCTGCGGCGATGCCGCGCTCAGGCGTTGAGGTGCAGGTACTCCGTGCCCTCGGTGTTCTCCACCACCACGGCGGCGACGTCGCCCACCGCCACCGCGGCAGAGCCGTTGAGCGTGACCCCGTTGGTCTCGGCCGTGACCGGCACGATCCAGGAGCCTGCGGTCTCGCGCGTGCCGTCCTTCGCCACGACGATGATCCGGCAGTGCTCGCCTGCCGGCACTCCGCGCACGTTCGCCACCACCCGCACCCAGTTGCGGGCCGGCGCCACGGTGGCCTGCATGCTCGTGCCCTCGACGCCGTTGCCGACCAGCGTCAGCGTGCCGGCGGGCAGGGGAGCGGCCGGTGGCAGCGCCACGGCCACCGGTGGGGCGGTGGCGCGACCGACGGCCACCCCGCCGCCGAGCAGCGCCCCGGCCACCACGACGGCCGCCGCGGCGATCCCGAGTAGCCGGCGCCGCCTGCTGCTCGCCCGTTCGCTGCGCATCTGCCGCAGCGTGCGGGCCAGTACGAGGTCGGAGTCGGGCGGGCCGTCGAGGAAGGCCTCCGGTGGCACGTCGTCGAGCAGGACGGACATGGCGTGGAGGTCCTCCCACTCGGCGCGGCACGATGGGCAGCTCGCCACATGCTCCTCCACGGCGCGGGCCGCGTCGGCGTCGAGCAGGCCCAGCGCGTGCGCGCCCAGGTCGACGCGGTCGTGGCCCGTGGCGGGGTCGTGCTCGCGCCCGCTCATGCCGACATCCCCCCGGGTGCTTGACCGTTGTCGGCCAGGGTGGCGCGCAGTGCCCGCAGCGCGTAGTAGGACCGCGACTTCACGGTGCCGGCCGGGATGCCGAGCGCGTCGGCGGCCTCGACGAGGCTGCGGCCCTGGAAGTACAGCTGCTGGAGCACGCCTCGATGGTCCTCCGAGAGCTCGTCCATCGCACGCAGAACCGTGACGGAGGCGACGACGCTGTCGGCGTGGTCGCGCTGCACGGGCGGTGCGGTGGGGTCCTCGGCCACCTCCTTCGGGCGGGCCGCGCGCGCCCGGATCCGGTCGGTGACGAGGTTGCGGGTGACGGTCAGCAGCCAGCCGCGCGCCGACCCCTTGCCGTTGGTGAGCACCTCGGGGTGGCGCCACGCCCGGATCAGGGTCTCCTGCACCACGTCCTCGGCGGCGGCGCGGTCACCGAGCAACCGGGTGGCGTAGGCGAGCAGCGCGCGCCCGTGTTCGGCGTACACCGTGTGCACCAGCGCCTCGTCGGCGTCAGGCCGCCCGCGTGCGCCGCCGGGAGCGCTGCTGACCGCCATCAACCCCCCTCACGGGACCAGGAACCCCGCCGACACTAGCGGAGCGGAAACTGCGATGAACCGAGCATGGTCCTCGCTCGTGTAGTCGGCATGAAGCGCTACGGACCCCTGCTGACCCTGCTGGTGGTCGCGGTGCTCGGCGGGCTGCTGTTCGTGGTCAACCGAGCCGGCGATCCTGCCAACAACCCTGCTCCCGCCGCGGCCGCTGCCGCACCGGCGGCCGCCACCACGACCGCGCCACCCCCGGCCGCCGCGGCCACCCCGACGAAACCGCCCGCTGCCGCCGTGCAGCGCGTGTACGCCGGGCGCTCGTCGGGCAACGAGGTCACCGTCGCCATCGCGATCAAGGACGGGCGCGCCGTCGCCTACGTCTGCGACGGCAAGAAGGTGGAGGCCTGGCTGGAGGGCACCGTCTCGGGAGAGACGCTGTCGCTGACCGGCCCCAACGGTGCGACGATCACCGGCTCGGCGAGCGCAGCCAACTCGCTGGGCACCATCGCCGTCGGCGGGAAGCAGTGGCCCTACGCCGCGAAGACCGTCGACACGCCCGCCGGGCTCTACCAGGGCCGGGCCGACGTCAAGGGCGTCGCCAACCGGATCGGCTGGATCGTCCTGCCCGACGGCACCCAGACCGGCATCCGCTACGCCGGCGGTGAGCGCAGCCCCGCACCGGTGCTCGACCCGGCCCGACCCGCAGCAGTGACCATCGACGGGGTCCCGGTCACCGTCGAGACGCTCGACGGCGACTCCCAGGTGGTGGCGAAGTGATGAACGACGAACCGACCCGTCCGATCCGGCGCGAGGACCTGATCCCGCCGGGCCAGCAGGGTGCCCCGTACCCGGGACCGCCGCTGCGACCCGGGACGGCACCCGGCCCGATGGGAACGGGGCAGCTGGCCCCGGCCGGACCCCCCACCGGACCCCCCGCCCCCGCTGCACCCGCTGCTCCCAACATCGGCGCGGTGCTGGTCGCGGCGGCGCTCGCCGCGCTGGTCAGCGTCGGGATCGGGGTGTACGGCCGCTACCACGAGGCCACCTTCTTCGCGTTCAACATCGCCGGGTTCTCCTCCGGTGTCGCCGCGAAGGCGTGGCTGGCGACGCTGGCGTTCGTGCTCGCGCTCGTCCAGCTCGGCTCGGCCTTCGTCATGTACCGCGGGTCGTCGCCGGCCCCGGCGTGGATCAGCCCGCTGCACCGCTGGTCGGGCCGGGCCGCCGTGATCATCTCGGTGCCCGTCGCCGTGCACTGCCTCTACGCGCTCGGCTTCCAGCCCGCCGAGCCCCGCACGCTGATCCACTCGCTGTTCGGCTGCTTCTTCTACGGCGCGTTCGTCGCAAAGATGCTGCTGCTCACCCGCAAGGGCACACCCGGATGGACCCTGCCCCTGTTCGGCGGTGCCGTGTTCACCGCGCTCACCGCGCTGTGGCTGACGTCCTCGGTGTGGTTCTTCGCCACCAGCGGCATCACCTTCTGACCGTTTCGGCACCTCCCCGACCCACCACACGAACTTCCGGGAGCACGACGATGGAGCACCTGACCCGCCGCGCCGTACTGGCCGGCGCCTGCACCGCCTGCGCGGCCGTGGCCGTGACCGGCTGCGCGGGCTACGGCGCGGGCGGTCCGGCCGCGGCGGCCCCCGCCCCGGCGGCAGGCGGGGCCCCACCCGCAGCGGGTGCGGCGCCTGCCGCGGGCGGCGCGCTGACCACCACGGCCGACATCCCGGTCGGTGGCGGCAAGATCTTCGCCGACAAGGGCGTGGTGGTGACCCAGCCCGTCGCGGGCACCTTCAAGGCGTTCTCGACGACCTGCACGCACCAGGGCTGCACCGTGACGGCCGTGGCGGGCGGCACGATCAACTGCCCCTGCCACGGCAGCAAGTTCCGCATCGCCGACGGTTCGGTGGCAGGTGGGCCCGCTCCCAAGCCGCTGCCGAGCGCCTCGATCGCCGTGAAGGGGACAGCGATCACACTCGCCTGAGCGGGTGGGGAGCGCTACCGCGTCATTACACTCCGACCACTGCGGCACAGCGGCCGCGGTGGGCGGAGGAGCTGGAAGATGAACGCCGGAGAGGTCGCCGAGGCGGGTGTGGGGGACGCCGCCGTGCTCTCGCTCGCGGCGGGGTTCCCCCCTGCCGACGAGGCACAGTGGGCAGGGCTGGTCGATCAGGTGCTGCGGCGGTCCGGGCGGCTCGGCGAGGACGCCGCGCCCGGCTCCGGTGTCGAGAAGCTGACGTGGACGACCCCCGAGGGGATCCGCGTCCGCCCGCTCTACACCGCCACCGACGCTGCCGGCGCGGCCCCTGCCGGTGTGCCCGGCCTGCGCCCCTTCACCCGCGGCTCCCGTGCCGCGGGTGTCACCGCGGGCGGCTGGGACGTCCGGCAGCGCCACGCCGGCGCCGACGCCCGCGTGCTGCACGAGGCGGTGCTGGCCGACCTCGAGAACGGGGTCACGTCGATCTGGCTGCGGGTGGGCACCGGCAGCATCACCGCCGACGAACTGGCGGTCGCGCTCGAGGGCGTGCTGCTCGACCTCGCCCCGGTGATCGTCGACGACGGCGGTGCCGGCGTGGCCGCCGAGGCGTTCCTCGCGCTCGCCGACCAGCAGCCCGTGGCGCCCGCCGACCTGCTCGGCACGCTCGGGCTGGACCCGATCGGGCTGCGCGCCCGCACCGGCGCCGGCCCGGACGTCGCGTCGGTCGTTCCCGTCGCGAAGCGGGTGGCGGAGGAGTTCCCCAAGGTCAAGGCCATCGTCGTCGACGCGCTGCCGGTGCACGACACCGGCGGCTCCGACGCGCAGGAGCTCGGCTTCTCCCTCGCGGCGGGTGTCGCCTACCTGCGGGCGCTCGTCGACGCGGGTCTCGGCGTCGACGCGGCGGCCCGCACCCTGGAGTTCCGCTATGCCGCCACGGCCGAGCAGTTCGCCACCATCGCCAAGCTCCGCGCCGCCCGCCGCGTCTGGGCGCGGGTCCTGGAGGCCTGCGGCGCCGCTCCCGACACCGCGCAGGCGCAGCACGCCGTGTCGTCGCCGGTGATGTTCACCCGGCGCGACCCGTACGTGAACCTGCTGCGCGGCACGATCGCGGGCTTCGCCGCCGGTGTCGGGGGCGCCGACGCGGTCACCGTGGCGCCGTTCGACGCCGCGCTCGGGGCGTCCACCCCGTTCTCGCGCCGCATCGCGCGCAACACCCACGCGCTGCTGATGGAGGAGTCCCACCTCGCGCGCGTGATCGACCCGGCGGGCGGCTCCTGGTACGTCGAGTCGCTCACCGACGCCGTCGCTACCGCGGCATGGGCCTTCTTCCAGGAGATCGAGGCCGCGGGCGGTGTGGTCGCCGCACTCGACTCCGGGCTCGTCGCCGAGCGCACCGCCGCGGTGCGAGCCGCCCGGGAGCGCGCCATCGCCACCCGCAAGGTGCCGATCACGGGCGTCAGCGAGTTCCCCGACCTCGACGAGAAGCCCGTGGTCCGCGAGCCGCTCCCGCTGTTCGACGAGGACGGTGGGCTGCCCGTCTACCGCCCGGCGCAGGTCTACGAGTCCTTCCGCGACCGCTCCGACACGATCCTCGACGATGCCGGATCGCGCCCGCAGGCGTTCCTCGCGACGCTGGGCCCGCTCGCCGCCTACACCGCCCGCGCCGGGTTCGCCCGCAACCTGCTGCAGGCCGGCGGGATCGCGGCACCCGAGGCCGGTCCCACCGAGACGGCGCAGGACGTCGTCGCCGCGTTCGAGCAGGCCCACACCCCGGTGGCGGTGCTCTGCTCCACCGACGCGCTCTACACCGAGCGCGGTGCCGAGACGGTCGAGGCGCTGCGGGCCGCCGGCGCTCGGTACGTGCTGGTGGCCGGCAAGGCCGACATCCCTGGTGTCGACGGCCAGCTCTTCGCCGGCTGCGACGCCCCGGCCGCGATCGGCGCGGTCTACGCCGCTCTCGATGCCGCTCTTGATGGATCTCCGGAGGCGAAGTGAGCATCCCCGACTTCACGAAGGTCGACCTCGCCACCGCGGCGCCGACGGCCACCTGGTCCGACGCGCTGGCCGGGGCCGCCGAGCCGCCGGTATGGGACGCGCCGGAGGGCATCGGCGTCAAGCCGCTCTACACCGCGAGCGACACCGCCGAGCTGGACTTCCTGGGTACCTACCCCGGCATCACGCCCTACCTGCGCGGCCCGTACCCCACGATGTACGTGACGCAGCCGTGGACGGTGCGCCAGTACGCCGGGTTCTCCACGGCGGAGGCCTCCAACGCGTTCTACCGGCGCAACCTCGCGGCCGGGCAGAAGGGCCTCTCGATCGCCTTCGATCTGGCCACCCACCGCGGCTACGACTCCGACCACCCGCGCGTGGCCGGTGACGTCGGCATGGCCGGGGTGGCCATCGACTCCATCTACGACATGCGCCAGCTCTTCGACGGCATCCCGCTGGACAAGATGTCGGTGTCCATGACGATGAACGGCGCCGTGCTGCCCGTGCTCGCGCTCTACATCGTCGCGGCCGAGGAGCAGGGGGTGAAACCGGAGCAGCTCACGGGGACGATCCAGAACGACATCCTCAAGGAGTTCATGGTCCGCAACACCTACATCTACCCGCCGCAGCCGTCGATGCAGATGATCTCCGACATCTTCTCGTTCACCTCGCGGAAGATGCCGAAGTTCAACTCGATCTCGATCTCGGGCTACCACATCCAGGAGGCCGGGGCCACCAACGACCTCGAGCTGGCCTACACCCTCGCCGACGGGGTCGAGTACCTCCGCGCCGGGATCGCCGCCGGTCTCGACGTCGACAAGTTCGCCCCGCGCCTGAGCTTCTTCTGGGCGATCGGCATGAACTTCTCGATGGAGGTGGCCAAGATGCGGGCCGCCCGGCTGCTGTGGGCCAAGCTGGTGAGCCAGTTCGAGCCGCCACATGGTCCTGCGCTCAATGCCAAGTCGCTGTCGCTGCGCACGCACTGCCAGACCTCGGGCTGGTCGCTCACCGCGCAGGACGTCTACAACAACGTGGTGCGCACCTGCATCGAGGCGATGGCCGCGACGCAGGGCCATACGCAGAGCCTGCACACCAACGCGCTCGACGAGGCGCTCGCGCTGCCCACCGACTTCTCCGCTCGCATCGCGCGCAACACGCAGCTGCTGCTGCAGCAGGAGTCGGGCACCACCAAGGTGATCGACCCGTGGGGTGGCAGCCACTACATCGAGCGGCTCACCCACGACCTGGCGCGCCGGGCGTGGGGCCACATCGAGGAGGTCGAGCGCGCCGGCGGCATGGCGCAGGCCATCGACGAGGGCATCCCGAAGCTGCGCGTCGAGGAGGCCGCCGCCCGCACCCAGGCGCGGATCGACTCCGGGCGCCAGCCCGTGATCGGCATCAACAAGTACGTCGTCGACGTCGAGGACGACGCTGCGGAGATCGAAATACGCAAGGTCGACAACGCCGACGTCCGAGCCCAGCAGATCGAGAAGCTGCGGCGGCTGCGCGAGGAGCGCGACGACCGGGCCGTCGACAGCGCGCTGCAGGCGCTCACCAACGCCGCGGCCGCGATCGCCGAGGGCTCGCCGCGCACCGACGAGCAGAACGTGCTCGCGCTGGCCGTCGACGCGGCCCGTGCCATGGCCACGGTCGGGGAGATCTCCGACGCTCTGGAGAAGGTCTTCGGGCGCCACGCCGGCCAGATCCGCATCATCTCCGGGGTGTACTCCGAGGAGGCAGGGAAGAATCCCGCCATGGACCGCGCCCGCGAGCTGGTCGAGGAGTTCGCCGCCGAGGAGGGCCGCCAACCCCGCATCCTGGTGGCGAAGATGGGCCAGGACGGCCACGACCGCGGCCAGAAGGTGATCGCCACCGCCTTCGCCGACCTGGGCTTCGACGTCGACGTCGGCCCGCTGTTCCAGACCCCCGGCGAGGTCGCCCGCCAGGCCGTCGAGGCCGACGTGCACGTGGTCGGCGTCAACTCGCTGGCCGCCGGGCACCTCACGCTGGTTCCGCAGCTTCGCGACGAGCTCGCGGCGCTCGGGCGCGGCGACATCATGGTCGTCGTCGGGGGCGTGATCCCGCCCGGTGACTACCCCGCGCTCCACGAGGCGGGGGCCGCCGCCGTCTTCGGGCCGGGCACCGTGATCGCCGAGGCTGCGGTGGACCTGCTGCAGAAGCTGACGGCGAGCCTCCAAGACTGATGGCTCGCACCATCGACGTCCCGGAGCTCGTCAAGGGCGTGCTGGACGGCAACCGGGCGGTGCTGGCGCGCGCCGTCACGCTCGTGGAGAGCAGCCGCGTCGACCATCGGCAGTCCGCGCAGCAGATGCTGATGGAGCTGCTGCCGCACGCAGGCGGGGCGCAGCGCGTGGGGATCAGCGGCGTTCCCGGGGTCGGGAAGTCGACGTTCATCGAGTCGCTGGGCACCCGGCTGACCGGCGACGGGCACCGGGTGGCGGTGCTGGCCGTCGACCCGTCCTCGACCCGGACCAAGGGGTCGATCCTCGGTGACAAGACCCGCATGGCGAAGCTGTCGACGCAGGAGCACGCGTTCGTGCGGCCCTCCCCGAGCGCGGGCACGCTCGGCGGGGTCGCCCGCGCCACCCGCGAGACGATCGTGCTGATGGAGGCCGCGGGCTACGACGTGGTGCTGGTCGAGACGGTCGGTGTCGGCCAGTCCGAGGTGGCCGTTGCCGGGATGGTCGACACGTTCCTGCTGCTCACGATCGCGCGCACCGGCGACGCGCTGCAGGGGATCAAGAAGGGCATCCTCGAGCTCGCCGACGTCGTCGCCGTCAACAAGGCCGACGGGCCGCACGAGCGCGAGGCGAAGGGTGCTGCCCGCGAGCTGAGCAGCGCGCTGCGGCTGATGGCGCCCGGGCCTGCCGACTGGCGCCCGCCGGTACTGCCCTGCAGCGCGCAGTCCGGCGCGGGGATGGGTGAGGTCTGGGACAAGGTCGTGGAGCACCGGGCCGCGCTGGAGGCCGGCGGTGACCTGGCGGCGAAGCGGGCCCGCCAGCAGGTGGAGTGGATGTGGGCGATGGTGCGCGACCAGCTGATGGACCGGCTGCGCTCCGACCCAGGGGTGCGCGAGCAGCTCCCGCGGCTGGAGCAGGGTGTGCGCTCCGGTGAGCTGACCCCGACGCTGGGAGCGCAGTCGATCCTGGACATGCTCGGCCTGGGCTGACCCCTGGGTGTCACGTTCCGTGAGTGATCGTGACCAGAAGTCACGATGGTGGAACCCGCAGGCAACAGAACCGAAACACGACGACGCCACGGTGATCCCGACGGGCAGGCGCCCGGCGGGCGGGAGGTGCCGGCGGATGATCGTGGTCGAGCGCGACGACGGGCCCGAGGTCGGCCTCACGGGCGCGCGGTTCGGCGGCGCCGGGCGGCGCCGGAAGGCCAAGGCCCTCCCCGACACCGACCCGGCCATCGACGCCGCCACCGACGTGTTCGCGGTGGTCTCGTCGCCGCCGGAGCCCGCACCCGCCGTCGGGCTCACGGGAGCCCGGTTCGGCGGAGCGACCCGCCGCAAGCGCACGCCCCGTGCGGTGGCGCCGCTCGCCGCACCCGCAGTCGACGCGCCTCCGCCGCTGCAGCTCGTCTCGCCGCCGTTGCCCGGCGTCGAACCGGAGCCAGCGGAGCTCGTCGCGTCCGGCGTCGCCGTGCGGCCCTACGTCCTCACCGGCGGTCGGACCCGGTCGCCGTGGGAGTTCGGCCTCGAGACGCTGATCTCGGCCGTCCCGCGGGCCACACCCGATCCGGAGCACCAGAGCGTCTTCGCCCTGTGTCGCGAGCCTCGCGCCGTCGCAGAGATCGCCGCACTGCTGCGGATCCCGTTAGGTGTGGCCCGCGTGCTCGTCGGCGATCTCGCGGCCGCGGGCGCGGTGGCCGTCCACCGCGCGCCGAGCACGGGTGGCCCCGACCTCGTGCTCATGGAACGCGTGCTGGGCGGGCTGCGCAGGCTGGCGTAGAGCCGGCGCGTCCGGTTGCGCGGTCTGCGAGGGTGGCGCCGTGGTCGACGTCCCGGTGCTGGTGCAGAACAAGGCCCGCTCGGTCGGCGCGACGGCGTGGCTGGCCGCGCTTCCCGGCGTGCTCGCGGAGCTGGAGCGCGAGTGGTCGATGAGCATCGGTCGGGCCTACGACAGCGGGACGGAGGCCTTCGTCGCGCGGGCGATCCTGCGCGACGCGACGCCGGTGGTGGTCAAGCTGATCATCCCAACGTGGTTCGCGAGTGGGAACGGCTCGACCGGCCGTGCAGCGAGCGCGCCGTCGAGCAGGCGGTGCGCTGTGCCGAGCGGTGCATCGCCGCGCACGACGACGAGCGGGCGGTGCTGGTGCACGGCGACGTGCACCAGTGGAACGCGCTGGAGGCGGGTGGCGGGTTCGCCTTGATCGACCCGGACGGGCTGCTCGCGGAGCCGGAGTACGACCTCGGCGTCCTGATGCGCGAGGACCCCGTCGAGCTGCTCGCCGAGCGGGAACCGTTCGACCGCGCCGCCCGGCTGGCGGCGTGGACGGGCCTCGACGCGAGCGCGATCTGGGAGTGGGGAGTGGTCGAGCGCGTCTCGACCGGGCTGATCTGCGCCGCGATCGAGCTGCAACCCGTCGGTCGCCAGCTGCTGGCCGCGGCCGACCGCGTCGCGGCGGCGTGGCACCACCTCGGACGGGTGAACGACGGCTAGCGTGGACGCAGTGCTCGGGATCAGCCATGCAACCTCCGGTGCGGCTCTCGGGCTGGTGGTGGCGGGGTACGCGCCGCAGCTGGCGGGCCTGCACCCCACGGCGGGCGGGATCGTCACGTTCGCCGCCGTGTGCGCGGGTGCGGCGTTGCTGCCCGACCTGGACCACCCGTCTTCGGTGGCGACGCGGCGGTTCTCGGTGGCGTCGTGGATCGCGAGCCGGGTGGTGCGGCCGCTCTCGGCCGTCACCTATGACCTCACCCGGGGCAGCCGCGACACCGGCCGCGGCACCCATCGCGGTCTGACCCACACGGCCGTCGCCGCCGTGCTGCTCGGCGTCGGGATCAATGCGGCGTCGGCGCGCTGGGGCACGCCGGTGCTGCTCGGCACGCTGTTCGTGTGCATCGCGCTCGCGATCAAGGGCCTGGACGCGATGGTGCCCGGCCCGCCGTCGCTGGTGATCGCGGCCGGGTTCACCTACGCCGTGGAGGAGTTCGTGCCGGGCGGCACGGCGGGCACCGCGGGGTGGCTCGGCTCGGCCGTGACGCTCGGGATGCTCGTGCACTCCGTCGGCGACGCCATCACCGAGTCGGGCGCGCCGCTGCTGTGGCCGCTGCGGATCCGCAAGCGCAGTTGGTACCCCGTCGGGACCCCGCGGCCGCTGCGGTTCCGCACCGGCGGGGCGGTGGAGCTCTGGCTGGTGGCGCCGGCACTGACCGTGGCGGTGTTCCTGCTGGCCGCGCTCGTGGTGCCCGGGCTGGGGGAGCTGTTGCTGCGGCTCAAGGACCAGGTGGTGGCGTTGCTGCCGGGGGCGTGACACGGGGGCGGCGCTACCGCAGCAGGTCCGGGGTCTCCCAGCCCTTGCCCAGCACGTGGTGGTCCAGGAACGCCTGCACCGTCTGGTACCAGACCGTCGCGTTGCCCGGGGTGAGCACCCAGTGGTTCTCGTCGGGGTAGTAGAGGAACCGGTGGGGCAGCTGCGCCGGGTCACCCTCGTGGCGCGACACCAGGTCCCACCACAGGTGCAGGGCCTCACCGATGGGTACGCGGTAGTCGCGGTCACCGTGGATCACCAGCGTCGGGGTGACGATCGCGTCGGCGCTGTGGTGCGGGCTGTTGCCGGCCGCCATCTCCGCGGTCATCTCCCGCGCCCAGTAGCTGGCGTCGTCGGTGGTGGAGCCGAAGCCCTCGAGGTCCCACAGGCTCGCGTGCGTGACGATCGCGGCGAACCGGTCGGTGTGGCCCGCCACCCAGTTGGCCATGTACCCGCCGAAGGAGCCGCCCATCGCGGCCGTGCGGTCGGCGTCGATGTCGGGCCGGGCGACGGCGGCGTCGGTGAGCGCCATGAGGTCGGTGTAGGGCGCGCCGCCCCACTGCCCCCAGCCGCGCGCGATGAAGTCGAGGCCGTAGCCGGTGGACAGTGCCGGGTCCGGCAGCAGCACCGCGTAGCCGCGGGCGGCGAGCAGCCACGGGCACCAGCGCCACGACCAGGCGTTCCAGCTGCCGAGCGGGCCACCGTGGATCCACAGCACCAGCGGCGCGGGCGACGCCGCCGACGCGCCGTCGGGCAGCACCAGCCAGGACCGCAGCGGCGTGCCGTCGGCGGCGGTGGACTGCACCTCGGTGAGCGTGCCCGGCAGCGGGCCGGACGCGGCCGGGCCCGGCAGCGGCACCGGCTGCTGGTCGGGGGTGTGCGCGTCGATCCGGACGGGTGCGGGCGGGGCGTCGACGGCGCTGCGCAGCAGGTAGACCGTGGAGCCGTCGGGCGCGACCTGCGGGTCGGAGTACGCACCGTGGTCGCCGGTGAGGCGCGTGATCGTGGCCGGGCCGCTGCCGTCGAGGTCGAACCGGAACGCCGGGGACCGCCCGTTGTCATCGGCGGTGACGATCAGCGCGGCGCTGTCAGGCGCCCAGGCGAACGCCCCGGGCCAGCGGTCCCAGCCTGCGGTGAGGTCGCGAGCGGCGCCGCCCGCGATCGGCAGCACGACGAGCGCGAGGTCGGTCGGCTCCGTCGGGGTGGAGCGCGACTCCCGGTAGCAGGCGACGAACCGGCCGTCCGGGCTGATGACCGGGCCGTAGAACTCCAGGCCCGCCTCGTCGGCGAGCGGGCGCACCGCGCCGGTGCTGACGTCGATGGCCACCAGGGTCGGGCGCTGGGCGCCGCCGGTCTCGGGGCGTGCCCAGTGCGCCACGACCGTGGAGCCGTCGGGGGTGATGTCGTAGGAGCCCTCGCGCAGCGCGGCCCCGGGGGCGGGCGTGAGGTCGTTCCAGACGATCGGGCCGTCGGTCGTCGGATCACCGGTGAGCAGTCGCGGCTGGTCGGGACCGAGGTCGTGGTCCCAGTAGCGCACGGGGTAGGCGGTGTGCAGGATCGCCGACACCTTCTGCTCCCGGCGGGCCTTGCGGCGCGTCTCGTCGTCCTCGGTGGTGACGGAGCCGGGCAGCGTCATCGACGTGACCAACACGGTGCCCGCGCTGCGGGCGACGACCGCGCCACCCACCCCACCCGGGCGGGTGCCGACGACGTGCGCCTCCCCGCTCGCCGGCAGGCACCACAGCGCGGGCGGCTCGTCGGCCGGCTGGTCCTTGCGCTCGGCGTCGGGACGGGCGGAGCCGAAGAGCAGGTCGCCGCCGGGGGTGAACACCGGCGACGACTCGCCCTTCGGACCGCGGGTGAGCCGCCGGGCGGGCTGCTCTCCGGTCGGGTCGATCTCCCACAGCGCCGGTCGGAACCGGGTCTTCTCGGGATCGAGCGTGGCCACGGTGGTGACCAGGCGCGTGCCGTCCGGGGAGAGCGCGAGGCCAGACAGGCGGGGGAGCGCCTGGAAGGCCTGCAGGTCATGGAAGCTGGTCGGGTTCTCCGTCACCAGCCGAGTATGTATCAGGGGGTGAGCAGCACCTTGCCGGTGGTGCGCCTGCCCTGCAGGTCCTCGTGCGCGCTCTTCGCGTCGGCCAGCGGGTAGCGGGCGCCGATGCGGATGTCGAGCGTGCCGTCGGCCACCGCGGCCAGCACCGCCGCGGCGCGGGTGCGCAGCTCCTCGGTGGTGATGACGTGGTGGGCCAGCGTCGGCCGGGTGAGGAACAGCGACCCGCCGCTGTTGAGCCGCTGCGGGTCCACCGGGGGCACGGGGCCGCTGGCGGCGCCGAACAGCACGAGCGTGCCGCGGATGCGCAGGCTCGCGAGGCTCGCGTCGAAGGTGGTGGCGCCCACGCCGTCGTAGACCGCGGCGACGCCCGTGCCGCCGGTGAGCGCGCGAACCTCCGCGGCGAGGTCGTCGACCTCGGTGTAGCGCACGACGTCGGACGCGCCCGCGGCCCGCGACAGCGCCTCCTTCTCGGCGCTGGAGACCGTGGTGATCACCCGGGCCCCGAGCGCCGTGGCCAGCTGGGTGAGCAGCAGCCCGGTGCCGCCCGCGCCGGCGTGCACGAGGATGTCGTCGCCGGGCCGGACGTGGTAGCTGTCGTGGAGCAGGTAGTGCGTGGTCATGCCCTGCAACATCGCGCCGGCGGCCTGCTCGTCGGTGATCCCGTCGGGCACCGGGACGACGCGCGCAGCCGGCACCGCGGCCAGCTCGGCGTAGCTGCCCGCGACGTCGCCCCACGCGACCCGGTCGCCCACGGCGACGTCGGTGACGTCCGCACCCAGTGCGCGCACGCGACCGGCCGCCTCCATGCCGGGAACGAAGGGCAGCGGGATCGGGTAGATGCCCTGGCGCTGGTAGGTGTCGATGAAGTTGACGCCCGCCGCGGCGACCTCGACGAGCACCTGGCCGGGGCCGGGCTCGGGGGTGGGCAGGTCGGCGGGGGTCAGGACATCGGGTCCACCGGTGGTGGTGATCTGGATGGCGCGCACCGGCTCATCATTCCCCGGCCGAGACGATCAGGTGCGGGCGGCCTCGGCCAGTTCCGGAGCCGTCGCGGCGGCCGTGACGAGCGGCGGGCGGGCCGTGGTGGCGGACCAGACGGCGGCCGCCCCGAGCGTGACCAGCGCCGCGCCGAGCACGTGCAGCGCAGCGAGGAGCTCGGGAACGCCCAGCGCGTACTGCGTGCCGCCGAGCGCGCCCTGCAGCAGCACGAGCGCGACGAGCCAGAGGTAGCGCCGCCATACCCGCTGCGGTGCGGCGACGGCGCGGAGCATGAACCCGAGGCCGATCAGCAGGCCGAGGTAGCCGAAGAGCAGGTCGGCGTGGAGCTGGGCGAGCTGCGGCACGCCGATGTCGAGGCGCGGCGTCCGGGCGTCGCCGGCGTGGGGCCCGGCGGCGGTGACGAGCGTGCCGGCCACGAGCAGCGCGGCGAGCACCGCGGAGCTGGCGGCGATGAGCCCGCGCACCGGGCGCCCGACGAGCAGGTGCCGCGGACCGTCGCCGTCGGAGGTGGCGTCGACCAGCAGCACCGACAGCCAGACCAGGATGATCGACGCGAGGAAGTGCAGCGACACGCTCCACCAGACCAGGCCGGTGAGCACCGTCATCCCGCCGATCACGGCCTGCGCCACCACCCCGAGTGGCTGCGCGAGCGCCAGCAGGGTGACGCGGCGCCGCCGGGGCCGCAGGTTGAGCGCGGCGAGCAGGCAGATGCCGGCGATGATCACCACGGCGACGCCGAGGAGCCGGTTGCCGAACTCGATCCACTGGTTGAGCGCGGCCACGTCGGAGTGCGGTGTGGGCACGAGGCTGCCGGGATAGCACTCCGGCCACGTCGGGCAGCCGAGCCCGGAACCGGTGACGCGCACCGTGGCCCCGCCGATCGCCACCCCCACCTCCGCGACCAGTGCGGCGATGGCGATGCGGCGCATCACGACGGCCGAGGTACCGGGCAGGCGAGCGATGACGGACACACCGAGATGGTATGCGGCGGCGTCCGGCGATCTTCTACGGGTCGTCGTAGACGGCGGCGTCGCGTCCTCGCACACCCTGTCCGGTCGTCGCAGGGGTTGGGCGCCGTGCGAGGTCGGGAGAGCCTCTGCGAGGTCGGGCGGGGTGTGCGGGTGCACACGTCGCACACCGTCGGAGGTCTTCGCACGATCTCGCAGGTCGTCGCAGGGGTTGGATGCCGTGCGACGTCGGGAGAGAGCATGCGATGTCGAGCGGGTTTGCGCGTTCGGGCCCGCGATCGCGCCCTGGTCGTCAACCTTGGCCCATGACATCCGGGATCCAGTGGAGGCGGTCGCTGCTCGCGGCGGGCGTCACCGAAGACGAGCTGCGCCGATGGCTGCGGGCGGGCTCGCTCGTGCCGCTCCGCCGTGGTGCCTACGCCACGGGCCTCCCGCCACGACCGGAGGACCAGCACCTGCTTCAGGCGCTCGCCGCTGCGCGGGAGCTCGCCCCTGATGCGGTGCTGAGCCACGTGTCGGCGGCCGTCCTGCACGGGCTCGACGTCTGGGGCGTGTCCCTGGACCGCGTGCACGTCACCCGGCATCGCCGCAGCGGGGTGCGGATCGGGCGCCAGATCCACGTCCATGCGGCCACGCTCGCCCCCCACGAGATCGTCTCGCTGCACGGCCTACGCGTCACCTCGCTGGCGCGGACGGTGGCCGACAACGCGCGGTCCCTGCCGATGCCGCCTGCGGTGGTGATCGCCGACTCGGCGCTGCACACCGGAACGGTCACGCATGCGGAACTGGTCGACGCGCTCGGTGAGCGCCGGCCGGGTGCGGCAGCGGCCCGGCGCATCCTCACCTTCGCCGACGGCCGCGCCGACAACCCGGGGGAGTCGCTGAGCCGGGTGCAGATGCGGCTGGCGGGGCTGCCTCCGCCCGACCTGCAGCACACCGTGCTGACGCGCGGTGGTCGGTTCGTCGGAACCGTCGACTTCTGGTGGCCCGGCGTGGTCGGTGAGTTCGACGGCCGCGTCAAGTACGGCCGGCTGCTCGAACCGGGCCAGGAACCCGGCGACGTGGTGTGGAAGGAGAAGGTGCGCGAGGACGCGATCCGGGCCGAGGATCACGCCGTCGTGCGCTGGATCTGGGCGGATCTGACCAACTTCGACCCGGTCGCCGCGATGCTGCGGGAGCGGATCGGCCGCGGCCATCGACGCTGACGTCGCACACGTTGCGGGGTCGTCGCACGGTGTGGGCGGTGTGCGACGACACTGCCGGGTGTGCGAGGTCGGGCTGGGTGGGTCTAGCCGAGGGCGCGGCCGAGATCGTCGGTGGAGGGTCGGCGCAGGATCGTGCCGTCGCGCAGCGTCACCATGGGGGTGTCGGTCGCGGCCACCCCGAGCTCGTCGAGCAGGCTGCCGGCGCCGGTGTCCTCGTCGAGGTCGGTGAAGGCGTGCGTCACGGCGTTCGCCGCGGCCCAGCGTCGCAGCTCTCCGGTGAGCGGGTCGGCGCCGCGGCCGATGACGCGCAGGTCGGCGGCGTCGGCGAGCAGGTGGGAGCGGCGCAGCAGGAACGCGCGCAGCACGATGTCGTGCAGCCGCGGGGACTCGGCGAACGCCGCGCGCAGGCCCGCGACGTCGAGGTCGATCACCGTGCCGGGCCGCGTCACCACCGCGGAGAGGAAGACGGGCTGGTCGCCGAGCAGGTTGAGCTCGCCGAGGAAGCGGCCGGTGCCGCTGACCGACAGGACCCGGCTGCTGGCCCGGTCGAGGTCCTCGACCACGGCGACGAGGCCGTCGAGGACGACGAAGAAGTCGTAGCCGGGGTCGCCCTCGCGGAACAGGACGTCCCCGACGGCGACGCTGCGGCGCACCCCGTGGCGCTCCAGCAGGTCCAACAGCTCCGAGGGCAGGCGCGGGAACGACCCGTCGGGGTCGTCGGTCTCCCGGTCCCCCTCCGGGAGCGTGGCGTCGGCCATCTGCTCGCCGCGCTGCTCGTCGCTGCGCCTGTTGCCGAGCATCGGCGTCGTTACGGCCATCGGGGCCCCGTCGCGGTGCGCCGGTTCGACACCGAGCCCGCCGGCGGATGCGAGGAGCCGCGCGGCGAGCGTCTCGGCGTCGTAGGGATCGGTGTGCCGGTGGCCGCCGACGAAGAACGTGGGCGTCGATCCCACGCCGCTCGCCTCGGCCGACGCGGCGTCGTCGCGGACGCGGCGGGCGTAGCGGGCATCGCCGAGGTCACGGCTGAAGCGCTGCACGTCGAGGCCGACGGCGGCGGCGTGGTCGAGCAGGTCGAGCGCCGAGAGCGCGTCCTGGTGGGCGAAGAGCCGGTCGTGCATCGCCCAGAAGTGTCCCTGCGCGGCCGCCGCCTCGGCCGCTTCGGCGGCGAGCATCGCGTGCGGATGGACGTCCTCGAGCGGGATGTGCCGGAAGACGTAGCGCAGGCGGTCGCCGAAGCGCTCGCGCAGCTCCTCGACGACGCCGGTGGCCCGGCCGCAGAACGGGCACTCGAAGTCGCCGAACTCCACGAGCGTCAAGGGGGCGTCGACGGGCCCGCGGATGTGGTCGCGCTCGACGTCGACGGGTGGGTCCAGCCGGGTCGGTCGCATCGACGCCTGCGGGCCGCGCAACCGGTCGCCGAGCCGGAAGACCCCCCAGCCCAGCGCCGCTGCCAGCAACGATCCGACCAGCACGCCGATCCTGGCCTGGTCGGCGAGCGCCCGGTCGGGCAGCGACAGGTCGATGATGAACAGGGAGATCGTGAAGCCGATGCCCGAGAGCGCGGCCCCGCCGGCGAGCTGCCACGCGCCCAGTCCCGGAGCCAGGGTGCCCAGGCGCAGCCGGACCGCGGCGGCGACGCCGAACGTCACCCCGATGCCCTTGCCGAGCACCAGACCGGCGATGACGCCGAGCGTCACCGGCGACGCCCACGCCGCCCGCAGCGCTGTCGCATCCAGCGTGACGCCGGCATTGGCCAGTGCGAACACCGGCACGATCACGAAGCTCGACCACGGCTGGTAGAGCAGTTGCAGCCGTTCGGTGCCCGAGACGGAGCGGTCGATGCTGAGCCGGGCCGCCCTGGCGAACTCCGCGTTGGGGGACTGCCGGAAGGCGCGCGTGAGCCGCTCGGCGTCCTCGACGTCGTCGCGGCGCGGCCGGTAGGCCGGGGAGAACAGCGCGATCACGACACCGGCAATGGTGGGGTGCACGCCCGAGGCGTACATCGCGATCCAGATCCCGACGCCGACCACCCCGTAGGCGGGACCGCGCCAGACCTTCAGCCCGAACCGCAGCACCAGCATCAGCCCGAGCCCGGCGACGGCGAGCAGCAGCGGGCCGATCGCGAGGTGGTCGGTGTAGAAGACGGCGATGATCGTGAGCGCCCCGACGTCATCGGCGACGGCGAGGGTCAGCAGGAACAGCCGCAGCTGCAACGGGCAGGCCGGGCCCACCAGCACGAGAACCCCGAGCAGGAACGCCGTGTCGGTGGAGATCACCGCCCCCCAGGCCTGGGCGGCGGCGCCGGTGGGGTTGAACGCCAGGAAGATCAGGGCGGGGACGGCGAGCCCGGTCAGGGCCGCGACCACCGGGATCGCCGCCCGGCGCCGGTCGGTGAGCTCGCCGATGGCGAGCTCGCGCTTGACCTCGAGCCCGACGACGAAGAAGAAGAACACCATGAGGCCGTCGTTGACCCAGTGGCGCAGGTCCAGCGCGAGCTCGGCGTTGCCGACCCGGACCGCGAGCTGGGTCTCCCAGAACTCGGCGTAGGTCGCGGCCCACGGCGAGTTGGCCCAGATCAGCGCGATGACGGTGGCGGTGAGCAGCAGCCCCGCGCTGCTGGCCTGGTTGGCCATCAGCGACCGCAGCGGCGCCGCGACCTGCGCGACCAGCGTCCGCCCGCGCGGTTGCGTCCGGCCGGTGCCGATCGTCGGTCCGGCCGGTTGCGGCGAGTTCACCCGCGCAACCTAAGGGATGGGGCCCACGTGCCCGGCCGCGGTGCGCGTCAGCGCAGGCGGACCGTGCGGATGGCCAGTGCGGTGGCGGCCACCGCCCACCCCAGCAGCACGAGCACCGGCGACCAGCCCGGTGCTGCGCCCGTGGTGAGCGTGGTGCGCAGGCCCTCGGCCAGCGCGCCCGACGGCAGCACCGAGGCCACGGCGCCGAGCGGACCGGGCAGCTGCGCGATCGGCAGCACGATGCCGCCCGCGAGCAGCAGCAGGAACCACACGATGTTGGCGACGGCGAGCGTGACCTCGGCCCGCAGGGTGCCGCCGAGCAGGATGCCCAGCGCACCGAAGGCGGCACAGCCCAGCAGCACCAGCAGCACCGCCCAGCCGATGCCCGCGGGCTCGGGCCGCCAGCCCAGCGCGAGCGCGAGACCGCCGAGGACGACGGTCTGGATGACGACCACCCCGAGCACGGCCGCGAGCCGCCCGGTGACCAGCAGCCAGCGGGGCAGCGCCGTGGCGGCCAGCCTGCGGATGACCCCGTAGCGGCGGTCGAAGCCCAGCGCGATGGCCTGCCCGGTGAACGCCGTGGACATGACGGCGAGCGCGAGGACCCCGGGGGCGACGGTGGCGATGCGCGGAGTCGGGAGCGCCACGATGTCGAGCAGGCTCAGCCCGATCAGCAAGACGATGGGGATGAGCAGGGTGAGCAGCACCTGCTCGCCGTTGCGCAGCGCCAGCTTCAGCTCGGTGCCCGCCTGCGCGGTGAGCATCCGCAGCGGCCTGCCGGCGCCCGGCTGCGGGGTGAACGTGCCCGCGGGGAAGCGGTTGGCCGTCATGATCGCAGTTCCTTGCCCGTGAGCTCGAGGAACACGTCCTCGAGGCTGCGCCGCGCCACCTGGACGTCGTCGGCGAGCGCTCCCTGGTCGGCGCACCACGACGTGATCGTGGACAGGACGCCGGGGTCGATGCGGCCCTGAACGAGGTAGCGCCCGGCGCGGGGCTCGGCCGTGCGGTAGTCGGCGGGCAGCGCGGCGGCCAGCCCGTCGAGGTCCATGCCGGGACGGGCCCGGAAGCGCAGCTCCTGCTGCGGGCCGCACGCCGTGAGCGCCGCCGGGCTGCCGTTGGCGACGACCCGGCCGTGGTCGACGATGACGACGTCGTCGGCGAGCGCCTCGGCCTCCTCCATGAGGTGGGTGGTGAGCAGGACGGCCACGCCATCGCGGCGCAGGGCGTCGATCAGCTCCCAGACGAGGTGGCGACCCTGCGGATCCATGCCGGCGGTGGGCTCGTCGAGGAAGACCAGCTCGGGGCGACCGACGACGGCGCAAGCGAGCGCGAGGCGCTGCTGCTGCCCGCCGGAGAGGCGCTTGTAGGGCGTGCGGGCCGAGGTGTCGAGCCCGAGCACCTCGAGCAGCCAGCGGGTGTCGAGCGGCTGCGCGGCGCACGCGGCGACGACCCGCAGCATCTCGCCCGCCCGCACCCCGGGATAGGCGCCGCCGCCCTGGGGCATCACGCCGATGCGGGCCCGCAGCGCGTCGGGGGCGCCCGTCGGGTCGACGCCCAGCACCCGCACCTCGCCCGCGTCGGCGGTGAGGTTGCCCGTGCACGTCTCGACGGCGGTGGTCTTGCCGGCGCCGTTGGGGCCCAGCAGCGCGAGCACCGAGGCGGGCGGGAGCTCGAGGTCCAGACCGTCGACGGCGGTGGTGCGGCCGAACCGCTTGACCAGTCCCCGTACGGAGAGCGCGGGCGGTGTCGGACTCACCTGCCGGAGTCTAGGGCGTGCCGGGCGGCGGCCCTGACCTGGTGTCGCCGCCCCACTGGCCGGGATGCCACGGGTCGGGACGCTACTGGTCGGGACCGCGGCCGGGCAGCGCGTCGATGTCGACGCCGGTCTGCCCCGTGAGGCGCCGCCGCTGCACGATCAGGACGATGATCATGAGCACGACGCCGGCGAGTACCGCCACCTGCAGCTGGTAGGCGCGGAAGTTGAAGTCGGCTCCCGTCGGCGGGACCACGAGCGCCAGCACGGCCGACGCCCCGAGCAGCCAGCGCCGGTACTGCGGCAGTCCCTGCGTGGCGGCCAGCGGGATCACGGCCCACAGGAAGTACCACGGGTGCGCCACCGGACCGAAGATCACGACGGCACCCAGCCCGGCGGCCATGCCGGTGACGGGGTCGAGCCGCCCGCGCAGCGTGCGCAGCAGCAGGATGACGCAGAGCACCGCCGCCAGCGCGAGGCCGATCCCGCGTGTGACGTCGAGCACGGCGTCGGTGTGGTCCCCGATCCCGCCGAGCACCCCGACCTGGCCGCCGATCATGCCGAGGTCGGTGGACACCGACATCCAGCTGCGGATCAGGCTCGGCGTGTCGAGCGTCTTGGCCCAGCCGATGCCCACACCGGTGCCCACGGAGATGGGGATGTAGAGCACGGCGGTGACGGCGGCGAGCACCGCCCCCACCGACACGATGTGGCGCAGCCCCCCACCCTGTCTTCGGGCCCACTCCAGCCCCAGGAAGCCGAGTGCGAGCAGGGCCGGGAGCTTGACCAGCGACGCGCAGACGATCAGGGCGGCCCCGCCGAGCAGCGCCGGATCGAGCAGGCGCGGCTTGGCACGCAGCCCGATCTCCATGCCCGCGAGCAGGAAACCGATCATGAGAGACTCGTTGTGGATGCCGCTGACCAGGTGGAACAGCACGAGCGGGTTGGCCGCGCCGAGCCACAGCGCCAGCCCGCCGTCGAGCCCGCAGCGGCGCGCCAGCCGTGGCAGCGCCCAGATGATGGCCGCGATGCCGCACAGCGCCAGCACCCGGTGCAGGAAGATCCCGAGCACGACGTTGTCGCCCGAGAGCGCCGTGATCCCGCGCCCCATCAGCAGGAACAGCGGGCCGTAGGGGGCCGGGGTGTCGCGCCAGATCGTGGGGATGCTGCGCACCAGCGGGTCGTCGATGCCCAGCGCCGCCGCCGGCCCGAGCACGTACGGATCCAGCCCGCGGGCGAGGATCGCGCTCTGCGCGAGGTAGCTGTAGACATCACGCGAGAACATCGGTGGCGCCACGGCGAGCGGGATCATCCACGTGATCGCGGTGCGCGCGAGCTGCATCGGGGTGGGCGCCGGCGCGACGGCGCCGTTGTTGCGCAGCATCTTGCCGACCCACAGCCAGCAGAAGACCATCAGGATGATGCCGGTGTAGGTGACCGCGATGGCGATGGTGGCGTTGCGGGCGGGCAGGCCGAGGATGCGCAGCCCCGAGAGCGGGTTGGGCACGGGCAGCGCACCGGATCCGAGCGCCCCGACGGCCATCAGCAGGCTGGCGGTCAGCCCCAGCCTGCGCACGATGCGGGTAGGGTCACGCGGCGGTCCCTGGAGCGTCGACGGGCGTGCGCCGTCGAGCTCGGGTGCGACCATGAGCAGAGGGTAGCGAGCGGGGTCGCACCGCCGACCGGCGGTTGGGGCGGCCCGCCCGGGGGCTGCGCCACCTGCGGCGGGACCTACACCACGGCAGTGCTCCGAACGTTGCACCGCTGTTGCAACGTGGCCGTCCTCACGCCACCGGCGGCCCGCGTTGCGCCGCCCCCCTGATATAGGCAACACTGGTGTTGTGAAAAGCGCCGGCGAGCTTCCGGTCGAGTCCCGCGACGGGCACTCGACCGGTGACGGGCGCACCCGTGCGGCGGTCGCGCGCCTGCTCATGGAGCAGGGGCCGGTCACCGCGGCGGCGGTCGCAGCCGATCTGGAGCTGTCGGCCCCGGCCGTGCGGCGCCACCTCGACGCTCTCGTCGCCGACGGTGAGGCGGAGGTCCGCAAGGCCTCCACCCGCGGCCCGCGCGGGCGTGGCCGCCCGGCGGGCCACTACGTGCTCACCGACGCCGGCCGGGCCCGGTTCGGCCATGGCTACGACGACCTCGCCGTGGCGGCGCTGCGCTACCTCGCCGAGTTCGGTGGCCCCGACGCGGTGCAGGGCTTCGCCCGCACCCGGGTCAAGGACCTGCTCGGGCCCGCCTCCGCGCAGATCGCCGCGGCGTCGCCCGACGAGCGCGCCGAGCTGCTGGCCACGGCGCTCACCACCCGCGGGTACGCCGCACAGGCGCGCGCCGGGGGCATGGGCGTGCAGCTGTGCCAGCACCACTGCCCGGTCGCGCACGTCGCGGCCGAGTTCCCGGTGCTGTGCGAGGCCGAGACGGCGGCGTTCGCCGACCTGCTCGGCACGCACGTGCAGCGGCTGGCCACCATCGCACGCGGCGATTCCGCGTGCACCACCCACGTTCCGCTCGACGTTCCCGACGCCGGGCGGAAGCACTCCACCACAACCATTTCAGGGGATCGATCCCTGAGAGGGAGGCAGTCCGAATGACGACCGCTCCTGAGGCACTCACCCAGGAGGAGACGCTCGCGACGCTCGGCCGCTACGACTTCGGCTGGGCCGATCCGGACGCCGCCGGCGCCACCGCACGTCGCGGCTTGTCCGCCGACGTCGTCGCCGACATCTCCGCACTGAAGAACGAGCCGCAGTGGATGCTCGACTTCCGGCTCAAGGCTCTCGACATGTTCGAGAAGAAGCCGATGCCGCGGTGGGGTGCCGATCTCTCCGGGATCGACTTCGACAACATCAAGTACTTCGTCCGTTCGTCGGAGAAGCAGGCCGCCACCTGGGACGACCTGCCCGCCGACATCAAGAACACCTACGACAAGCTGGGCATCCCGGAGGCCGAGAAGGCCCGACTGGTGTCCGGTGTCGCGGCGCAGTACGAGTCCGAGGTCGTCTACCACTCGATCCGCGAGGACCTCGAGGAGCAGGGCGTCATCTTCCTCGACACCGACACCGCGCTGCGCGAGCAGCCGGAGCTGTTCAAGGAGTACTTCGGCTCGGTCATCCCCAGCGGTGACAACAAGTTCTCCGCGCTCAACTCCGCGGTGTGGTCGGGCGGCTCGTTCATCTACGTGCCCAAGGGCGTCAAGGTCGACATCCCGCTGCAGGCCTACTTCCGGATCAACACCGAGAACATGGGCCAGTTCGAGCGCACGCTGATCATCGTCGACGAGGGTGCCTACGTGCACTACGTCGAGGGCTGCACGGCGCCGATCTACTCGTCGGACTCGCTGCACTCCGCGGTCGTCGAGATCATCGTGAAGAAGGGCGGCCGCTGCCGCTACACGACCATCCAGAACTGGTCGAACAACGTCTACAACCTGGTGACGAAGCGGGCCAAGGCCGAAGAGGGCGCCACCATGGAGTGGGTCGACGGCAACCTCGGCTCCAAGGTCACCATGAAGTACCCGGCCGTGTGGCTGATGGGTGAGCACGCCAAGGGTGAGGTGCTCTCCATCGCGTTCGCGGGCGAGGGCCAGCACCAGGACGCCGGCGCGAAGATGGTGCACCTGGCGCCGTACACGTCCTCCACGATCATCTCCAAGTCGGTGGCGCGTGGCGGTGGCCGCACGTCCTACCGCGGGCTCGTGCAGGTCAACCCGCGCGCGCACCACTCCCGGTCCACGGTGAAGTGCGACGCGCTGCTGGTCGACACGATCAGTCGGTCCGACACCTATCCCTACGTCGACGTGCGCAACGACGAGGTGTCGATGGGCCACGAGGCCACGGTGTCGAAGGTGAGCGGCGACCAGCTGTTCTACCTGATGAGCCGCGGTCTCACCGAGGACGAGGCCATGGCCATGGTCGTGCGCGGGTTCGTCGAGCCCATCGCGCGCGAGCTGCCCATGGAGTACGCCCTGGAGCTCAACAGGCTCATCGAACTGCAGATGGAGGGTTCGGTCGGATGACCGAGGTAGTTGCCGGTCTCGCGCCTGAACTGGCCGGGGCGAAGAAGGGGCAGGGCTCGAAGCCGCTCGCCTCCGCCAGCGAGCGCTTCACCTCCTACGACGTCGACGCCTTCGAGGTGCCCGGCGGTCGTGAGGAGAACTGGCGCTTCACGCCACTGCGCCGCATCAACGGCCTGCACGACGGGTCGGCCACGTTCGAGGGCACCGCGGCCGTCACGGTCGAGGACACGGGGGCGGGTGTCACGGTCGAGACCGTGACGCGCGATGACGCGCGCATCGGCGGCGCCGGAGTGCCCGCCGACCGCGTCGCCGCCGCGGCCTGGTCGGCGTTCCGCGAGGCCACCGTCGTCACGCTCGACGGTGCTCCGGCGCCCGTCACCGTGAAGGTCACCGGGCCGGGCGTCGGGGCCACCGCCGCCGGGCACCTGCACCTGCGCACCACGCCGCACGCCGCGGCCACGGTGGTCGTGGAGTACAGCGGTTCCGGAACGCTCGCCGACAACCTCGAGGTCGTCGTCGCCGACGGGTCCCGCCTCACGCTCATCGTCACCGGTGAGTGGGCCGACGACGCCGTGCACGTGGGCGCGCAGCACCTCTCGATCGGCCGCGACGCCACGCTGCGGGCCACCTCGGTGGCGCTGGGCGGCAGCCTGGTGCGCGTCAGCCCCACCGTGAAGTACCGCGGGCCGGGCGGCGACGCCGAGCTGGCCGGGGTGGGCTTCGCCGACGCGGGCCAGCACCTGGAGCAGCGACTGCTCGTGGATCACTCCGTGCCCAACTGCACGTCCAACGTGGTCTACAAGAACGCGCTGCAGAGCGTGAAGGGTGCCACCGCGCACACGGTGTGGATCGGTGACGTGCTGATCCGGGCCGCCGCGGAGAACACGCAGACCTTCGAGCTCAACCGCAACCTGGTGCTCACCGAGCACGCCCGCGCCGACTCGGTGCCGAACCTGGAGATCGAGACCGGCGAGATCGCCGGCGCCGGCCACGCCAGCGCCACCGGCCGCTTCGACGACGAGCAGCTGTTCTACCTGCAGAGTCGGGGCATCCCCTCCGACGTCGCCCGCCGCCTGGTCGTGCGGGGCTTCTTCGGCGAGATCCTGAGCAAGATCACCCTGCCCGAGCTGCGGGAACGGCTGGAGGCGGCCATCGAGGCCGAGCTCGCCGTCACCGGCGTCTGACACCCACCACCACACGGAGCACTGACTTACATGTCCACCTTGGAGATCAAGGACCTGCACGTCTCGGTCGCGACCGACGACGGCGCCAAGGAGATCCTGAAGGGCGTCGACCTCACCATCTCCGCGGGCGAGACCCACGCGATCATGGGGCCCAACGGCTCGGGCAAGTCCACGCTGGCCTACGCCATCGCCGGGCACCCGAAGTACGAGGTCACCTCCGGCACCGTCACCCTCGACGGGGAGGACGTCCTCGCGATGACCGTCGACGAGCGGGCCCGCGCCGGCCTCTTCCTGGCCATGCAGTACCCGGTGGAGGTGCCCGGCGTCTCCACGTCGAACTTCCTGCGCTCCGCCGCCACCGCCGTCCGCGGCGAGGCCCCGAAGCTGCGCACCTGGGTCAAGGAGGTCAAGCAGGCGATGACCGACCTCGACATCGACCCCGCCTTCGGCGAGCGCAACGTCAACGAGGGCTTCTCCGGCGGTGAGAAGAAGCGCCACGAGGTGCTCCAGCTCGCGCTGCTCAAGCCGAAGTTCGCGGTGCTCGACGAGACCGACTCGGGCCTGGACGTCGACGCGCTGCGCGTCGTGTCCGAGGGCGTCAACCGCTACAAGGCGGGCGGCGACGTGGGCGTCCTGCTGATCACGCACTACACGCGGATCCTGCAGCACATCACCCCCGACGTCGTGCACGTGTTCGCGGGTGGGCGCATCGTCGAGTCCGGCGGTCCGGAGCTGGCCGACGAGCTCGAGCGCAACGGTTACGTGCGGTTCGCGACGCCCGCCGAAGCAGCGGTGTCGTGACCGCCGGCCTCCAGGGGCCGGACATCCAGAAGATCCGAGCCGACTTCCCGATCCTGTCCCGCACGGTGCGGGAGGGCAAGCCACTCATCTACCTGGACTCCGGTGCCACGTCGCAGCGGCCGCGCCAGGTCATCGACGCCGAGCGCAGCTTCCTCGAGCAGCACAACGCGGCTGTGCACCGCGGTGCGCACCAGCTCTCGGAGGAGGCCACCGACGCGTACGAGTCGGCCCGCGCGCGGATCGCCGCGTTCGTCGGCGCCGACGCGAGCGAGCTGGTGTTCACGAAGAACGCCACCGAGGGCATCAACCTGGTGGCCTACGCCATGGGCAATGCCGCGGTGCGCACCGGGCTCGGCCCCGAGTCGGAGCGGTTCGCGCTCGGTCCCGGTGACGAGATCGTGATCACCGAGCTGGAGCACCACTCCAACCTGGTTCCGTGGCAGGAGCTGTGCCGCCGCACCGGCGCCACGCTGCGCTGGTACACGGTCACCGAGGACGGTCGGATCGACCTCGACTCGCTCGAGCTGACCGAGCGCACGAAGCTGGTGGCGTTCGCGCACCAGTCCAACGTGCTGGGCAGCATCGCTCCGGTGGCCGAGCTGGTGGCGCGGGCCAAGGCCGTCGGGGCGCTCACGCTGCTCGACGCCTGCCAGTCGGTGCCGCACATGGCCGTCGACCTCGCCGGGCTCGACGTCGACTTCGCGGTGTTCTCCGGGCACAAGATGCTCGGACCCACCGGCATCGGCGTCCTGTACGGGCGCACCGACCTGCTGGAGTCGCTGCCGCCGTTCCTCACGGGCGGCTCGATGATCGAGCTCGTGCGGATGGAGGGCACCACCTACGCGCCCCCGCCGCAGCGGTTCGAGGCAGGCACGCCGATGTCGTCGCAGGCCATCGGCCTCGCGGCGGCCGTCGACTACCTCGGTGCCATCGGCATGGACGTCGTGCACGCCCACGAGCTGGAGCTGACCGCGGCCACTCTCGCGGGGCTGGCCACGGTTCCCGGGGTCCGGGTCATCGGCCCCGCCACCACGGAGGCGCGCGGGGGAGCGGTGTCGTTCGTGGTCGACGGCGTGCACGCGCACGACGTCGGGCAGGTGCTCGACGACCGCGGCGTCGCGATCAGGGTGGGCCACCACTGCGCATGGCCGCTGCACCGCCGGTTCGGGGTGGCCGCCACCGCACGCGCGTCGTTCCACGTGTACAACACGCTCGACGAGGTCGACGCGCTCATCGAGGGCGTCAAGGCGGCCCGCACGTTCTTCGGGGTGGAGTAGTGCAGCTCGAACAGATGTACCAGGAGATCATCCTGGATCACTACCGCACGCCGCACGGCGCCGGGTTGCGCGAGCCGTTCGACGCCGAGTCGGTGCAGATCAACCCCACCTGCGGCGACGAGATCACCCTGCGGGTGAAGCTCGATGGCGATACGGTGTCCGAGGTCTCCCACGAGACGCTGGGCTGCTCCATCAGCCAGGCGTCCGCGTCGGTGCTCACCGATCTCGTGGTCGGGCGCAGTGTCGAGGAGTCGTTGCGGGTGCTCGCGGCGTTCCAGGAGATGACGCAGGGCCGGGGCAAGGTCGAACCGGACGAGGACGTGCTCGGTGACGGCGTCGCGTTCGCCGGCGTTGCTCGTTATCCGGCACGAGTGAAGTGCGCGCTGCTGGGCTGGATGGCGTTCAAGGATGCTGTCGTCCGCAGCACCGAGGAGAAGGAGCAGGTCCATGGCTGACACCGAGACCACCACCGACACCGAAGACGTCGTGCGTGGCGCGGCGGGCATGCCGGAGCTGCCCGCTCAGCGTGCCGACGACCCGTCGGTCGACGACCTCGAGGAGGCCATGCGTGATGTGGTCGACCCCGAGCTGGGCATCAACGTCGTCGACCTCGGGCTGATCTACGGCATCCGGGCCGACGACGGCGTCGCCACGATCGACATGACGCTGACGTCCGCGGCCTGCCCGCTCACCGACGTCATCGAGGAGCAGGCCCGTGCCGCGCTCACCGGTCCCGGTGGCACCGGCGGGCTGGTGAACGACATCAAGATCAACTGGGTCTGGATGCCGCCGTGGGGCCCGGAGAAGATCACCGAGGACGGCCGCGAGCAGCTGCGCGCCCTGGGTTTCCGGGTCTGACCCGGAGCCAGTACTCCCGCTGGCGCGCCGTCAGGGCCGCTCCAGCAACCAGGGGTGCAGGTGGCGATAGCCGCGCACCGACAGCGTGCGCACTGCGCGCAACGCGAACCGGCGGTTGCCGTCGAGCGCATCGGCGACGGTGCGATCGACCAGGACGGTGTCGGGACGCGCGTGCGACGTCAGCCGGGCCGCGATGTTGACGACCTCCCCGTAGACGTCGCCGTAGCGCACGAGCACGGGCCCGGCGGCGAGCCCGATCCGCAGGTCGGGCAGCGAGGACTCGCTGCGCACGCGTTCCTGCAGGTCCAGCGCGATGTCGGCGGCGGCGACGATGCCGTCGGCGACGAAGAGGACCTCGTCGCCGACGGTCTTGACGATGCGACCGCCGCCGCCGGCGATCACCTGGCTCGTGCTGGAGCCGAAGCCCTCGATCAGGTCGGCCAGCTCGTCGGTGGAGCGCCGCCGGGTGGTGCGGGTGAACCCGACCATGTCGGCGAACCCGACGGCCAGTGGCGTGGTGCCGTCGTCGCCCGTGCTGATGTCGCCGGACGTGACGAGCATGCGGTTGATCGTGGCGGCCAGGTGGCGGCGCCAGACGTAGGTCTGCAGCTCCTCGAGCGTCGGCACCAGCGCGGCGGCGATCTGCAACGACTGCTGTGGCGTGACGGCCGGGCCACCCTTGGTGTCGCTCTCGGTCTCGATGACGCTGCGCAGCATCCCGACCTGCCACTCCGTCAGCCGGGACATCGACTGCGCCACCGCCCGCGTCACCGCCTCCCGGACGCTCGGATCGAGCACGCCCGCGTCGGTCAGCTTCGTCATCAGCCGCAGCGCCGCCAGGTCACCGTCGGTGAACAGCACGGCGTCGTCGGGCACGTCGGCGAAGCCCAGCGCGCGCCACAGGCCCTGCGACGCAGCGGGTTCGAGCCCGGCCGCCTCGTTGAGCTGCAGCCGGGTGTAGCGCCGCGGCCCGCCGAGCACGACCTCCTCGAGCGCCTCCTCCAGCGGCCCGTCGCCGGCGACGTAACGGACCGTGGCGTTGTCGACCAGCCCGCCGAGGCGGGCCAGCCAGCCGGGACGGGCGCCGGTGGCGCGGGCGATGACGGGTTCCTCAGGTGGTGTGGACGATCAGGACATCGACGCCCGACCGGCGGGCCACGTCCGACGGGACCGAGCCCAGCAGCCGTCCGCTGAGGGTGTTGAGACCCTTGTTGCCGACGACCAGCAGGTCGGCGTCGGAGTCGGCGACGGCCTTGCGCAGCACGTCGACCGGCGCGCCGTCGGCGGCCAGCGTGCGGACCTTCGCCGCCCCGGCGGCGACGGCGCGGTCCTCGGCGGTGCGCAGCGTCTCCTCCGCGGGAGTCCAGCCGCGGACGAGGTAGGCCTCGTCCTTGAGCGCGTCCTCGGCGCCGGCGGTCTCCTCGCGGGTGGCCGGGGTGTAGGCGCAGACGATGAGCAGCTCGGCGCCGCTGTCCCCGGCGACGGCCGCGGCGCGGTCGACGGCGGCGAGCGAGGTGGCGGAGCCGTCGGTGCCGACGACGATCGTGCGGTAGGCGGGCATGGGAGCCTCCGGCGTATGGGGAACGTGCAGCGAGGTTACCGCCAGTAGCCGCAGGTGGCGGACCTGGGGTGATCACTCGATCGGGGACGATGCCGGCGCCCCCGCACGTCAGGAGGGACGCCCTCCTGCCACCGAGGGAGCTGGCAGAATGGCCGCCCTATGACCCGCGCCACCGCCCTGCCGGCCCCCGCCACCCGCTTCATCGGCCGGGTGGCCGAGCGGGCCGCGGTCACGGAGCTGCTGGGTACGGAGCGGCTGGTCACCCTCACGGGCGTCGGCGGTGGCGGCAAGACCCGGCTCGCCGCGCGGGTGGTCGCCGACCTCACCGGGCACTGGCCCGACGGTGCGTGCTGGGTCGAGCTGGCCTCCGTCACCGACAGCGCGCACGTCGCGGCGCTCGTCGCGGCCGCGCTCGGTGTCGCGGTGGAGCCGGTGCTCGGACCGGCGCGCTCGCTCACGGCGGCGCTGGGCCGCGAGCGGCTGCTGGTGTGCCTCGACAACTGCGAGCAGGTGCTCGACGGGGCCGCGGAGGTCGCCGCGGCGCTGCTGGCCTGTCCCGACGTCACGGTGCTGGTCACCAGCCGGGAGCCGCTGGCCGTGCCGGGCGAGGTCGTGTGGCCGGTGCCCGTGCTGGACCCCACCGATGCCGAGGCGCTGTTCGCGGACCGGTCTCGGGGGTTGCGCCCGGGCGTAGCCGACACCGACACCGACACCGACACCGCCGTGCGGAGCCTGTGCGCCCGCCTGGACGGCATCCCGCTCGCGATCGAGCTGGCGGCGGCGTGGCTGCGCACGCTCACCCCGGCCCAGATCGAGGAGGGCCTGGTCGACCGGTTCGCCCTGCTGGTGCGCGGCCCGCGCGGGGTCGCCGCCCGCCAGCAGACGCTGGCCGCGTCGATCGACTGGAGCCATGATCTGCTCGGCCCCGCCGAGCAGGAGATGTTCCGCGCGCTCGCGGTCTGCCGCGGGGGCTTCACGCTGGCGATGGCGCGGGCCGTCGGCGCCAAGGCCGACGTGCTCGGCCCCGTCTCCCGGCTCGTGGACACGTCGCTGGTGGTGGCCGAGGTCGGCGGCCTGCAGGTGCGCTACCGGATGCTGGAGACGGTGCGGGAGTACGCCGCGGCCCGACTCGCGGCCACGGGTGACACCGCGGCCGTCCGGGATCGGCACCTGGCCCACCTGCTGGCCGTCGCCACCGCAGCCGAGCCGGAGTTCGACCGCGACCGCGACGCCTGGCTCGCGCTGCTCACACCGGAGCGCGACAACGTGGCGGCCGCGCTGGAATGGGGACTGACTGCCGCCGATCCCGGGCCGGGACGGGAGCTGGCCGCCGCGGTGGCCTGGCTCTGGAACACCCGCGGCCGGTCCCGCGACGGGGTCGAGTTCCTGCAGCAGGCGCTGCGGCGGGCACCGCAGGACCGCACGGCGCTGCAGGCCCGGCTGCTGGCCGGACTGGCCGGGATCGCCGACACCGCCACCCCGCTCGACCTCGATCCGGCCATGGCCGGCTACGAGATCGCCACCGAGATCGGTGACGACCGGCTGCGCGGGCGGCTGCTGGCGCTCACCGGCGTCGCGCTGTTCTTCGTCGACGCCGCGGCGGGCTGGGCGCGCAGCGAGGAGGCGCTGCGCATCGCCGAGTCGGCAGGCGACCCGGTCGGGCGCGACGGCGCGCTCGCCCTGCGGGGCCTGATCCTGCACCTGCGCGATCGGCACGACGAGGCGCGTCCGGTGCTGGCCACTGCGGCGGCGAGCCTGGTCCGGCGCGGGGACCGCGGCATCGGGGCCACCGTCGTGGCGCTGCAGTCCGGTGCGGCGATGCTCACGGGGGACCTCGGCACCGCCCGGCAGCTGGCGGAGCGCGCGGCGCAGATCGCGGCACCGCTGGCCGACTTCCATCGCGTCGGCACCACCACCGCGAACGTCGCCCGGTTGCAGGGCATGGCAGGCGACGTCGAGGGCGGGCTGCGCCGCATGCAGCCGATCCTCGCCGTGATGGACGCGACGGGCGTCGAGGTGCCCGGCACGGCCTTCGTGCTGGGCGAGCTGTGGCTGCGCCGCGGCGACGTCGAGCGCGCGGTCGGCCGGCTCGAACGGGCCGCACCGGCGTCGGGGCCGATGGCCGACACGTACCCGACGGCGCTGGCCCTGCCGGTGCTCGGGACGGCGCTGCGCCTCGCCGGGCGGGCGGACGCCGCGGCCGCCGTGCTCGAACGGGCCGTCGCGCTCGCCGCGCTGCTCGACATGCCAGGGGTCGGCGCCGCCGCTCGCGAGCAGCAGGGTCATCTGCACGCCGCCGCGGACCCGGACCGGGCAGCGGGCCTGCACCACGAGGCGCTGGCGATCCGCGTCGAGCACGGCCTGCGCACGTCCTTTCCCGACGGCCTCGACGCGCTGGCCGGACTGGCCGCGCTCGGCGACCGGGCCGCCGAGGCCACCCGTATCGTCGCCGCGAGCGACCGGGCCCGCGCGGAGCTGGGGTATCCGCGCCCGCCCGTCGACGTCCCCGCGCACGCGGCACTCGTCGAGCGGCTGCGGGCGGCGCTCGAACCGGACGTCTTCGACCTGGCGTGGACGGAGGGCACCGCGCTCTCGCTCGACGACGCGGTGGCGTTCGTGCGGCGCACGCGGGGGCGACGTGGCCGCGCGAGCAGCGGGTGGGCCAGCCTCACCCCCACCGAGCGGGAGGTGGTCCGGCTGGCCGTCGAGGGGCTCACCAACCCGGAGATCGGCACCAAGCTGCTGATGGGCCGGGGCACGGTGAAGACGCACCTGTCGCACGTCTTCGCGAAGCTCGGGGTCGCCAACCGCACGGAGCTGGCGACGCTGGCCGCCGCCCACGACCGTCGCGGGCCGGGTTGAGGAGGACACGCCGCGGCCGCAGACCGTGGATGTCGAGAACGCCCCGCCGGCTCCGTTCCCGCAGCAGCGGAGTTCCCGCAGCAGCGGAGCGGCCACCGGGCCGCACCACCACGTCATACCCCCGAAAGACACCCTGGAAGGGACCGCCGACATGGCCGTCGCAGCAGACCTGGACCGTGCCACCGACTCGAAGTGGGACTGGGTCGCCGACCACACCCGCACCTATCTGGCCTCGGGTGGCACCGAGGGACACGAGAACAACGGGGTGCACACGCTCGTGCTCGCCACGACCGGGCGCCGCAGCGGCGTGGCGCGCCGCACCTGCCTGATCTACGGCCGCTCGGGCGACGCGTATGTCGTCGTCGCCTCCAAGGGCGGAGCCGACGAGGACCCCGCGTGGTTCACGAACCTCGTGGCGGACCCGAGCGTCGGGGTGCAGGCCGGCACCGAGCGGTTCACCGCGCGCGCCCGGGTGGCGTCCGCGGCCGAGCGCGAGGTCCTCTGGCCCCGGATGGCGCAGATCTTCCCGCTCTACGACGAGTACGCGGGCAAGACCGACCGCACGATCCCGATCGTGCTGCTCACGCCGGAGGCCGCGCCGCTCTCCTGAGCTAGCGGACCCCGCCGTCGAGGCGCAGTACCGCTCCGGTGCAGTACGAGGACGCGGCGCTCGCGAAGTACAGCGCCGCGCCCACCACCTCGTCGGGCTCGCCACCGCGGCCCAGCGCGATCGTCTCCTTGGCGCGCGCGGTGAACGCGTCGAGGTCCCAGGCATGCGAGATGTCGGTGAGGAACGGGCCGGCCTGGATCGCGTTGACCCGCACCGACGGGCCGAAGGCACGGGCCAGGCCCTCGGTGAGCGTGTTGAGGCCCGCCTTGGCGGCCGCGTAGGGCAGCTCGGCGGGGGTGGGGCGGATCGCGGCGATCGACGACACGTTGATGATCGAGCCGCCCGCACCCGCCGCCATCCGCGTGCCCACCAGCGAGGCGAGCCGGAACGGGCCCTTCAGGTTCACGCCGATCACCTTGTCCCACAGCGCCTCGGTGACCTGGTCGAGGCTCGGGTACAGCGGCGACAACCCGGCGTTGTTGACCAGGACGTCGACGTGGCCGAACGCGTCGTAGGCGGCGTCGACCAGCGCGTCGCACTGCTCCCAGTGACTCACGTTGCAGGCCACGGCGAGGCCGCGCCGCCCGTGGCGCTGCGCGATCTCCGCCACGGCCTGCTCGCAGGGCTCGATCTTGCGGCTGGCGACGACGACGTCGGCACCGCGCGCGGCGAACGCCTCGACCATCACCCGGCCCAGGCCGCGGCTGCCACCGGTGACCACGGCCACCTTGCCGGTGAGGTCGAACAGGGGGTCGGTCACGGGGCCTCCCGGATCAGGGCGCCGGCACGGTCGAACAGCCCGAACGCGGTGGTGTGCAGCCGGTCGCCGATGTCCTTCGGTGCCTTCCCGGCGCAGGCCCGCGCGTGCGTGCCCTCCAGCACGATGCCCAGCTTGAAGCAGGCGAGCACCTCGTAGAAGTCGATCACATCGTGGAGCTGCGACAGCGCGCGCCCGCTGTGTGCCGCGTACTCGGCCACGTGCTCGGACCGGGTCGGCAGCCCGCCCGCGGCGGCGATCGCACTCGTCCCGGCCGCAGCGGGTTCGGGGTGGGTCGCCAGCAGCCAGCCCAGGTCGAGCAGCGGATCGCCGACCGTCACCATCTCCCAGTCGACGATCGCCGCCAGCCGCGGGCCGTCGTGGGCGAACAGGACGTTGGCCAGGTGGTAGTCGCCGTGCATGAGCCCGGGGCGGGGTGCAGCGGGCCGGTGCGCGTCGAGCCAGGCCGCCACGCCCGCGACGTCGGGCAGGTCCGGACCGGGATAGCCGGGCAGCTGCGCGTAGGACTCCAGCTCACCCATCCAGCGGGGGACCTGCCGGTCGAGGAACCCGTCGGGATTGCCGACGTCGCCGAGCCCGACCGCCACGTGATCGACCGCTCCCAGCGCGGCGACGGCGGCGGCCGTGTTGAGTCCCATCCGGTGCCGGACGGCGGCGTCCCCGGCGTGCAGCGCCGGTAGCGCGACGGTGGCGTTGAACCCGTCGATGTCCTCCATCAGGTAGAAGACCGCCCCACCCGACACGTCCGGGTCGGGGCAGGTGGCGAGCACCCGCGGAGCCGGCACCGGCGTCGGCTCCAGCGCGGTGAGCACCCGCATCTCCCGCAGCAGGGCGTCGTTGCTGCGACGGCGCAGGTGCAGCGGCGGGCGGCGCAGCACGTAGCTGCGCCCACCGCGGCGCAGACGCAGCATGATGTTCTGCGTGCCGCCCGCCAGCGGCGTCACCTCGTCGAAGGGGCCGGGCGGGAGGCCGCGGGCGTCCATCCAGGTGCCCACGGCGGTGAGATCGACGCCCTGGGGTTCGGTCACGTGTTCTGCACCCGCAGCCCGCCGTCGACCTGCAGCACCACCCCGGTGCAGTACGACGCCGCGGGCAGGCTCAATGAGAGCGTCATCTGCGCCACCTCCTCCGGTTCGGCGTAGCGGCGCAGCGGCACCCGCCGTCGCGCGAACTTCGCCTTGTCATCCTCGCCGATGCCGGCGGTCATCGCCGTGCGGATCGGGCCGGGGCAGATGCAGTTGACGGTGATGGCCTCGCGTCCCAGCTCCACGGCGAGGCTGCGGGTCAGCCCGACCACGGCGTGCTTGGACGCGGTGTAGGCGCCGGCGCCCGCGGTGGCGCCCAGACCCTCGGTGCTCGCGATGTTGACGATCCGCGGCGCGGCCGCACGGCGCAGGTGCGGCAGCGCGGCCCGCACCATGAGCGCCTGACCGGTGACGTTGACGGCCAGCGTGCGGTCCCAGGCCGCCTGCCAGCCGTCGTCGCCGATGCCGGCTGGCGCGACCAGGCCCGCGTTGTTGACGAGGATGTCGATCCCGCCGAACCGCTGCACGACCCCGGCGACCACCTGCTCGACCGCGGCCGGGTCCGCGACATCGAGCACCCAGCCGGCCGCCTCGCCACCGGCCGCGACGATCTCGCCGACGACGGCCTCGGGGTCGTTGACGTCGAGCAGCGCGACGCGGGCGCCCTCGTCGGCGAACAGGTGCGCCGTGGCCCGGCCCATCCCGCTCGCCGCGCCGGTGACGATCACGACCGAGCCGGCGACCGAGCGGGACAGGCTGGTGAGCCGGACCATCAGACGGTCTGGCCGTTGCGGGTCAGGACGTCGGCGAAGCGCTGCCGGGCCGCGTCGCGCAGCTTGGGCAGGTGCAGCGTCGGGAACAGGTCGTCGGACGGCTTGTAGGCGCCGAGCACCTCGCGGGCGAGCGTCACCTTGTGCACCTCGGTGGGGCCGTCGGCGAGCCCCATGTGGAACGACTCGGTGACGTAGTGGGTGAACGGCATCTCGTTGCTCGCCCCGAGGGAGCCGTGGATCTGCAGCGCGCGCGAGGCGACGTCGCGCAGCACGCGGGGCATCATGGCCTTGACCGCGGAGATGTCGCCGCGCACCTTGCGGTAGTCCTGGTAGCGGTCGATGCGCCACGCCGTGCGCAGCACCAGCAGCCGGAAGGTCTCCAGGTCCAGCCACGAGTCGGCGATCATCTCCTGCACCATCTGCTTGCGGGCGAGCTGCTCGCCCTGCGTGGTGCGTGACAGCGCCCGCTCGGCCATCATGTCCAGGCTGCGCCGGACCAGCCCCACCGTGCGCATGGCGTGGTGGATCCGGCCCCCGCCCAGCCGCGTCTGCGCCACGACGAAGGCGCCGCCCTGTGGGCCGAGCAGCGCCTCGGCCGGTACCCGGACGTCGGTGTAGCGCAGGTAGCCGTGCGCGCCCTCGGTGCCGGGCTCGCCGCCCAGCCCGACGTTGCGGATGACCTCCACGCCGGGGGTGTCGGTGGGGACGATGAGCATCGACTGCTGCTGGTAGGGCGGGTTGTCGGGGTCGGTCACCACCATCACGATGAGGAACGCGGCGTTGCGCGCGTTGGAGGTGAACCACTTCTCCCCGTTGATCACCCACTCGTCGCCGTCGCGCACCGCGCGGGTGGTGAAGACCTTCGGGTCGGCCCCGCCCTGCGGCTCGGTCATCGAGAACGCCGACACGATCTCGTTGGCCAGCAGTGGCTCCAGCCAGCGCTTCTTCTGCTCGTCCGTGCCGTAGTGGGCGAGGATCTCGCTGTTGCCGGTGTCGGGAGCCTGCGCACCGAAGATCGTCGACGCGCAGCGGGCCCGCCCGAGGATCTCGTTCATCAGCGCGAGCTTGACCTGCCCGTAACCCTGGCCGCCCAGCTCGGGGCCCAGGTGGCAGGCCCACAGGCCGCGCTCCCTGACGACGGCCTGCAGCGGCGGGATCAGCTCCGCCCGGATCGGCTCGGCGATGTCGTAGGGGTTGGGGACCACGTAGTCGAGCGGTTCGATCTCGTCGCGGACGAACTCCTCGATCCAGTCGAGCTCGCGCTGGAAGTCGGGGTCGGTCTCGAAGTCCCAGGCCATGTGCGTCTCCTCGGCGTCGTCGGCGGTGCGCGCTCAGAGCGTAAGTCGAGTGCCTTAATGCGGCAACCATCTGCGTTGCTTGCCACGTCCATCGCCTTTCTCGCAGGATGTGCCGATGGGGCACAACGATGAGTCCGATCCCGTACCGGTGCTCACCGCGCCCGGTGCGCCGTTCGAGACGGTCGGCATCGAGATCGACGGGGTGGCGCTGCGGGCGTGGCGGCACGCCGCGCCCAGCCTGCGGTCGATGCTGGAGGCCTCGCGCGCGTTCGGGGAGCAGCCGTTCCTGATCTACCACGGCGAACGCACCTCCTACCGCGAGCACGCCGAGCGCGTCACGGCACTGGCCCGGCTGCTGGCCGACACCTACGGCGTCCGCAAGGGCGATCGCGTCGCCATCGCGATGCGCAACTACCCGGAATGGTCGGTGGCGTTCTTCGCTGCGGCCTGTGTCGGAGCGGTGGTGGTGCCGCTCAACGCCTGGTGGGCGGCGGCGGAACTGGAGTTCGGCCTGCGTGACAGCGGCTCGAGGGTGCTGATCGCCGACGCCGAGCGGCTCGACCGGCTGCGCGACGTGCTGCCGGGCCTCGACGTCGCCGTGCTGGTGGCCCGCCCGGACGGGCCGCTGCCGGCCGGGGTGCGTGACCTCGCCGACGTGCCGCCGGCGGCGGAGCTGCCGTCGGTCGCGATCGAGCCGGAGGACGACGCGACGATCTTCTACACCTCCGGCACCACCGGCGTGCCCAAGGGCGCGCTCGGGTCGCAGCGCAACATCTGCTCCAACCCGGTCAGCCTGATGTTCGCCGCCGCCCGGTCGGTGCTGCGGGCAGGCGGGTCGCTCGACGACCTGCCGACCGGACCGGGCGTCCGGCTGGTCACGGTGCCGTTCTTCCACGTCACGGGCTGTCATTCGGTGCTGCTGAGCGCGATCCAGGGTGGGCACGCGCTGGCGGTGATGTACAAGTGGGATCCGGCCGTGGCGCTGGAGCTGATCGAGCGCGAGCGCGTCACCCAGCTGACCTGCGTGCCGAGCATGGCCGCGCAGCTGTTCTCCCATCCCGACCTCGCGCGTCGCGACGTCTCCAGCCTCACCGCGGTGGGCACCGGCGGCGCGCCGGCCCCGCCCGTGCTGGTCGGGCGCAGCGCGGCGGTGATCCCCGGGCTGGGGATGTCCAATGGGTACGGCCTCACCGAGACCTCGTCGTTGACCTCGGCGAACATCGGGGAGGACTACGTGGCGCGCCCCGACAGCGTCGGGCAGCCGGTGGCGATCTGCGAGGTGCAGGTCGTCGACGGCATCGGGGAGCCGCTGCCCGTCGGGGAGGTGGGCGAGCTGTGGATCAGGGGCGCCAACGTGGTGAAGGGCTACTGGAACCGGCCCGACGCCACGGCGGCAGCGATCACCGACGGCTGGCTGCACACCGGTGACCTGGCCCGTCTCGACGACGAGGGCTTCATCCACGTCGTCGACCGGGCCAAGGACGTGCTGATCAGGGGCGGGGAGAACATCTACTGCGCCGAGATCGAGGCCGCGGTCTACGAGCATCCGGCCGTCGCCGAGTGCGCGGTGCTGGGCGTGCCGCACGAGGTGCTGGGCGAGGAGGTCGGCGCCGCCGTCCGGCTGCGGCGGGGGGAGACGCTCACCGCTGCGGAGCTGCGGGAGTTCCTGACCGGGCGGATCGGAGCGTTCAAGATCCCCGCCCACGTCTGGTTCCTCGACGCGGAGCTGCCGCGCAACGCGGCGGGCAAGGTGCTCAAGGCGCAGCTGCGCGGCGAGCTGGTGGCGACGTGAACCCGGCAGCGGTGGCGCAGGACGCCCGCTCCGCGCTGATCACGGCCGCCGAGCGGCTGTTCGCGGAGCGCGGCGTCAACGGGGTGTCGCTGCGAGAGGTGACGCGGGCCGCGGGCCAGCGCAACACCACCGCCCTGCAGTACCACTTCACCGACCGGGCCGGGCTGCTGCGGGCGCTGCTGCTCAAGCACGGCGTCGACGTGGGAGCGCGGCGCAACGTCCTGCTCGACCAGTACGAGCTGGCCGCCCGCGACGACCTGCGCGCGCTCGCGTCGGCGTTCGTGCTGCCGCTGATCGCGAAGCTGACCGACGACGACGGCGGCCGCGGCTACCTCCAGATCGCCGCGGAACTGCTCAACGTCACCAACCGGATGATCAAGCCCGGTAGTCCCGTCTCCGCGATCGTCTACGACGACCCCGGCGGCAGCGTGCCGCGCTGGCTCGATCTCGTGGCCCCGATGCTGCCGCCGGAGTCGGTGGGCCCACCGCTGCACCGGCGGTTCGCGGCGATGCACTTCGCGCTGGTGGAGCTCAGCCGCCGCGCGAAGGACGAGCCGAGCACCGACCACCGCCTCTTCACCCATTACCTCACCGACCTGGTGACGGCGGTGCTGGCGGCCCCGGTGTCGGAGGAGACCCGCCGGGTGCTGGTGGAGCGGCGGCGCTGAGGCCCCGTCCGCCCCGGTAGCCGGATTGCAGGAAAGCCACTTTCCTGCAACCTCGTTGCGGCAAAGTGGCTTTCCTGCAATCCCGAGCGGCCCTGCGCGGTCGGACGGGGTGGCACCGCGCCAACCCGTTGGCCACCGCGCCGATGTCGTGACGTTGGCGCCGAGGCCACTTCGTTGGCGCCGTCACCGGCGGCGCAGCGCTATCCCGCCGCGGGCGGAGCGGGTGGCAGCACCGCCGGGCCCACCAGCCGCAGGCGCAGCCGGTTGTCGGCCCGGCCGAACAGCGCACCCATCGCCGCCAGGGTGCCGGCGAGGTCGGTGCGCCCGTCCAGGTAGGCCCAGCGGTGCCGCGCCGGCAGCCCGAGGAACGTCTCGAAGAACGCCGGCACCTGCTCGGGCGGCATCCGCAGCAGCGCCTCGAGCCCGACGCGCCGGATCCGGTGCACCGCCTGCGCGCTCGCCGGCCACAGCACCGCCTGCGCGGCGGCCAGCGCGTCGCCCGGCCCGGCCAGCGCCGCCGCGACCGCCGGTGCCGCGGTCAGCGCCGTGGCCACGCTGAACCCGGTGGCCGGGTGCACCAGCGGCGCGGCCGCACCGAAGCCCAGTACCCCGCGGGTGTGGTGGCGTGGCTGGTCGACGGGGAACAGGACGCGTTCCGCGCGGGCGTCCGGCGCCGGGGTGATCCCGTGCGCGGCCAGCCGCGCGAGCAGCCGGCGCCGCAGCACCGGCATCGGCAGCGCGGGACGCCGGGCCAGCGACGTCTCCTCGAGCAGCACCGCGCCACCACCGAGCGGCACGGCGTAGAGGAACGTCGGGGGGCCGGGCTCGCCGTGATCAGGACGCCAGTCCATGAACAGCGCCGACCCCGGCTCGACCAGCGGCGCGGCCACGACCTCGTCGACGACCAGCCCGTACGCGCTCTGCTGGGCCGCGACGCCCGGTGTGCCGCCGGGCCGCAGGGGACGCCTGCTGCCGCCGGCATCGACGAGCAACCGGGCCCGGATCTCGCCGCCGTCGGCGAGGCGGACGGAATCGGGACCGCTGCGCCCGACCACCCGCCCCGCGCGGACGTCCACGTCGGCCAGTCCCGCGTCGAGGTGGCGGCGCAGCGCCGCGACGTCGAGCACCGCGTAGTCACGGTCGAGGTCCCACGCGGTGAGCGCGACCGCTGCGCCCCTGGCCACGGCGGCGATCACCGAGGCCGGGAGCGTGGCGGGCAGCTCCGTCGCCCAGCTGCCGTACGTCGCCCGCCACGGCGCGTCCGGGGCCGGGTCGACGAGCGACGTGGCGAGCCCGCGGCCGGCGCACGCACCGGCGAGCGCGCGCCCGGCCGGGCCACCGCCCACCACCAGCACGTCCACCGGCAGCAGTGTGCCGTCAACCCGGGTAGGCCCGCGCCACCGCCTCGTCGACGAGCTGGACCGCGGACAGGTCACCGGGGACGAATCGGCTGCGCATGACGGCCATGGCCACACCCGAGTCGATGTCGGCCCACGCGGCGGAACCGTTCGCGCCGACCATCCCGAAGGCGGACCCCGGCCGGGACGCGACGCCGCCGAACCGGCCGGGCGCGTACCCGAAGGCCCACGTGGTGGGGAACCCCATCACCTGGTCCAGGCCGCTGAACGCGGGCGCCGCCATCGCCGCGAGCCGGTCGGGGGACACCAGGTCCACACCGTCGACATGGCCGAGCTCGCCCGCCAGCAGCCGGGCCGTTCCGCGCGCGGACATCGTGCCGAACGAGGCGATGTCGCTGGTCAGGATGTCGCGGCGGTTCGCGAACGCGGCCGTGGGGCGCACCCCGGGCGGCAACGCGCGGGCCAGGGGAGTGCCCGGCTCGGGCTCCGGGGGCGCCCCGGCAGGCACCTGCGCCACCACCCGGTCCAGCAGGGCGGCCGGCACGCCGAAGTGCACCTCGTCGGCGATCCCGAGCGGGCCGGTGAGCTCGGCGTGCAGGACCTCGGTGAGGGTCGCGCCGGTCACGCGCCGGATCGTCTCGCCGAGCAGGAAGCCGAACGTCTGCGCGTGGTAGCCGATCGCGGTGCCGGGCTCCCACCACGGCGTGGCGGCGGCGAGCTGGGCGCACATCAGCGAGACGTCGCAGAGCTGGGCGGCCGTGGTGTCGGGCGGCAGGCCGGGCACGCCTGCGGTGTGCATCAGGACGTGGCGCAGCGTCACGTGTTGCTTGCCGTGCACCCCGAACTCGGGCCAGACGTCGGCGAGTCGCAGGTCGTAGGCCAGCACGCCGCGCTCCACCAGGACGTGGGCCAGCGACGAGGCGACGCACTTGGCGGTGGAGGCGGCCCAGAACAGGGAGTCCGACGTCGCGCCGGCGCCGCTGACCGCGTCGACCACCAACCGGCCCCGGCGCACGACCGCCACCTGCACCCCGACCTCGGAGCCGGCCGCCACGAGCTCGTCGAGCCCGTTCTGGATGCGATCCTGCAGGTCGTATCCCGGAGCCATGCCCCGGTTGTACCCGGTCGAGACGGTGGCCGCAGGCAGGGGTGACCGGGCGGCCCAAGGTCAGGCCTAGCCTGCTCGTGTGATCGATCAGGGGCGGCGGGGCCAGCGTCGCAGCGCGCTGGCGGAGTCGGGTGCGGGGCTGGCGGGCAGCCCGTTCCGCGTGGACCGGGACCGGATCGTCGCCTCGCCGTTCTTCGCCAGGCTCGCGGGTGTCACGCAGGTGGTGAGCCCGGCCGGCTCGGGTCTGCTCGTGCACAACCGCCTCACCCACAGCCTGCAGGTGGCGCAGGTGGCGCGCGCGATCGCGGAGCGGCTGGGCGCCGACGTCGACGCCGGCCCGTTGCTGGGGAAGCTCGGCGGCTGCGACCCGGACGTCGTCGAGGCGGCCGCGATCGCCCACGACCTGGGGCACCCGCCGTTCGGGCACCTCGGCGAGCAGGTGCTCGACCGGCTGGCCCGCGAGCGGCTCGGGCTGCCCGACGGGTTCGAGGGCAACGCGCAGAGCTTTCGCATCGTCACCACGATCGACCTGCACGGCCCGGGCGGCACCGGGCTCGACCTCACCGCCGCGGTGCGTGCGGCGATCCTGAAGTACCCGTGGGCGCGGCTGGGCTTCCCCGACCCGCACCCGAGCGCCGCGGCGCTGCCGCCGCGCGGCGCCGGCCCGTTGGCGTCGGCCCGCGACGCCGGGTCGGCCAAGTTCTCCGCCTACTCCACCGAGCTCGACGACCTGATCGACAGCCGCGCGGTGTTCGCCGACGTGATCGGGCCGTGGCAGCAGACGGTGGAGGCGGCGGTGATGGACACCGCCGACGACATCGCCTACGCCATCCACGACCTGGAGGACTTCCACCGCGTCGGGGTCCTGCAGCAGACCGGCGTCGCGGCGGAGCTGGCCGGGTGGCGGCGTGAGCCGGGCGCGGCCGGTCCCGGCTCGGACCTGGAACGGCTGCGGCGCCGGCTGGCGGACAAGGACGGCTGGGCCTACGACGACGACGCGTTCGCCGCCGCCGTCGACCGGGTGCACGCCGACCTCGTCGAGGGGCTGCTCGCCACGTCGTTCGACGGGTCGATGGCCGCCGAGCGGGCCGTCGCCGAGTTCTCGGCCCGCTGGACGTCGCGGCTGGTGGCGGGCGTGATCGTCAGCCCGGACCCGCCGGTGCGCTCGGCGCACGTGGCGCTCGGCGTCGCGCAGTGGCACGAGGTGGCGGTGCTGAAGTTCGTGCACCAGCGGTTCGTGCTGCTGCGACCCGACCTCGCGTCGCACCAGCGGGGTCAGGCCACGGTGCTCGCGGGGCTCGTCGAGGCGCTGCACTCCTGGTTGGGTGAGGAGGACGGCCCGCGCCTGCCGCCGCGGCTGCACGACCTCGTCGAGCTGGCTCGCGCGGAGTACACGCCGCTCGCCGCGCCCGCCACCGTCGACGCGCTCGCCCGGGGCCGGGCCGTGATCGACTACGTCGCCTCGCTGACCGACGGTCAGGCCGCCGCGTTGCTCGACGTGCTGACGGGCCGCAGCGGCCGCCTGTGGACCGACGCCGCCGTCCTGTAGCCCGTGAGATCGGTCATGTGCGGGCCCCTGCCTGCGCATTCCGTTGGACGTTGCCGGTAGCCTCGTAGGCGTGATCCTTCTCCAGTAGCTGCGCTTCGGCCCTCTCGCATGTCCGCCGAACGTCCTCTGGAGTGTTTTCTCTCATGATCACCGCTGTTGACCTGGAACTGCGTGCTGGGTCCAGGATCCTGCTGTCCGACGCCACCCTGCGCGTCCAGCCCGGCGATCGGATCGGCCTCGTCGGCCGCAACGGCGCCGGCAAGACCACCTCGATGCGCGTGCTCGCCGGTGAGGGCGAGCCCTACGGCGGTAGCGTCACCTCCAACAGCCCCGTCGGCTACCTCCCGCAGGATCCGCGCGAAGGCGATCTGAAGGTCTCGGCCAAGGACCGCGTCCTGTCCGCCAAGGGCCTCGACGAGATGCTGCGCAAGATGGAGAAGGCCCAGACGGCGATGGCCGAGCTGGTCGACGGCGCGCAGAACGACCGCGCGGTGCGCGAGTACGGCCGCATCGAGGAGCGGTTCTCCGCGCTCGGCGGGTACGCGGCCGAGAGCGAGGCGGCCCGCATCTGCGCCCACCTGGGCCTGCCCGAGCGGGTGCTGACGCAGGAGATCGAGACGCTCTCGGGTGGCCAGCGCCGCCGCGTCGAGCTCGCGCGCATCCTGTTCGCCGCGTCCGACGGCGGCGGCGGGGGCGCGCCGAGCGCCACCACGCTGCTGCTCGACGAGCCCACCAACCACCTCGACGCCGACTCGATCACGTGGCTGCGCTCGTTCCTGCAGTCCCACGACGGCGGGCTCGTGGTGATCAGCCACGACACCGAGCTGCTGGCCGCGGTGGTCAACAAGGTGTGGTTCCTCGACGCCACGCGCGGCGAGGTCGACGTCTACAACATGGACTGGCGGCGCTACCAGGAGGCGCGCGCCACCGACGAGAAGCGCCGCCGCCGCGAGCGGGCCAACGCGGAGAAGAAGGCCGCGGTCCTGCACACGCAGGCGCTGAAGATGGGCGCCAAGGCCACGAAGGCGGTCGCGGCCAAGAACATGGCCCGCCGGGCCGACCAGATGCTCTCGGCGCTGGAGCCCACGCGCAAGAACGACCGCACGGCGCGGATCCGCTTCCCCGACCCGGCCCCCTGCGGCAAGACGCCGCTCACGGCGGAGGGCCTGTCGAAGGCGTTCGGCTCGCTGGAGGTCTTCACGGGCGTCGACCTGGCCGTCGACCGCGGCGCGAAGGTCGTGGTGCTCGGGCTCAACGGTGCCGGCAAGACCACGCTGCTGCGGATGCTGGCCGGGGTCGACACTCCCGATGCGGGCAAGGTCGTGCCGGGCCACGGGCTGCGCACCGGGTACTTCGCCCAGGAGCACGACACCCTCGACATGGGTGCCACGGTCTGGGAGAACGTCCGCCACGCCTCGCCCGACACCCCGGAGCAGCAGCTGCGCACGCTGCTGGGTTCGTTCATGTTCTCGGGTGATCAGCTGTCTCAGCTCGCGGGCACGCTCTCGGGCGGCGAGCGCACGCGGCTGGCGCTGGCGGGTCTGGTGTCGAGCGCGGCCAACGTGCTGCTGCTCGACGAGCCCACCAACAACCTGGATCCGGCCAGTCGCGAGCAGGTGCTCGACGCGCTGCGCCGCTTCACCGGCGCGGTCGTGCTCGTCACGCACGACTCGGGGGCCGTCGAGGCGCTGCACCCCGACAAGGTCATCGTGCTGCCCGACGGCACCGAGGACCTCTGGTCGGCGGAGTACCTGGAGCTCGTGCAGTTGGCCTGATCGGCGGATCAGGTCCGATCATCACCACCCGTTCGGATACCTCCGCCGGTGACCGACATGGCCGGTGGGGTACCCGATCAGGGTGCGGCGGCCCGTTGTCGGCGCCGGGGGTGACGAGAAGGTGGCGACGGGGTGACGCTGTGATGATCTCGCAGTGCGAATGATCACCCGTCCGCGTGATCCATTCGGGCGAACCGCTCACCGATCATCGAGTGGATCTCCTGGCCCCGGCCCAGCGGGTGGACGATCATTGCCGCACCGAGGAGCCGTCCGGCCCCGGGTCACGGTCGCCCCGCGACCAGCTGAGGAGGTCAGCATGGCCGACCTGAAGAAGGGCGCCCGGATCACCGGGACCCAGCGCGACAAGCTCGCGACCGATCTGAAGAAGAAGTACGAGAAGGGTGCCAGCATCCGCGCACTCGCCGAGCAGACGGGCCGTTCCTACGGGTTCGTGCACCGCGTGCTCAGCGAGACGGGTGTGACACTGCGGGGGCGCGGGGGCGCCACCCGCACCAAGAAGAAGTAGTACCGCTCGCCGATACCCGGTGCGCCCGTGATCCGGGCGCACCGGGTGCTGGCGACGGCCGGCCGTTGGGGCTCCGGGTTACCCGGCAGTAGCCTGGGTGGCGTGACGACGACACCGGAGATCGACATCCTGACCCGCGGCGGGCTCACCCTCGACGTGGCGGGGCCCCGAGCGACGATCACGCTCGCGCGCCCCGAGGTCCTCAACGCGCAGACGCCCCAGACCTGGGAGGCGCTGCGCGTGGCCGGTGCCTCCCTGCCCGACGACGTCCGGGTGGTGGTGGTGCGCGGCGCCGGGCGCGCGTTCTCGGCGGGTCTGGACAAGAGCTTCTTCACCGCCACTGCGGCGGACGGCACGCCGGGCATCGCGAGCATCGCCACGCTCCCGGACGCCGAGGCCGACGCCACGATCGCCGCGTTCCAGGCGGGTTTCGCGTGGCTGCGCGACCCCGCCCGGGTCACGATCGCCGCCGTGCAGGGCCACGCCATCGGCGGCGGCTTCCAGCTCGCGCTGGCCTGCGACCTGCGGATCGTGGCCGACGACGTCAAGTTCTGCATGGCCGAGCCGACCCTGGGCATCGTGCCCGACCTCGGTGGCACCCAGCCGCTCGTGCGCGCCGTCGGGTACGCCCGCGCAGTCGAGATCTGCCTGTCGGGCCGCCGGGTGGGGGCCGAGGAGGCCGTCGCCACCGGGCTCGCGCTGCGGTCGGTCCCGCTCGCCGAACTCGATGCTGCCGTCGACGCGCTCGCCGCCTCGCTGCTCGCCGCGCCGCCGAAGGCCGCGTCCGAGACGCTGGCGCTGCTCGCCGGTGCCGCCGACCTGAGCGCCGCGGACGCCCGCGCGGCCGAGCGGGCGGCGCAGCTGCGGCGGCTGCGGTCGCTGGCGGCCGGGCAGGGCTGAGCACGGCAGCCGTTGCCGGCCCGATCCGTCTTCCAGCGGGGTGACATCGCTGACGTCCGGCGTCAGTAATGTCACCCCGCTGGCGCTCCGGCGGGACTACGTCACCACCGGAGCGCGTTGACGCGAGCAGTATGCAACGGTGTAAGTGAAGGGGGTGGCCGATGGAGCGACCCATGGGGCTCATGCGCGGCGTCATCCGGGGCGCCGATGCGCCGCGATCGGTGCGCAAGGGCACGATCCCGCGGATCTGGACGTTCGCCCGCCCGTACCGGCTGTGGCTGCTCGCGTTCCTGCTGCTGACGGTCGTGTCGGCCACCACCGGTGTGCTGACGCCCGTGCTCGCCGGCCGCGTCGTCAACCAGATCGTCGCGGGCGGTGCGGTGTCCGCCGCCGTCGGCACGGTGATCGGGCTGGCCGCGGCGATCGCGGCGCTCGCCGTGCTGGAGGCCGTCGTCGGGCTGGGCACGCGGTGGTTCTCCTCCCGGATCGGGGAGGGGCTGATCGTCGATCTGCGCAGCGCCGTGTACGAGCACGTGCAGCGGATGCCGGTGGCGTTCTTCACCCGCACCCGCACCGGCGCGCTGGTGAGCCGGCTCAACAACGACGTGATCGGCGCGCAGTCGGCGATCACCACCACGCTGGCCTCGGTGCTGTCCAACGTCATCCAGCTGACGCTGGCGCTGGCCGTCATGATCGGGCTGGCGTGGCAGGTCACGCTGCTGGCGCTGCTGCTCCTGCCGATCTTCGTGCTGCCCGCAAGGCGCATGGGGCGCACCATCGCCGACCTGCGCCGCGAGTCGGCCGATCTCAACGCGGGCATGGGCTCGCAGATGACCGAGCGCTTCTCCGCCCCCGGCGCCACCCTGGTGAAGCTGTTCGGCCGCCCCGAGCAGGAGGCTGCCGAGTTCCACGACCGGGCGCTGCGGGTGCGCGACATCGGCGTGCGCACCGCGATGGTGTCGCGGGTGTTCGTCACCGCGTTGTCGCTGGTCTCGGCGCTGGCCCAGGCGCTGGTCTACGGGCTGGGCGGGTACCTGGCCGTCACCGGTGCGATCGCGCCCGGCACCGTCGTCACCCTCGCCTTGCTGCTCACCCGCCTCTACACGCCGATGACGGCGCTGGCCAACGCCCGCGTCGACGTCATGACCGCGCTGGTGTCGTTCGAGCGGGTCTTCGAGGTGCTCGACCTGGCCCCGATGATCACCGAGCGGCCGGACGCCCTGGATGTGCCGGCCGGGCCCGTCACCGTGGCGCTGCGCGATGTCCGGTTCGCCTACCCCGGCGCCGACAAGGTGTCGCTGGCCTCGCTGGAGGAGGTCGCGGTGCTCGACAACCGGGTCGGCGAGGAGGTGCTGCACGGCGTCGACCTCGAGGTGGGCGGCGGGCAGCTGCTCGCGCTGGTCGGCTCCTCCGGTGCGGGCAAGTCCACCATCGCCTCGCTGGTGCCGCGCCTCTACGACGTCGACTCCGGGTCGGTGCAGCTGGGCGGTGTCGACGTGCGGGACCTGCGGTTCGCGTCGCTGCGCGCCACCGTCGGGGTGGTGACCCAGGACGGGCACCTGTTCCACGACACCATCGGGGCGAACCTGCGCTACGCCGCCCCCGGTTCCACCGATGCCGAGCTGCTCGACGCACTGCGCCGCGCCCGCCTCGGTGACCTGGTCGCGGCGCTGCCCGACGGGCTGGAGACCGTGGTCGGCGAGCGCGGCTACCGGCTCTCGGGCGGGGAGCGCCAGCGGCTGACGATCGCGCGGATCCTGCTGGCCAGGCCGCGCGTGGTGATCCTCGACGAGGCCACGGCCCACCTCGACTCCGAGTCCGAGGTGGCCGTGCAGGCGGCGCTGGCCGAGGCGCTCGCCGGGCGCACCGCGATCGTCATCGCCCACCGGCTGTCCACGATCCGGGCCGCCGACCAGATCGCGGTGGTCGAGGCAGGGCGGATCGTGGAGCGCGGCACGCACGACGAGCTGCTCGCCGCCGACGGGCGCTACGCCGTGCTGCACCGCACGCAGTTCGCCGACCAGCCGGCCGATCATCCGGCCGTCGTCCCCGCCGATGCCGGCATCGACTGCGGCATCGACGGCTGCACGGCCCGGCACACCGAGGAGCACGTGGTCCTGCGCTGAGCGGTGTCGAAAGGGGTTCGGGTCGCCGCCGGGGTCCTGCCACGATCTCGCGCATGGGGGACCGGACGGACAACGACTACGACGCCTTCGCTGCCGCGTACTCGGCGATGAACGAGACCAACGACTGGAACGCCGGCTACGAGCGACCCGCAGTTCTCGCGATGCTGGGTGACATCACCGGGCTACGGACCCTGGACGCGGGGGCGCGGGGCAGGCGCGCACGCCGCCGCGTTGGTGTCGCGCGGTGCCACCGTCACCGGTGCCGACACGAGCGCCGGACTGCTCGCGCTCGCCGCCGACCGGCTGGGGTCCACCGCGGCACTGCTGCAGGCCGACATCGGGTCCTGCACTACCTGCAGGGCTGGACGGTGCCGCTGCGCGAGTTCAGTCAGACACCGGTGCCCGGCGGCCGCCTGGTGATCTCCACCCACCACCCGTTCATGGACCACGCACTCGCCGGCGGCGATGACTACTTCGCCACGTGCGCGTTCGATGACGAGTGGCAGGTCGGCGACCGATCCGTGCGGATGCGGTTCTGGCACCGCCAGCTGGCCGCGATGAGCGGCGCGCTCACGCGTGGCGGTTTCGCGCTGACGGTCATCGACGAGCCGGCTCCGCAGCTCTGGGTCGAGGACCTCGATCCACGGGCCTGGCAGAGCCTCACGACAGCCCGCTTCCTGTTCTTCGGTGCCGAGGCCCCCTGACAGCCGTCCCCCGTCAACGCGGCAGCCATTCCGGCCGCGATGAGCCCCGTGGCACCAGTACCGTGCGGTACCGACCGGGCGTGACCGACATCGTGGCCTGGTCCGTGACGCCCTGGTAGGCGCCCAACGGCGTCTCGGCGGTGAACGTCTCGGGGTCGAGGTAGGCGTGCTCGCCACCGCTGCCGGCCACCTCGTGCGCGTAGTCCCGGTCGAAGATCCCCAACCCGAGCACCCAGAGCGCGGCCCGGGTGAGGGAGACGTGGACGCGGTAGCTGCCGCCCTCGACCGCCCGCCGGGTGAGCGCGGCCGTGATGCCGGTGGCCAGCAGCCAGGACACGATGTAGTCGTTGACCACGAGGATCGGGGGCAGCGCCGGCGTGCCGCTGCCGTCGGGGCCCATCCCGCCTTCGAGGTGCATCATCCCGGTGACGCAGCCCGCGGTCTGGTCGAAGCCGACGCGGTCGGCCCACGGCCCGGTCTCGCCGTACAGCGATGCCGTGGCGTGCACGATGCCGGGGCGCGTTGCGGCGGCCTCCTCGGGGGAGAGCCCGATCCGGGCGAGGTAGCCGGGCCTGCGGTTGGCGTAGAAGACGTCGGCGCCGCGCAGCAGGTCGCGGACCCGATCGGCGGCCCGGCGCGGATCGAGGGTGGCCGACCGGACGCCGACGTTCGCGCTGGCGTAGGTGGTGTCGTGCTCGAACTCGGTGGGCCGCCAGATGTTGAGGACGTCGGCCCCGTGCAGCGCCAGCGACCGCCCGGTGCCCGCGCCCGCGATGACGTGGCCCATCCCGAGCGCCCGGACGCCGTCGAGGGGCTGCTCGGCGCCGGGCGGCAGGGGCTCGGGCTCGCTGTCACCGATGCGGGTGATGCTGATCAGCGGCGCGTCGGCGAGCGCCTCGTGGTACTGCGCCTCGGCCAGCAGCTCCGAGGTGGTGCGCAGCATCGGCATGACGATCCCGGCGGCGGCGCCGGCGTCCTCCAGGTCGGCGGCCTTCCAGCCGGCGATGCGCGCGGCGACGGCGTCGCTGTCGTCGGGGGTGTCGAGGACCTTCTGCGTGGCCACCTTCAGCCCCGGGTAGGCGTTGAGCGGCATCACCCAGCGGCCGTCGGCGGTGCGGTAGAACGCGAACCCCAGCGCGTTGCTCACGTTGGCGGCCGAGACGGGCGCGTACCCGTTGAGCAGCTCCCAGCGCCGGTCGTAGAACGGGCAGAGCCGGTGCGGCGCGGTGCGCAGGTCCACGCCGATGTCCTGGCCGGGTCCGCCGCGCGAGCGGTGCAGGGCCGCCAGCACCACGGACTTCGCCGCCAGCGCGACCGCGGCCGCGCCGCCCAGGCGCAGCGGGCTGGGGACGATCGGGTCGGCGCCGCGGAACGTGACGATGCCGCCGCCATCGGATGCGGCCAGGCCGACACCGCCCAGCACGTCCTGCAGGGCGGCGCCCGGGTCGAACGCGTCGTCGGTGGCGGGCGCGGCCACCACGGCCTGCAGGTGTGCGGTGAGGTCGGTCATGACAGCAGCTCCTCGGGGATGTCGACGAGGCGTGCGCGCAGGTGCTCGCCGACGGACTTGGCGGCCTGGTCGACCCGCAGCGTCGAGCCGCTGGCCGGTGCGAGCAGCCCGCGCAGCACCAGGTGCACGGCGCGCAGGTGGGGGAGCTCGTGCCGGACGATGTCGAGGTCCTTCGCGTCGGGCACCAGCCTGCGCACCTCCTCCACGGTGAGCAGGCTGCGCAACCACGGCCACGCCCGCTCGTCGGAGACCCAGACGCCGACGTTGGCGTTGGCGCCCTTGTCGCCGCTGCGGGCATGGGCGACCGTGCCCAGCGGCAGCCGCCGGGTGGGCCCACCGGGCAGCGGCTCGGGTTCGGGGTGCACGGGCTGGTTCGCGGGCGACGATGCCGCGGGGACCGGGATCGCGATCACGGTGGCATCGTCGAGCACGACGTCGTGGGCCACCACCGCGGCCGGCAGCAGCGCAGGCCAGTACCCGATGCGGGCCCGCGGCTCGTGCACCGGGGTGGCGGCCGTGTCGGTGAAGAAGCCCGGATAGCTGGCCAGGAACAGCGCGTGGACGTGCGCGGCGAACCGCCCCCGGGAGAGCACCTCGCGGTCGCGTGCGGTCGCGATGATCCGCACCGCGACCGTGGCCTCCCACTCCGTCTCGGGGTCGGCGGCCGGGACGCCGAGCTGCACCACCTCCAGCTCGTCGATCCCCTGCTCGGGTGCACCGAACTGCTCGTGGAGCTGCGCCCGCAGCAGCGCCACCTTCGCCTCGACGTCGGGTGCGGTGGCGAACGTCGTCATCACCATCTGGTAGCCCAGCGGGGCGAACAGCGCGATCTTCGCCGTGGGCGGTGGCGGGGTGCCGGTGGTGCCGCAGATGCGGACCCGGTCGGGCGCCTCCAGGGTGAGGACGGTGTCCTCGAGGTGCACCGTGACGTCCGGGTTGAGGTAGTGCGGGCCCTGGATCTCGTAGACCAGTTGCGCGGTGACGGTGTCGACCGTGACGGCACCCCCGTCGGCGACGTGCTTGGTGATCACGCTGGACCCGTCGGCCGCGACCTCGGCGATCGGGTAGCCGAGCCGCAGCGGGCGCGGGATCGACGCGAAGCCGGAGAAGTTGCCCCCGGTGGCGTGGGGTCCGCACTCGATGACGTGCCCGGCGAGGACGGCACCGGCGAGCTCGTTCCAGGCATCGGTGCTCCAGCCGTGCCACCAGGCGGCCGGGCCGCTGGTCAGCGAGGCGTCGGTGACGCGCCCGGCGATCACGATGTCGGCGCCGGCCTGCAGAGCGGCGGCGATCCCGGCCCCGCCGAGGTAGGCGTTGGCGGCGGCGGGCTCCACACCCCACGACGAGAGCGGGGCGCCGGTGTCCAGGTGCGTGAACGGGTGCCCGGCCGCGCGCAGCTCGTCGAGGTGCGGCAGCAGGTTGTCACCCTCGATGTGCGCCACCCGCAGCGCCAGCCCGGCCGCTGCGATGTGCTCGCGCAGCGCCGCGGCCAGCGCCTCCGGCCGGAAGCCGCCCGCGTTGGTGACGACCTTGAGCCCGCGCTCGGCGATCACCGGCAGGTGCGGCTGCAGCTGTGCGAGCGCGTAGCCGACGTACCCGCCCTCGGGGGACCGGGCCGCGAGCGCCGCGAGCGTGATCTCCGCGAGGTAGTCGCCGACCAGCACGTCGACGGGGTCTCCGGCGAGCACCTCGCTCAGCGCGGAGAAGCGGTCACCGAGGTATCCGGAGAAGTTGGCGATGCGGACGGGGCGGCGGCTCATGGCCTCGACGCTAGTCCCGCGCCGGCGTTGCTGACCACGACCGAGTCGTGCGAGTGAACATGACCTCCTGGGTCACGTTGCAGGTACGGTGCACCGCATGGAGATCCGGCACCTGCGCTCGTTCGTCGTCGTGGCGCAGGAGCGGAACTTCACCCGCGCCGCGGCGCAGCTGCACGTGGCCACCTCCCCGCTGTCGCGCCGGATCCGCGAGCTGGAGCGGACGCTGGGCGCCGAGCTGTTCGTGCGGGCCCACCACCGCATCGACCTCACGCCCGCGGGCGAGGCGCTGCTGCCCGCGGCCCGCGACGTGCTGGCCCGCTTCGACGCGTTGCCCTCGACGGTGGCGGCGGTCCCGCTGACGGCCCGGATCGGGATCGCCCCGGACGTGGTGCCCGGCGTCCGCGACGCCCTGTTCGGTGCGCTCGCCGGGCGGGTGAGCGTGCGGATGCACCCGGCGTCCACCGCGACGCTGCTGCGCCTGCTCGGCTCGGGCGCCCTCGACCTGGCGCTCGTGCACGGCTCGGTGCGTGGTGCCCACCTGCGCCACCGGCTGCTGCGCACCGACCCGGTGGGGGTCGTGGTGGCCACCGGCACCGGGTTCGACGGGCGGGAGGCCGTTCGGCTCGACGAGCTCGCGCACCTGCCGTTCGCGACGATCGACTGGTCGGCGGCGCCGTGGATCTACCGCGGGATCGACGCGGTCATGACGGCGGCGGGCGTCACGGGCCGCCTGGTCGTGGAGGGTGACAACTTCGCGGGCCTCGCGCAGCTGGTGGCGTCCGGCGAGGCGTTCACCGTGGCGGCCGCGGCGGGCGGCGCGATGGCCAAGGCGTTCGCCGGGGAGCACGTCGTGCACCTGCGGGTGGAGGGCGCCGACCTGACCCTGTCCACCGTCGCCGCGTGGCGCGGGGACCGCACCGGCGACGGGGGAGTGGTCGACCAGCTCGTGGCGGCACTCGACCAGCTCTGACGGTCAGCCGGTCCGGCGGGTCACACGGTCAGGGTGCGCAGCTGCGACCACATCCGATCCCACGGCTGCAGCCGGCCGGTGCACAGCCACACGCTCGCGTCCTGGCCGCCGTCGGCGACCTCGCGCACCGTGGTGAAGTACGCGCGCAGCGCATCGGGAGTCGAACCGACGAACAGGACCGCATCCTGGCCTTCCGGCGGGGGTGGGAAGTAGCCGTACGCGCGGTTGTTGCTGTACGCGGCGGGGAGGTCGAGCCGGCTGCCGTAGCCGTCCAGGTAGGCGGCGATGATGTACGAGTCGCCCATCAGCGCCGTCCGGGACCGGTCCGCTGCCGGCAGCCCGTGGTAGGCGTCCGCGGCCCGTTGCGCGATGCTCAGCCCGGCGTCGGACGGGGCCAAAGTGGTGGACAGGACGAGCATCGCGCCCGCCGCGAGCGTGGCCAGCGCGTAGGCGGGCCACGCGGCCCAGCGCAGCCGCCGGTGCCCGGACTCGCGTCGCCGTTGCAGCGCCACCGCACCGGCGGCGGCGAGCAGCCCGTAGATCCCGCCCAGGTAGTACGGGCGCCCCTCGGTCACCACGAAGAAGGCGTAGAGCACCACGGCTGAGACGCCGAGGAAGCGGTGGGCGCCACCGGCCCGGACCAGCCGCCACAGCCCGTAGCCCCCCAGCACCACCCCGGCGAGCCCGGCCATCAGGACCAGCGCCCCGGCCACACCCGGTCGGCCCCCGTAGAGGAACTCCGCCTCCGCGGTGGCCACCGCCCCCATCTGCAGCTGCGGCCATCCATGGGCGGCCTGCCACACCAGTGTCGGGGCCGCGATCACCACCGCGATCCCGGTCCCGGCCCACAGCAGCGGCCTGCGCAGCAGCTCCCGCGGGCCGAACACCAGCACGCCCACCACGAGCACGGCGCACAGCAGCAGCACCTGGAACTTGGTCTCGGCCGCCACCCCGGCCACCACGCCGAGCGCGAGCAGCAGGCGGTCGTCGCGGGTCCGCAGCCAGCGCACCAGCACCCAGAACAGCAACAGCCACTCGACCGGCTCCAGGCCGTACGGGGTGAGCCAGTGCCCCGCCATCGTGGTCCACAGCGCGGTGGCCTGCGCTCCCGCGGTGAGCACCTGGGCCCGCCGGTCCCCGCCGAGCTCGCGGGCGATCAGCGCGGCGACGAGCACCGCCGCGGCCGTCGCGAGGACGGCGGGCAGCCGCAGCACGAGCAGGGAGTCGGGGGCGATGGCGTGCATGAGCGCGGCCAGCAGCGGTGCCACCGGTGGCTGGTCGGCCGAACCCCAGTCGAGGTGCCTGCTGCCGATGACGAGCATGTAGACCTCGTCGAACCAGTGCCCGCCGATCGCGGCGACGACGCCCTGCACGAGCGCGACGGCGGCCACGATCGGCAGTACCGCCGCGCGGGCGAACGGTGGCGGCGCGCCGGAGGACTCGGAGCGGGCTCGGGCGTGATCAAGGGTGGCAGGGTGCACGGGTCTCTCCGGTCGACGTCGGGCCGGTTCCCATCCCACCCCGATCATCGTGGCGGCGCGACGGCCCATCGTCGTGATCACCGCATCGAAGGTCGCCGTGGGTACGACTTTCGTCGATCCGGCCGCCGCAGCTCCCCGCGCCGGATCAGCCCGCGCCCGGTCAGCGCCGCCGGACACCCGCTTCCACCAGGTCGAGGACGGGTTCGAGGTCGTCGGCGGGCAGCCCCATGGCGAGGTGGGAGACGAGCCCTTCGAGCACCAGTTCCAGGTACTGGGCCAGCACGGCCACGGGCACGTCGTCGCGCAGCGTGCCGGCGCGGCGCTGGCGCTCGAGCCGCTCGCGGGTGGCGCGGGTGAGCTCCGCGGAGTGTGAGCTCCACCGCTGCCGGAACTCCGGTTCGGTGCGCAGCCGCCGGGAGATCTCCAGCCGGGTGCCGAGCCAGCTGCTCTCGTCGGCGCTCGCGGGATCGGTGGCGGGCGGATGGGCCAGCAGATCGCGCATCACCTGGACCAGGCCCTGTTCGGCGACGACGTCGGCCATGCGCCCGGCGTCCTGCTCGGCCAGCGCCAGGAACAGGGCGTCCTTGTCGCGGTAGTGGTGGAAGATGGCTCCCCGGGAGAGCCCGGTGGTCTGCTCCAACCGGCGCACCGTGGCTCCCTCGTAGCCGTAGCGGGCGAAGCAGGCGCGCGCGCCGTCGAGGATCTGCTGGCGCCGGGCGGCGAGCTGATCGGTGCTGACGCGGGGCATTCCAAGATCCTACCGCCGTTCCCAGCCGTACGTACGGCTTGGGAGAGAGGGTCTTACGGGTCACTGACGGGTTCCGGACGGACTGCAATTGTCGGTGGGCGCGGGTAGCTTCGCCTGCGTGACACATGACCGGGGAATCGCGCTGGCCGTACAGGCCGCCGCGGTCGAAGAACCGGCACCCGACGCCGGGCCCACGGTGCTGCACGACTGTGCAGACGCGGAGGCCTACGTGGCGTCGGTGTGCTTCAAACACGGGCCGCCACGGCTCACCGGCGTCGAGCTCGAATGGCTGGTGCATGATCTCGCGGTTCCGGGTGCTCCCGTACCCGCCGCCCGGCTCGCTGCAGCACTCGGCGCGCACGCCCCCACCACCCTCGATCCCCGCTCGCCCGCCCTGTTGCTCCCCGGGGGGTCCGACGTCAGCGTCGAACCCGGTGGCCAGGTCGAGCTCGCCAGCCCGCCGCTCCCGGACCTCGCCGCACTGCTGAGCACCGTCCGCGCCGACACGGCCGTGCTGCACCGACTTCTCGCCGCGCAGGGTCTGCATCCCGTGCCCCGCGCCGCCGATCCGCTCCGCCCGCCGTCGCGGGTGCTCGACGTCCCGCGGTACCGGGCCATGGAGCAGGCCTTCGACCGCGTCGGGCCCCATGGCCGCAGCGCCATGTGCTCCACCGCGGCCGTCCAGGTCAGCCTCGATGCCGGTGAGGGGTCCGACATCGCCCGGCGCTGGGCCGCGGTCCACGCGTTCGGGCCCACGCTGCTCGCCGCGTTCGCCAACTCGCCGGTGCTGCACGGGCGCCGCACCGGCTGGAAGTCCTCGCGCTGGGTGAGCTGGATGCGGGCCGATCCGGAGCGCACGGGCCCGCCGCCGCGCTCGGCAGGCGCGGGCGCCGACAGCTCCGGTGTCGATCCGGCCGCCGCATGGGCGCGCCGGGTGGTCCAGAGCCCGGTGCTGTGCGTGCGTCGGGAGGGCGCCTGGACGGTGCCGGAGCACGTCACGTTCGCCGACTGGATCCGGGGCGCGCTGCCGGGCAGGCCCACCACGGCGGATCTCGACTACCACGTGTCCACGCTGTTCCCGCCGGTCCGCCCGCACGGCCACCTCGAGGTGCGCTACGCCGACGCGCAGCCGGGTCGGCGCTGGGCGCTGCCCACCGCGGTGCTGGTGGCGTTGCTCCACGATCCCGCCGTCACCGATCGGGCCCGGGAGGTGTGTGAGCCCGCCGAGGACCGGTGGGTGGCCGCCGCCCGCCACGGACTGGCCGATCGGGTGCTCGCCCGCTCGGCGGCAGCGCTGTTCGAGCTCGCCGTCACCCAGCTGCCCGCGGTCGCGGCACCGGCGTGGGTCACCGAGGATCTCATCGCCATGACCGAGCAGCAGGTGCTGCGCGGGCGATGTCCGGCCGACGACCCGGTCCCGGCATCCGAGCCCGACGAACCGGCCATCCCGGAGGACGTGATCGCATGACCGTTCCGGATCTGGAGACTTCGCACTCCCCTGAGGTGCTGCGCTCGCGCGTCGCCGAGCTGCTCGCCGCATCGCGGGCCCGCAGCACCCGGCTCACCGAGGCCGTCGACGAGGCCGACCTCGTGGCGCAGCACTCACCGCTGATGTCGCCGCTGGTCTGGGACCTGGCCCACATCGGCAGCCAGGAGGAGCTCTGGCTGGTGCGCGATGTGGGTGGTCGCGAGCCGCTGCGGCCCGAGATCGACGGGCTCTACGACGCGTTCCAGCACTCGCGCGCCAGCCGGGTCGAGCTGCCGCTGCTCACACCCTCGCAGACCCGCACCTACGTCGCCGAGGTGCGGGCCAAGGCGCTCGACGTCCTGAGCAGCAGCCCGCTGTCGGGGCGCAGGCTCGAGGAGCACGGCTTCGCGTTCGGCATGATCGTGCAGCACGAGCAGCAGCACGACGAGACGATGCTCGCCACCCACCAGCTGCGTACCGGTGCGCCGGTGCTGCAGGCGGTCGCACCGCCCGCCGGGCGAGCGTTGCCCCGCCGGGAGGTGCTGGTGCCGGGCGGTGGGTTCACGATGGGCACCGACACCGAGCCGTGGGCGCTCGACAACGAGCGCCCGGCGCACACCACCCACGTCGACGCGTTCTGGATCGACACCGCACCCGTCACGAACGGCGCCTACGCGGAGTTCGTCGCGGCAGGCGGCTACGACGACCGGCGCTGGTGGAGCGACGCGGGCTGGCGCCATCGCACCGAGGCGGGTCTCACCGCTCCCCAGTTCTGGGAGCGCGACGGGGGCGGGTCCACCGGCGGCACCTGGCACCGCAGCCGGTTCGGGCACGTCGAGCCGCTGATGCTCGACGAGCCGGTCGTCCACGTCTGCGCCCACGAGGCCGATGCGTACGCCCGGTGGGCCGGCAAGCGGCTGCCCACCGAGCAGGAGTGGGAGAAGGCGGCCCGGTTCGACCCCGCCTCCGGCCGCTCGCGCCGCTACCCGTGGGGTGAGGAGGAGCCCACTCCCGCGCACGCCAACCTCGGCCAGCGCCACCTGCAGCCGGCCCCGGTCGGTGCCTACCCGCTCGGCGCCTCGGCGCTGGGGGTGGAGCAGCTGATGGGCGACGTCTGGGAGTGGACGTCGTCGGGCTGGCACCCCTACCCCGGGTTCGAGGTCTTCCCCTACCCGGAGTACTCGCAGGTGTTCTTCGGCGGCGACTACCGCGTGCTGCGCGGCGGCTCGTTCGGCACCGACCCGTCGGCCGTCCGGGCCACGTTCCGCAACTGGGATCACCCGATCCGCCGGCAGATCTTCTCCGGGTTCCGGTTGGCCCGCGACGCCTCGCCCGCGGACGGCGCCTGATGGTGGGGGGCTAGTCGTGTGCCGGCACCTGGCCTACCTCGGCCCACCGGTGACGCTGGCGTCGCTGGTGCTCGAGCCCAAGCACGGCCTGCTGCACCAGTCCTACGCACCGGCCGACATGCGCGGCGGCGGCACCGTCAACGCCGACGGTTTCGGCGCCGGCTGGTACCCGGAGCGGGGGGCGCCGGCGGCGCGCTACCGCAGCGCGTCGCCGATCTGGTCGGACACGGCGTTCGCCTCGCTGGCCGGCGCCACCCGCTCGGGTGCGGTGCTGGCCGCGGTCCGCTCGGCCACCACGGGGATGCCCGTCACGGCCGAGGCGGCCGCGCCCTTCACCGAGGGCCGCTGGCTGTTCAGCCACAACGGCGTGGTCCGGGGCTGGCCCGCCTCGGTGGCCACGCTCGCCGCGCAGCTGCCGGTCACCGACCTGCTCACGCTCGATGCGCCCACCGACGCCGCGCTGCTGTGGGCGCTGGTGCGCCACCGGCTGCGCGCCGGCGCCGCACCCGGGTCCGCGCTGGGCGAGGTGCTGCACGCGGTCGCCGCAGCGGCACCCGATTCCCGGCTCAACCTCCTGCTCACCGATGGCGACACGATCTGGGCCACGGCCTGGGATCACGCGCTGTCGGTCCACGTCACCGACGACGTCGCCTTCGTGGCGTCCGAACCCATCGATCCGCACTGGCGGTGGACGCCGGTGCCCGATCGGCACCTGGTGGTGGCCCGCCCGGGCCGCCACAGCATCACACCACTGGGCACACCGCTCACGACCTCGGGGAACTCATGAGCTCCGCTCTGCTCGACATCCACCTCACCGACGACGACGCCGACATCGCGCTGCGGGCCGACGCGCGTGCCGGACTCACCGCGAGCCCGAAGGAGCTCCCGCCCAAGTGGTTCTACGACGCTGCGGGCAGCGAGCTGTTCGAGCAGATCACGGAGCTGCCGGAGTACTACCCGACCCGCACCGAGCGCGCGCTGCTGGAGCGGTCGGTGCACGAGATCGCGGCGGCATCGGGCGCGGCCACGCTCATCGAGCTGGGCTCGGGGTCCTCGGCGAAGACCCGCCTGCTGCTCGACGCCTTCCGGGAGGCGGGCACGCTCCAGCGCTACGTGCCCCAGGACGTCAGCGCCTCGGCGCTGCGGCTCGCCATGGATGCGCTCGCCCTGGAGTACCCGGGGCTGGCGCTGCACGGGGTGGTCGGCGATTTCACCAAGCACCTGCACCGGCTGCCCGGCGGCGACCGGCGGATGGTCGCGTTCCTCGGCGGCACGATCGGCAACCTGCGCCCCGCGCAGCGGGCCCGGTTCCTCGCCCAGGTGCGGGCGGTGCTCGAACCGGGGGAGCAGCTGCTGCTGGGCACCGGACTGGTGATCGACGAGCCCACCGTCGTCGCGGCCTACGACGATGCGGCGGGCGTCACCGCGGCGTTCAACCGCAACGTGCTGCACGTGCTCAACCGGGAGCTGCACGCCGACTTCGACGTCGACGCGTTCACCCACGTGGCCCGCTGGGACCGCGAGCACGAGTGGATCGAGATGCGCCTGCGCGCCGAGCGGGCCATCACGGTGCGGGTGGCCGACCTGGATCTCACCGTCGAGTTCGCCGCGGGGGAGGAGATGCTCACCGAGATCTCGGCCAAGTTCCACGTCGAGGGTGTGCACGCGATGCTGTGGGCCGCCGGGTTCGGCTTGTCACGCAGCTGGACCGACCCCGACAACCGCTTCGCGCTGACGCTCGCCACGGCCGAGTAGCACTCATCTAGTGTCAGCCCCATGAGCGGCGAATCCCGGGCCTGGCGTGACGACGGTGTGCGGGTGGTGCCGCCCGAGGCGCTCGACACGAACACGGCGCAGACGCCGGGCATGCACCGCGCGGCCGCGATCACCCACGGCCGGGTCGGTGCGGAGAAGCTGTGGGCGGGCACCGTCACGATCCACCCCGGCGCCCGCACCGGCGCCCACCACCACGGCGAGCTGGAGAGCGTGATCTATGTGGTGCGCGGCCGGGCGCGGATGCGCTGGGGCGAGAACCTGGAGTTCACGGCCGAGGCCGGGCCGGGCGGGTTCATCTACGTGCCGCCCTTCGTGCCCCACCAGGAGATCAACGCGCTCGACGACGAGCCGCTCGAGTGCGTGCTGACCCGCAGCGGGCAGGAGCCGATCGTGGTGAACCTCGACATCGACGGCGTCGCCGATCCCGAGCACGTGCCGTGGGTCGACCCGGGGCATCCCGATCAGCCCGATCAGCCCGATCAACCCGGCGCACCCGCCAGCAGCGGCTCGTAGGCGGGCAGGTCGATCCCGTCGGCCTTGGCGAACACCTTGGCGGCCATGCCACGCAGCGGCCAGCGCGTCATCCAGCGCATCGACGCCTGCGACGACCAGACCATGAAGCGACTGCCGGGAGCGAAGCCCTTGGCCCCCATCGGCGGCAGTTCCTGACCGCTGGCGACGTAGGGCGCCATGATGGCGTCGTAGCGGGGGAACGCGACGCGGTGGTCGCCGCCGGCCGCGGCGAGCTCGCCCGCGAGCACGTAGGCGCCCACGAGCGCCAGGCTCGTGCCGAGCCCGGTGAGGGCACTGGGGCTGTAACCGGCGTCGCCGACCAGCGCGACCCGGCCGCGTGACCAGCGCTCCAGCTTCACCTGGCCGACGGAGTCGAAGGTGAAGTCGGATGCGGTGTGCATGGCCCGCAGCAGCCACGGCACCTTCCAGCCCAGCCCGGCGAACCGTTCCTCCACCAGCCGCCGCTGCGCCGCGAGGTCGCGACGGTCGACCTGCAGCGGTGGGGACCGGAAGCTCAGTGCCGCCTTGGTCTCACCGGGGAGCCTGCCGGGTCGCAGCGACGCGACGCGACCACCCCCGGGCTGCTGCATCTGGAACCAGCCGTCGAGCGTGTCGTCGGCGGGTGCGGTGAACCACGCCATGTAGCAGTCGAGCGGCACGACGTGGTCGGACTCGGGGCCGAACGCCAGGCCGCGCACCACGGAGTGCAGCCCGTCGGCACCGATGACGAGGTCGAACCGGCGCGGCGCCGCCTTCTCGAACGTGACCGTGACGCCGTCGTCGGACTGGGCCAGATCGGTGATCGTGTCGTCGAAGAGGTACTCGGTGGCCTCCCCGTGGCGAGGGCAGAGGGTCGCCGAGTGGAGGATCTCGGCGAGGTCACCGCGCAGCACCTCGATCTCCGAGACGATGCCTTCGCCCCCGAACAGGTCCGACGGCAGTTCGGTGGTGACCCGGCCGCGCCGGTCCAGCATGGCCAGCCCGCGCTGGTCGACGGTGACGGCCCGGACCTGCTCCATGAGCCCCATGCGCTCGACCACGGTGCGGCCGGCGCCGCGCAGGTCGACGGTCTGCCCGCCGGGCCGGGGCGCGGGGGCCCGCTCGACGACGGTGGTGCGGTACCCGTACCGGTGTAGCCAGTACGCAAGGGCCGGACCGGCGATGCTGGCGCCGGAGATGAGGATGTTGAGCTGCTTCATGCCGGTGACAGTACGGCGTACATACGCGGCCGGCAAGGTGCTTGAATGGCTCTCTGAACTGCGTATATGTTGCTCGCTGGTGCGCTAGTGCACCGGGAGGGGCCACTGGCTGCGGTGACGAGTGGGCGCTAGGGTTCGGGCATGCAGGTGCACTAGTACACGGGAGGCTGGGATGGGTGGTGCGGAGGCGGCGCCGTACACGCGGATCGTCGCGGAGATCCGGCGCCGGATCACCGTGGGGGAGCTGTCGGCGGGGGAGCGCGTGCCGTCCACCCGCGAGCTGACCCGCGAGTGGGGTGTCGCGATGGCCACGGCGACCAAGGCGCTCACCGTGCTGCGGCTGGAGGGACTCGTGCGCGCGGTGCCCGGCGTCGGCACGGTCGTCGCTGCGGCCGTGCCGGTCGAGCCGGTGGCGACGCGACCGGCGATGCGCCCGCGGTCGGGGACCGAGGCGGCGCTCTCGCCGGAGTCGATCGTGGCCGCCGCGGTCGCGATCGCCGACGCCGAGGGCATCGCCGCCGTCTCGATGCGCCGCGTGGCCGCCGACCTCGGCGTCGCCACGATGTCGCTCTACCGCCACGTCTCCGACAAGGACGACCTGGTGCTGCAGATGCAGGACCGGGTGATGCTCGAGAACCCGTTCCCCGCCGAACCACCTGCGGGCTGGCGGGCGCGGTTGGAGCTGGCAGCCCGGATGTTCTGGGGCACCTGCCGCCGCCACCCGTGGCTCGCCGGGCAGGTGGCGCTCACCCGGCCGCAGGCCACCCGGGGCGGGCTGGCCTTCTCGGAGTGGATGCTCGCGGCGCTCGGCGATCTGGGCCTCGACATGCCGACGGTCCTCAACACCTACATCCTGCTGTTCACCTACGTGCGCGGTACCGCCATCAACCTGGAGTACGAGGCCGACGCCGAGGCCGCCACCGGGCTCAACAGCGACGAGTGGATGGACACCCAGCTCGCCTCGCTGCGGGCGATCCTGAGCGGGGGCGGCTTCCCGTGGATGGAGCGGGTCACCACGATCGACTTCGACCTGGACCTCGACGCGCTGTTCGAGACCGGGCTGGGCTACCTGCTGGACGGCCTGGCCGCCCGGATCGCCGCGGCCGCGGGTTGAAGCTCCTATGTCAATGAATGATTGACGCCACCAACTGGTCGATCCATCGATGACGGGGGACGACCGGCCGGAACGACGAAACGGCGGGCACCCCAGGTGTCCGGGGTGCCCGCCGTCGGCAGAGCGGGGGAGAGGACCAGCTAGCTGCGCAGCATGCCGCGCAGCACGTACTGCAGGATCCCGCCGTTGCGGTAGTAGTCGGCCTCGCCGGGGGTGTCGATGCGCACGACCGCGTCGAACTCGACGGTGCTGCCGTCGGCCTTGGTGGCGGTGACGGCGACGGTGCGCGGGGTGGAGCCGTCGTTGAGCGCGGTGATGCCCGCGAAGTCGAACGTCTCCGTGCCGTCGAGGTGCAGGGACTTCGCCGTCTCGCCCGCCGGGAACTGCAGCGGGATGACGCCCATGCCGATCAGGTTGGACCGGTGGATGCGCTCGAAGGACTCCACGATCACGGCCTTGACGCCCAGCAGTGCCGTGCCCTTGGCCGCCCAGTCGCGGGAGCTGCCCGAGCCGTACTCCTTGCCGCCCAGCACCACGAGCGGCGTGCCCGCGGCGGCGTAGTTCTGCGCGGCGTCGTAGATGAACGACTGCGGGGCGTCGTCCTGGGTGAAGTCGCGGGTGTAGCCGCCCGAGACGTCGTCGAGCAGCTGGTTCTTGAGCCGGATGTTCGCGAACGTGCCGCGGATCATGACCTCGTGGTTGCCGCGGCGCGAGCCGAAGGAGTTGTAGTCCTTCTTCTCGATGCCGTGCTCGTCGAGGTACTGGGCGGCCGGGGTGCCCGCCTTGATCGCGCCGGCGGGGGAGATGTGATCGGTGGTGACCGAGTCGCCCAGCAGCGCCAGCACGCGGGCCCCGGAGATGTCGACGACCGGCGACGGCTCGGGGTCCATGCCCTCGAAGTACGGGGGCTTGCGAACGTAGGTGGACTCCGGGTCCCACGCGAAGGTCTTGCCCTCGGGGGTGGGGAGCGACTTCCACCGCTCGTCGCCCGCGAAGACGTCGGCGTAGTCCTTGGTGAACATCTCCTGGCTGATCGAGTTGTCGATCGTGTCCTGGACGTCCTTGGCCGACGGCCAGATGTCGCGCAGGAAGACCTCGGTGCCGTCAGTGTCGGTGCCGAGCGGCTGGTGCTCGAAGTCGAAGTCCATCGTGCCTGCCAGCGCGTAGGCGATCACCAGCGGCGGCGAGGCCAGGTAGTTCATCTTGATGTCGGGGTTGATCCGGCCCTCGAAGTTGCGGTTGCCCGACAGCACCGAGACGACCGACAGGTCGGCCTCGTTGATGGCCGCGGAGATCTCGTCCGACAGCGGGCCCGAGTTGCCGATGCACGTGGTGCAGCCGTAGCCGACGAGGTGGTAGCCCAGCTTCTCGAGGTAGGGCCAGAGGCCGGCCTTCTCGTAGTAGTCGGTGACGACCTTCGAGCCCGGCGCCATGGACGTCTTGACCCACGGCTTGACCGCCAGGCCGCGGTCGACGGCGTTCTTGGCCAGCAGCGCCGCGCCGAGCATCACCGACGGGTTGGACGTGTTGGTGCAGCTCGTGATCGACGCGATGACGACGGCGCCGTGGTCGAGCACGAACTCCCCGCGCGACTCCGACACGACCGTGGTCGGCTTGGTGGGGCGGCCCTCGCAGCCCTCGGCGGCGGAGAAGACGACCGGCTTCGCGTCGGCGTCCTCGCCCGAGTGCGCCGGGGCGTCGCTGGCCGGGAAGGACTCGTCGTTCGACTCGTCGACCCCGGGCGGGGTGACCGCGCCCGCGACGGCGGGCGACACCCCTTCGGTGTCGTCGGTGTAGTCGTGCACCGACTTGCGGAACGCCGACTTGGCGTCGGTGAGCTCGATGCGGTCCTGCGGGCGCTTCGGGCCGGCGATCGACGGGACGACCGTGCCCAGGTCCAGCTCGAGGGTCTCGGAGAAGACCGGCTCGCGGGAGGCGTCGTGCCAGAGGCCCTGCTCCTTGGCGTAGGCCTCGGTGAGCGCGAGCTGCTCGGGGGAGCGCCCGGTGAGCTTCATGTAGCGGATGGTCTCGTCGTCGATCGGGAAGATCGCGGCAGTGGAGCCGAACTCGGGGCTCATGTTGCCGATGGTGGCGCGGTTGGCCAGCGGCACGGCGCTCACACCCTCGCCGTAGAACTCCACGAACTTGCCGACCACGCCCTGGCGCCGCAGCATCTCGGTGATCGTCAGCACGACGTCGGTGGCGGTGGCGCCCGCCGGGATCTCGCCGGTGAGCTTGAAGCCCACCACCTTCGGGATCAGCATGGAGACGGGCTGGCCGAGCATGGCCGCCTCGGCCTCGATGCCGCCGACGCCCCAGCCGAGCACGCCCAGACCGTTGACCATCGTGGTGTGGGAGTCGGTGCCGACCAGCGTGTCCGGGTAGGCCTGCAACGAGGAGCCGCCTCCGGCGGTAGGCACGTTGCGGGTCATCACCACCCGCGCGAGGTGCTCGATGTTGACCTGGTGCACGATGCCGGTGCCCGGCGGCACGACCTTGAACTCGTCGAACGCGCCCTGGCCCCAGCGCAGGAACTGGTAGCGCTCCTTGTTGCGGCTGTACTCGAAGTCGACGTTGCGCTCGAAGGCGTCCGGGGTGCCGAAGACGTCGATGATCACCGAGTGGTCGATGACGAGCTCGGCCGGTGCCAGCGGGTTGACCTTGGTGGGGTCGCCGCCGAGCTCGGTGACGGCCTCGCGCATGGTGGCGAGGTCGACGACGCAGGGCACGCCGGTGAAGTCCTGCATGATCACGCGGGCCGGCGTGAACTGGATCTCGGTGTCCGGCTCGGCGGCCGGGTCCCACGCGGCGAGCGCGCGGACGTGGTCGGCGGTGACGTTGGCACCGTCCTCGGTGCGCAGCAGGTTCTCCAGGAGGACCTTCAGGCTGAACGGCAGCCGGTCGGCGCCGTCGACGGCGGCGAGTCGGAAGATCTCGTACTCGGCGCCGCCGGCCTGGATCGTCCCTTTCGCTCCGAAGCTGTCGATGCTTGCCACGGTCGTGACCTCCTGGGCGGTGGTGGGCGCGTCAGTTGATGTTGCGAGTCTCGCGCACCGGCGCTCTCGCGACGCCGCGGACCCTCTGGCCCAAACAGTACGCGCGTCCTGTTAGCGCGTCGAGGTGGGGTGCCCCACGTCGGGGTGCCCGGAGCGCGCGGATCCGAGGTACTCCGTGTGGGTGAAACCGGCGGCGTCGCTGCGTGTGGCAACCCGGTGACCCGCGGCGGCGATGGCACGGTGCGGAACGCTCGCAACGATCATGTGCCGAGGTGGAGGTTCCGTGCGGCGGTCCGGGCGCGTTCTCGCGTTGGTCGTGCTGCTCGCCGTGCTGGGCGGGAACGGCACCGCGTTCGCCCAGCCGCCGACGCCGCCGCCCAACCCGAGCAACGACGATCTGAAGAGCAGCAGCGACGCGGTCAGCAAGACGGCAGGCGAGGTCGGCCTGCTCACGACGCAGCTGGCCGACCTCGACAGCCGCACCGACGACCTGCAGGCCGCGCTCGCGGGCCAGCGCGAGTCGGCCGAGGGTGCGCTCGTCGCGCTGCAGTCCGCCCGGGACGCCGCGGCACAGGCGGCGAAGCAGGCCGACGACGCCCGGATCGAGACCGACGCGGCGTCGGGCGCGATCGACCAGGCCCGGATGCGTCTCGACGAGTTCGTCACGGCCACGTACCAGCAGGGGATCGACACCGGACCGCTCGGCCTGCTCACCGAGGCGACCAGCCCGGACGACCTGGTGGCGCGCTCGGAGTTCAACGACCTCATCGTCCGCAGCCAGGTGGCGGCGCAGGACGCGCTCGAGCGGGCGCGCGTCGACAAGGCCAATGCCGACTCCGCTGCCCGCGCAGCGCTCGATGCGGCCCGGGACCGTCAGCAGCAGGCCCAGAGCGCGAAGGCGGCCGCGGACTCCGCGGTGGCCGCTGCCGATGCCGCCGCACAGGCGCAGGCCAAGGCGCTGGCCGACGTCGCCGCCCAGCGCGCGCAGGTGCAGGGCCGGCTCGACGCGGCCGTCGCATCGGACGCGGGGCTGCGCGACCAGCGGGCCCGCTACGACACCTGGCAGCGCCAGCAGGCGGCCGAGCAGGCCGCGCGGGAACGCGCCGCACGTGACGCGGCGAACGCGCGGGCAGCAGCCGCAGCGGCGGCCGCGTCAGCGCCGCGGATCGGCAACGCGCCGGCCCCGGCCCGGGGTGGCGGCGACGCCGTCCAGCGGGTGATGGACCGGGCGATGTCGCAGCTCGGCGTCCAGTACGTGTGGGGCGGGGGCAACGGGCGCGGCGCGAGCACGGGGATCCCCGACGGCCTCGGCTCCCCGCTCAACCGCATCGGCTTCGACTGCTCGGGCCTGATGCTCTACGCGTTCGGCGCAGCCGGAATCGCGCTGCCGCGGGTGGCGGAGAACCAGTACAACGCGGGCCGCCACGTCCCGATCTCGGACCTGCGGCCCGGTGACATGGTCTTCTACCAGAACCCGGGCGAGCCGATCCACCACGTGGCCATGTTCATCGGCAACGGCCAGATGCTGGAGGCGCCCTACACCGGGGCGAACGTCCGCATCACCCCGCTGCGCACCAAGGGACTCGTGTCGCAGGCGACGCGGATGTTCTGATCGGGGCCCGGCCCCGGGCCTCTCGTTGTTCGTGCCGGGTGGTCGAGCGCGCACTGGCTCATGATCGAACCGGAACCGGTGGGCGTTGATCACTCGCCCGGCGCGGCGGGCTCTCGCAACGGGGCCGGCGCGGGGGCCTGCCGCCCCCGATCACCTACTCCCCCGATGTCATCGAATCATTGACGCCTCCATCCCGACAACCGTTCGTTGACCGGCGAACGCCGGCCTCGACCCAGGGGAGCGGCTCACCGCCGTCTCACGGGCGCTGCGGTGAGATGGGGACGTGAGCGTCCAGGAGTCCGTACCCAGCCCGGCCCGAGAAGGCGAGCGGCTCGAGCGCGTCGTCTTCGAGATCAAGCGCGTGATCGTCGGCCAGGACCGGCTCGTCGAGCGGATGCTCGTCGGCCTGCTGGCCAAGGGGCATCTGCTGCTCGAGGGCGTGCCGGGCGTCGCGAAGACGCTGGCCGTCGAGACGGTCGCCAAGGTCGTCGGCGGCACGTTCGCGCGCCTGCAGTTCACGCCCGACCTGGTGCCTGCCGACATCCTCGGCACGCGGATCTACCGGCAGGGTCGTGAGGAGTTCGACGTCGAGCTGGGCCCGGTGGTGGCCAACTTCGTGCTCGCCGACGAGATCAACCGCGCGCCTGCCAAGGTGCAGTCGGCGATGCTCGAGGTGATGGCCGAGCGGCACCTGTCGATCGGGGGCAAGACGTTCCCGATGCCCAACCCGTTCCTCGTGCTGGCCACGCAGAACCCGATCGAGAACGAGGGCGTCTACCCGCTGCCCGAGGCGCAGCGCGACCGCTTCCTCTTCAAGATCATCGTGGAGTACCCGAACGTCGAGGAGGAGCGGGAGATCGTCTACCGGATGGGCGCCGAGCCGCCCGTCGCCACGCAGGTGATCGATCCCGACGAGCTGGTGCGGCTGCAGAAGGTCGCCTCCACCGTCTTCGTCCACCACGCGCTCGTCGACTACGTGGTGCGTCTCGTCGTCGCCACCCGCACGCCCGCGGAGCACGGCCTGGCCGACATCGCCGGGTGGGTGTCCTACGGCGCCTCACCGCGCGCGACGCTCGGGATCGTGGCCGCGTCGCGGGCGCTGGCGCTGGTCCGGGGCCGCGACTACGTGCTGCCCCAGGACGTGCTCGACGTCGCCCCCGACGTGCTGCGCCACCGGCTGGTGCTGTCCTACGACGCCATCGCCGACGCCGTCCCGATGGATCACATCATCTCGCGGGTACTGGCCACGGTGCCGTTGCCGCAGGTCAGCGCGCGCCCGCAGGCCGGCCCGCAGCAGTTCAGCGCGGCAGGTGCGCCGGCGTGAGCAGCGCTCCCGGCGCGGCGGTCGCGGCATCGCGACGGCCCGCCACGGCGCCACCGTCGTTCAAGGACGGGCGCATGGAGGCCGCGCTGCGCACCCTGGAGCTCACGGTCCGCGGCCGCCTCGACGGGCTCCTGCAGGGCAACCACCTGGGTCTCGTACCGGGCCCCGGCAGCGAGCCGGGGGAGGCGCGGGCCTACCAGCCCGGCGACGACGTCCGGCGGATGGACTGGGCGGCCACGGCCCGCACCACCGAGCCGCACGTGCGCGACACCGTTGCCGACCGCGAGCTGGAGACGTGGGTGGTGGTCGACCTGTCGGCCAGCCTCGACTTCGGCACCGCGTCGTGCGAGAAGCGTGACCTCGCCATCGCCGCACTCGCGGCCGTCACCCACCTCACCCGGGGCGGCGGCAACCGGATCGGCGTGCTCGCGGCCAACGGCGAGCGCATGCTGCGGGTGCCGGCCACCGGCGGGCTCGCCCACGCGCGCGGCCTGATCCGCAAGGTCGCCGAGATGCCGCGCGCCCCGATCGGCACCCGCGGTGATCTCGCCGCGGCCGTCGAGCAGCTGCGCCGCCCACCCCGGCGGCGCGGGCTGGCCGTGGTGATCTCCGACTTCCTGGGCGATCCCGACTGGGAACGCCCGCTGCGCGCGCTCTCGGCACGCCACGAGCTGCTGGCCGTCGAGGTGCTGGACCCCCGCGAGCTGGAGCTCCCCGACGTCGGCACGGTCGTGCTGGCCGACCCGGAGACCGGACGCCAGCGCGAGGTCGTCACCACCCCGCTGCTGTGCCGGGAGTTCGCGGCCGCCGCCGCGGAGCACCGGGAGCTGGTGGCCGCCACGCTGCGCCGCTGCGGTGCCGCTCACCTGACGTTGCGCACCGACTCCGACTGGATCGCCGACGTCGTGCGCTTCGCGCTCGGCCGCAAGCGGCTGTGGTCGGGGGGAGGGCGGTGAACGTGCTGTTCTCGGAGCCGTGGTGGTTGCTGCTGCTCATCGTGGTGGCGGTGCTGGCCGCGGCCTACGTCGTGCTGCTGCGCAGGCGCCGCCGCGACACGGTGGCGTTCACCAACCTGGAGCTGCTCGACCGCATCGCCCCGAAGCGCCCCGGCTGGTACCGCCACATCCCGGCGGCCGCGCTGATCGGTGCGCTCGCGGTGCTGACGATCGCGCTGGCCGGCCCGCAGGCCGAGGCGAAGGTGCCGCGCAACCGCGCCACAGTGATGCTCGTGATCGATGTGTCGCTGTCGATGAAGGCCACCGACGTGGTGCCGAGCAGGCTGGCGGCGGCGCAGGCCGCAGCCAAGTCGTTCGCCGACCAGCTCACGCCCGGTGTCAACCTCGGGCTGGTGTCGTTCGCCGGTACCGCAGCGGTGCTGCAGCCGCCCACTGCCGACCGGGAGGCGATCAAGCGCGCCGTCGACGGGCTGAAGCTCTCGGAGTCCACGGCCACCGGCGAGGCGATCTTCGCGGCGATGCAGTCGATCGAGTCGTTCTCCCAGTCGATCGCGGGTGCGTCGGCCGACGGCCCGCCGCCCGCGCGCATCGTGCTGATGAGCGACGGCAAGCAGACGGTCCCGGGCCCGGACGGCGAGGACGAGCCGCGCGGCTCCTTCACCGCGGCGAAGGCCGCCGCGGCGATGAAGCTGCCCGTGTCCACGATCTCCTTCGGCACGGCGTACGGCTCCGTGGAGATCAACCCGGGTGAGCGCACGCCGGTGGCGGTCGACGACGCGTCGCTGCGCCGGATCGCGGAGCTCTCCGGCGGGCAGTTCTTCTCCGCAGCCACCGAGCAGGAGCTGCGGCAGGTCTACGCGCAGCTCGGCGAGCAGATCGGGTACGAGACGCGCCGGGTCGACACCAGCCGCCCGTGGCTGGCCGGTGGGGCGCTGCTGCTGATCGGCGGCGTCGGATCGGGCATCGCGATGGGGCGCAGGCTCCCGTAGCCAGGCTCCGTCGGCGGCCCGGTAACCGATCTTCACCCGATGACACTTCGAGGTTCCGCAACGCGTCCGACGTGGGGCGGAGCGGCTGGCTATGATCCGCCGGTGTTGAGCGTGCGGGGGCTGACCAAGATCTATTCGGGGCGGACGGTGGTCGACGACGTCTCGTTTGATCTCCAGCCCGGCACCGTCACGGCCTTCCTGGGGCCCAACGGCGCCGGGAAGTCCACGACGATGCGGATGATCACCGGGCTGACGCCGCCCACGCGGGGTGGGAGCTGGATCGCGGGCAAGCCCTACCGGGAGTGGGCCAATCCCGGGCACATCGCCGGTGTGCTCCTCGACGCCTCGGCGGTGCACCCCGGCCGGGCCGGTGGGGCGCAGCTGCGCAACACCGCCGCCCTGATGGGGGTGCCCGCGGCGCGGGCCGACGAGCTGATGGTGCAGCTGGGTCTCGGGGACGCGATCCGCAAGAAGGTGGGCAAGTACAGCCTTGGGATGCGCCAGCGGCTGGGGCTGGCGCAGGCGCTGTTGGCCAACCCGCCGCTGCTGATGCTCGACGAGCCCATCAACGGCCTCGACCCGGTCGGGATCCGGGCGGTACGGGAGCTGCTGCGCGGGCACGCCGGGCGCGGCGGCACCGTGTTGCTGTCGAGTCACGTCCTGTCGGAGGTCGACCAGACCGCCGACCGGATCCTCATGATCGGCCATGGGCGGATCGTCGCCGACGGGCCCATCCGCGAGCTGCTCGCGTCCAACCGGGCGCTGGTGCGGGGCCCGGACATGCAGGCTCTCGCCGACGCGTTGATGCGGGCAGGCGTGCGCATCGAGCCCGGCCCGGAGGGGCAGATACTGGCCGACGCGACCAGCGGGCAGGTCTCCGACATCGTGTTCGCGGCGGGTGTCCGCGTCACCGGCATCACCGACCATCAGCAGGACCTCGAGGAGATGTTCTTCAGGTTGTCCGGGAGCGCGCGATGACCCACCCGCAGGGCCCCCGGCCCGCATGGCCGGCGCCCCCGAACCCGCAGGGCGGGTACCCGCAGCAGGCGCCTGCTCCCGGTCCGGTCTGGCCACGACCCGGGCCCCCGCAGGGAATGCAACAGCGGCAGTTCGCCCCACCCGCGTACGCCCCACCGCCGCCGTCCCCGGCGATGCCCCCGGTGCCGGCCGGACCGCAGGGCGGGTTCGAGGCGGCCTCCCGGCGCACGGGGTTCCCGACGCTCGTGCTGGTGGAGCTGCGCAAGCTGACGGGCACCCTGTCGGACCGGATCCTGCTGATCCTCGCCCCGCTGGTGGTCATCGGCATCACGGTGCTGGTGCAGACCGGGTCGAAGTACGCGTCCTCGCACGCGTCGGCCGCTGATCAGATCAGCCCGACGTTCTACGCCGTGCGCGCCGGGCACGTGCTGTTCCACGCGGCGCTGATCAAGCTGATCGCGGGCGAGTGGCAGCACCGCAGCGCGCAGTCGACGTTGCTGGCGCAGCCGTCGCGGCGGCGCTACTTCCTGGCGCAGGGCGCGGTGGTGCTGGTGCTGTGGTTCCTCGGTGCCGCGCTGCAGATCCTGATCACGTTCCTCATCGCACCGGGCGCCACCACCGGCGTCGGGGCCACGTACCTGCTGGGATACCGCGTGGGCTGGGTCATCGGGGTCAGCGTGCTGGGCACGTTGCTGACGATCCTGGTGGCGCTGACCGTGGCGATGCTCGTGCCCAACGCCGCCGGTGCGCTCGCGGTCTACGGCATCAGCGTGCCGGTGATGATGACGATCAGCGGCCTGGCTCCGCAGGTGTTCACCTGGCTCGATCCGTCGACGCCCACCGCGGCGCTGGCGACGTTGGCCCCGATCGGGGGGCCGGCACCGGTGATCGTGTCGCTGCTGCTGTGGGCGGCTCTGCTCGCGCTCGCCGGGTACCGGGTGTCGCGGCGCGACCTGGCCTGAGGGCTCGAGCCGCCCGGGCGGGTCAGGCGGTGGCGAGCGACCCGCCGCGGGGGTCGACGGCCTCGATGAGGTCACCCGCGATCTTCTCGACGACGGGGCAGTTCTCGTCCATGAACTTCTGGGTGCCCTCGTGGTCGATCTCGTAGCCGGTGTTGCCCGGGTTCAGCTCGGGATAGGTGTTGGCGAACTTCTCGGGCAGGATGCCGCGGAACTGCAGCGCCGTGGGCGAACCGGTGTCGACCGTGAGGAAGCAGCCGGGCTGGCCACCGTAGAAGTCGATCGTCTCGACGGCGTAGTAGCGGCCGGCGAAGATGAGCCTGCGGTGATACGTCGAGGCGCCCTTGCCGTCCCAGAGCAGCGGGAAGTAGCGCGGCTCGGAGGGGTTCGGGGGACTCTTGGGCTCGAGCCAGACCTGCTCGAGCTCGGGGTTGCCCGAGATCGCGACCATGCACCCGGCGGGCCCGGCCAGCGACTTGATGTCGGTGGCCTTGCGGCCCGAAACCGCGGCGAGCACCGGTGCCGTGATCTGCTTGCAGGAGTTCGTGAACGGGAACGGCCGGTCGGTGGACTTGAGCGCGTCGTACGCGATGGCGTCGGCGGGCAGGGCCGGGGCGGGGCTCGCCGGCGCCGGTCCCGGCGGCGAGGAGCAACCTGCCACGAGCGCCGCCGTGGTCACGAGCAGCGCGGCGGCCCCGCGAACGGTGATCTTCACGACCCCAGTCCACCATGTGCCGCCCGCGCGCCTGCACGAGACCTGGGCAACGAGACGTCGCGCGTGCCCATCGACACACGTGTCCGGGTCCGGCTCCGCGTGGCAGCGGCGCCGGCGTGCCCTAGGGTGGCGTCCCGTGGGCCGCAGCGTGCTGGTGACCGGAGGCAACAGAGGTATCGGGTTGGCGATCGCGAAAGCGTTCGCGGCCCAGGGCGATCAGGTGGCGGTGACGCACCGCAGCCCCGTCGACGATCTACCGGGGGAGTTGCTCCCGGTGCAGTGCGACGTCACCGACGCCGCCGCCGTCGACGCCGCCTTCACCGAGGTCGAGGACAAGCACGGGCCGGTGCAGGTGCTCGTGTCCAACGCCGGCATCACCGACGACGGTCTGCTGATGCGGATGAGCGAGGAGTCGTTCACCCGCGTCGTCGACGCCAACCTCACGGCCGCCTACCGCGTCGCGAAGCGCGCGTCGCGCGGGATGCTGAAGGCCCGCGGCGGCCGGATGATCTTCGTGTCGTCGGTGGTCGGGCTGCTCGGCTCGGCCGGTCAGGTCAACTACGCGGCGTCCAAGGCGGGGCTGGTCGGCCTCGCGCGTTCCGTCGCGAGGGAGCTGGGCTCGCGCGGCATCACCGCCAACGTCGTCGCGCCCGGCTTCGTCGACACCGACATGACCCGTGCGCTGCCCGACGCGCGCCGCGCGGAGATCCTCAAGCAGGTCCCGCTGGGCCGCTACGCGAGCACCGACGAGATCGCCTCCGCGGTCACCTGGCTCGGATCCGACGCTGCCGGCTACGTCACCGGGGCCGTGATCCCCGTCGACGGCGGCCTCGGCATGGGTCACTGATCCCGCTCCCTTCCTCCACCACGAAAGGCCTCCACCCATGGGACTGCTCGAGGGCAAGCGCCTGCTCATCACGGGCGTGATCACCGATGCGTCGCTCGCGTTCCACGCGGCCAAGGTCGCGCAGGAGCAGGGCGCCGAGGTCGTCCTCACCGGCTACGGTCGGATGCGGTTGGTGGAGCGGATCGCGCAGCGGCTGCCCAAGCCAGCCCCGGTCGTCGAGCTGGACGTCGCCGACCAGGCGCAGCTCGACTCGCTCGTCGAGCGCGTGTCGCCGCACCTGGGGGAGAACCCGGGGCTGGACGGCATCCTGCACTCCATCGGCTTCGCCCCGGCGTCGTGCCTCGGAGAGGGGGCGTTCCTCAACGCGCCGTGGGAGGACGTGGCCACCACGATCCAGGTGGGCGCGTACTCGTTCAAGTCGCTGGCGATGGCCCTGCTGCCGCTGATGAGCCCGGGTGGCTCGATCGTCGGCATGGACTTCGACAACCGGCAGGCCTGGCCTGCCTACGACTGGATGGGCGTGGCGAAGTCGACGCTCGAGTCGGTCAGCCGCTACCTGGCCCGTGACCTCGGCCCGAAGGGCATCCGGGTCAACCTGGTGGCCGCGGGTCCGGTCAAGACGATGGCCGCCAAGTCGATCCCCGGCTTCGCCGCGTTCGAGGACGCCTGGGACGACCGCGCGCCGCTGGGCTGGGACGTCACCGACCCGGTGCCGGTCGCCAAGACCATCTGCGCGGTGCTGTCGGACTGGCTGCCGGTCACCACCGGCTCCATGATCATGGCCGACGGCGGGTTCCACGCGATCGGCGTCTGAGCTCAGAGCGTGCGGCCGTAGCAGACCGAGATCGCGGACCCGAGGTACGCGCCGAAGTTCTCGATCCGCCGGTAGCCCTCGCGCTCGTAGAAGCGGATGGCGTCGGGCTGGGCCGTGCCCGTCTCGAGCACCAGCTCGGTGACGCCGAGCGTGCGGGCGGCGTCCTCCAGCGCGCGCAGCACCGCTGTCGCCACCCCGGTGCCACGGGCGGTGGGGGCGACGTACATGCGCTTGATCTCCGCCTTGCACTTCCGGTCAGCGCAGCCGGCGTCGAGCAGGCGCAGGCCGCCGCAGCCCAGTGCGGTGCCGCTGCCGTCGCGCGCGACGAGGAAGGTGGCGACGTCGGCCGCGGTCGGTGCGGATCCGGGCTCGTGGTCGTCGCAGCCGTAGCGGGCGTCGAGCTCGACGCGCTGGGCGGTGCGCAGCGCGGCGCCGTCGGGGGCGTCCCAGCTCTCGGAGCGGATGGTGACGGTGTCCTGCATGGGGCTCCCTCGTTCTCGTAGCGATCGTTACCGTAACAGTTGCTACGGTGTCGGGATGGCACGCACCCGGGACCTCGACGAGCAGCAGTCCCGGCTGTCCGCGGCCACCTGGGCGGTGCTTGCCGAGCACGGCGTGCGCGGGCTGACGCTGCGCGCGGTGGCCGAGCGCGCGGGCTGCACCACCGGGCTGGTGCTGCACGCCTTCCCCGGCAAGCAGGCGCTGCTGGCACACGCCCGCCAGCTGTTGCACGACCGCACCCGGGCCCGCGCCGACGCCGTCGAGGCTTCAGGGGCGCCTCCGCTGCAGGTGCTGCGCGAGGTGCTGGCCCATGCCGCGTCGCTCACCCCGCAGGCGCGCGACGAGGCCCGGATCTGGGTGAGCTTCCTCGCCGAGGGGCTCTCCGACGCGGCGTTGGGCCGCCAGCACGTGGGCCACAACCGCGCGTTCCTCGACCGCATCGCGCGGCTCGTCGCCGCCTGCCGCCCCGAGTGGGACGCGGCGGCGTGCCGGGCCGAGGCGACCTCGCTGGTCGCGCTCGTGGAAGGGCTCAACACCCTTGCCGCGCTGGACCCCGAAAGCTACGACGAACAGGCCCAGCACGCCGCGCTCGATGGCGCTCTCGCCCGCGTCGGCGCGTCCGACCCGCTGGGTGTCTAATCGGCATCGTGCATGTCGACGCCCTGCTGGTGCTCTCCTTCGGCGGTCCGGAAGGGCCTGGCGAGGTCCGTCCGTTCCTCGAGAACGTCACCCGCGGACGCGGCATCCCGCCGGAGCGACTCGACGCGGTGGAGGAGCACTACCAGCACTTCGGGGGCGTCAGCCCGATCAACGCGCGCAACCGGGAGCTGATCGCCGCGGTCGAGGCCCGCACGGACCTGCCGGTCTACTTCGGCAACCGCAACTGGCACCCGATGGTCGAGGACGCCGTGGCCGACATGGCCCGTGACGGCGTCGGGCGCGCTGTCGTGTTCGCCACCAGTGCCTATGGCGGCTACTCGGCGTGCCGGCAGTACCACGAGGACATCGCGCGGGCCCGCAAGGCCGTCGGTGAGGCCGCACCGGAGCTGCTGAAGCTGCGCCACTTCTTCGACCACCCCGCGTTCGTCGCCGCCAACGCCGACGCCGTGCGTGCCGCGCTGGGCGAGATCGAGGGCCCCGCCCGGCTGGTGTTCACCGCCCACTCCGTGCCCGACTCGGCCGACGCCACGGCCGGTCCGCCCGCCGAGGGCGGGCACCGCTACTCGCGCCAGATCGCGGAGGCTGCGCGCCTGGTCGCCGAGGCCGTCGGGGTGGCCGACTACGACGTCGTCTGGCAGTCGCGCTCGGGCCCACCGCAGGTGCCGTGGCTCGAACCCGATGTGCTCGACCACCTGCGGGTGCTGCATGCCGGGGGTGTCCCCGCGGTGGTGCTCGCTCCGGTCGGGTTCGTCTCCGACCACGTCGAGGTGGTGTGGGACCTCGACACGGAGGCGCGCGAGCTCGCCGCGGAGCTCGGTATGGGCTTCGCGCGCGCCGCCACGGCCGGCCCGGATCCGCGGTTCGCCGACATGGTCGTCGAGCTGATCGCCGAGCACACCACCGGCGCCCACGCCCGGTCGCTGGGCACCGTCGCGGCCGGTGGCTGCACGGTCAACGGGGAGCTGTGCGCCGCGCGGTGCTGCGAGCCCCCCGCGCGCCCCACCGCGCGTGCGTAGGCTCCGTCGATGTTCGACAACCTGGATCGGGGCGACGTGCCGGGGCTGGTCGCGCTGGGGTTCACCGACTACCCCGCCGACCCGGATCGGGCCCGCCCGGCCCGGGGGGTGACCGGCGGGGCCGTCGGCAGCGGGTGAGGTGCAAGCCCGACGCGAAGGTGGCGTGCCAACGGAGGACCCATCCGGTACCGCACTCGACGCCCGCGCCGGCCGCGTTGCGGGAAGGCCACCTTGCCACCTTCCTGCAACGCGAGATCCCGGCGCCGGTCGAGTGATCAACGCCCACACGTTCCGGTTGGATCATGAGCCAGCGCGCGCTCGGCGGCGAGCGTGGTGAATCGCACCCCACGGCCCCACGCGCAGCCACTCCGGCACCTCGATGTCACGAACGAAGCCTGTGCGCGGGGCCGGTGCCGCTCAGCCCGGCTCCGGTGCCGCCACGATCGCTTCTGCCACCAGGTCGGCGGCAGTGGTGTCGCGCGTGCGCCTGCCACGGTCGTAGTGCTGGGTGGTGGCGATCGTCGCGTGCCCGACGTCGGCCTGCACGTGCTGGATGCGCGCATCCTGCTCCAGCGCGATCGTGACGTACGCGTGGCGCAGCGCGTGCGGGTGCACGCGGTCGGCGAGCCCGTCCAGGGCGGGCCCCGCACCGGCCGCGATCCTCCGCAGCAGCGAGTACAGGTCCACCCGCGAGCAGCGACCCCCGCCGCGGGTCGCGATCATCGGGGAACCGCCCGCCGCCGTGCGCCCCCGTCGCGCGGGTGCGGCTGTCCCGCCGACGCGGTCCCGCTCGGCCAGGTAGGCGTCCAGCGCGTCGCGGGCCAGTGCGGTGACGTACACCTCACGATGCACACCGCCCTTGCCGAGCACCCGCAGGACGTCCTCGCCGCCGCTGCGGAGCAGGTCGGCGCGGTCGAGGCCGACGAGCTCGGAGATCCGCAGCCCCAAGGTCAGCAGCCCGACGAACGCGACGGCGCGCAGCGCGTAGAGCCGCGCCACCTGCGGGTCGCGCGAGTAGTGCAGCCGCGCCGCCCCCACCAGCAACGCCTTGAGCTGGGCCGCTGTCAGCCGGACCGTCGGGGAGGCGTCGCGGGCGCTCGTGGACAGGCCCAGCCGGGCCCGGTTGAGCGCCGCCGGGTTCGCCGGCACGACCCCGGCCTCGGTGAGGTGCCCGTAGAGCGCCGAGAGCGTGGACAGCATCCGCTGGCGGGTCCGGCGTTGCGCGCCGCCGGCGTCGAGCAGGTGCAGCCAGGCCTTGACGTCGGTGCCGGTGGCGGCCCGCGGGTCCATGCCGCGCCCGGCGCACCAGCGAAACCACGCCAGCGCGTGCAGGGGGCCCGCGGCTGCCGCGGGAGGGCGCTGCGGCGAGGTCGGGGTCGCGACGGCGGCACCCAGCGCGTCGGCCCAGGCGATCGGTAGCCCGAGCGCGTAGGCGTAGGTCCGGCGGGTGCCGGGGTTGGCGTACTGGCCGAGCCAGTCGGCGATCTGGGCCCGCAGCACGTCCGGATCGGCGACACCGGGCCACTCGTCACCGCCGAGCGCCACCGCGCCGCCGGCCGGCAGCGACTCCAGTACGGCGAGCGCGTCGGCGGACATGCCCCGAGCATCGCAGCCACACCGCGGATGGAAGTCAGGACGCGCCGACATCCCGGTGCTGGGACTGCACCAGCGCCTCACCCGTGGCCGAGCGGTAGTACAGCACCGAGCGTCCGGAGCGGCGTCGTTCGACGAGGTGGGCATCGAGGAGCACCTTGAAGCGCCGCCCGACCGAACCGAGGCCCTGCCCGGTCAGCGCGACGAGCTGCGTGGTGCTCTTGGGGTCGCCCAGCACCACGCCGCGGGTGCATTCCTGCTCGCAGTGCCCTACCTCGTCTTCGCGGTCGACCCGCCACTGCCCGTGGCGCTGGTCGCGGTGGCGGTGGCCTCGGGTACGCGGCGACGCTGCTGCTCCAGGACCGGCTGATGGCGCTGACCCCTGACGAGCTCACGGGCACGCGCTGGGGCTGCACTCCGCCGGGATGCTCGGCCTGCAGGGCGTCGGGGCGCTGCTCGCGGGGGCCGCGCGCAGTGGCTCGGGGCGGCACCGGCGATGGCCGTGCTCGCCGGGGGGTCGATCGCCGTGAGCCTGCTGCTCGCGCCGGCGCTGAGCACCCAACGAAACACAGGTTTCGTTGGTGATCAGAACAGTATGAGAAACGCCTAACTGGTTTCACAGTTTGAATACGACGAACTGTTAGCGTTCACTCATGATCGACGAGGCCACCCGCTGCGGGTACAGCAAGTGCCGGACCGAGCTGCCGGCTCCGGGACCGCAGGGCGGCAGGCGGCGCACGTTCTGCCGCGACACGCGCTGGGAGGGCGGTCGGACCTGCGCGCAGATGGCCAAGGGGGAACGCGACGCCCTCGACGCGTTGGGACTCGGCTCCGGCCGGGCCGCGTTCGGCCTGGACGCCGACCGGCTGCGCGAGCACGTCGACGCGGTGCGCGTGCCGGTGCAGGCGCTGGCGGCGGAGCTCGTCGCCGTCACGGCGCGCCTCGACGAGGTGCAGCACGACGCCGTCGCGGCCGTGGAGGTGGCCAACGAGCGGGTCGCGGCGGCCGAGCGCTCCCGGCTCGCCGCCGAGAGCGAACGTGACGAGGCCGTGGCGCGGGCCCGGCAGAGCGCGACGGCGGCCGAGCGGGCGGCGAAGGAGCGCGGCGAGGCCGTCGAGCGGGCGGGAGCGGCCGCCCGGCAGGCGCTGGAGGCCACCGAGGCGCTCGGTGCCGCCCGGCAGCGAGCCGACGCGGCGGTCGTCGCCGAGCAGGCCGCGCTGACCAGGTCCGATGCGGCCGAGCGGGACCGGGCGGCGGCGGTGTTGCGTGCCGAGCGGGCCGAGACGGAACGCGCCGCGGCGCTCGTCCGGGATCAGGAGCGGCAGGTCGAGTTGGACGCGCTGCGTGCGGATCGGGACGCGGCCCGCACGGCGGTCGCCCTCGTCGCAGCCGAACGGGACGCCGCCCGCAGCGCCGCCGCGGCGGCCACGGCTCGGGCCGAAGCGCTGGCGGGGGAGGTCGAGGCCCGGCGGGCCACCCACGACGCCCTCGACCGCGACCTGCGAGCGGCCCGGGAGCGGGCCGACCGCGAGGCGGCGCTGCGCCGTCGGGGGGAGGAGGAGCTGCAGCGCCAGCGTGACGAGCTCGACCGGGTCCGAGCGGAGGCGGCGCAGGCCCGCTCGCTCGCGCTGACCCCCGACGACCTCCGCACGGCACTGGCCGCGGTGCTGGCCGGATCACGCACGCCACCGGCCTGACCGCGGTCACGCTGCGTGGTCTCGCGCCACCCTCCGGGGCGGTCACCGGGAGTACCGAGGCTGCCACGAACCTGTCATAACGAACTAGCCGGCGGGGAAGAACTCCACACCCGCCACGTACTCCATCGCTGCGGTCCACCTCGGGTCGGCGAAGCGTCGGGCGAGCTCGTCGGCGTCGACCTCCTCGACGCGGGTCTGGATCCACCACAGGTTCCCGAAGGGATCGCGGACGCGCCCGACCCGATCGCCGAAGGCGAGGTGCGTGACCGCGGTGACCGACGTCCCGCCCGCGGCGACGGCCCGCCGGTGCGTGGCGTCCGCGTCGGGCACGTAGAGGCGCAGGAACTGGGGCGTGGCCGGCCAGTGCGGGCGGGCGTCGAAGAGCATCACGACCGCGTCGCCGATGCGGACCTCGGCGTGCCCGATGGCACCGTCGGCGACGACCACCCGGCCGAGCTCGACCGCGTCGAAGGCGGCGGTCAGGTAGTCGATCACGGCTGCGGTGTCGGGGGAGATGATCCACGGGGTCACGGTGGTGTAGCCCTCGGGAATGCCGTTGGTCGTCATGCCGGCAACGGTAGGAGCCGTATAGGTCTGTTTCGGTCCTAGTAGTGCGCCATCCTGGGACCATGACCGACACCGCGGCCCGCCTGCTGGCGCTGCTGACGTTGCTGCAGCTGCCGCGCGAATGGCCGGGCAGCGAGCTGGCCCGCAGGCTCGACGTCACCCCGCGCACCATCCGCCGCGACGTCGACCGCCTCCGCGAGCTCGGCTACCCGGTGGCGGCCACCCGCGGGTCCGACGGCGGGTACCGGCTGGTGGCCGGCACGGCGATGCCCCCGCTGCTGCTCGACGACGAGGAGGCCGTCGCCATCGCGGTGGGTCTGCGCACGGCCGCCACGCAGGCCGTCACCGGCATCGACGAGGCATCGGTCCGCGCGCTCGCGAAGCTGGAGCAGGTGCTGCCGTCCCGGTTGCGTCGCCGGGTCGGCGTGCTGGGCGCCGCGGTCGTGCCCGTGCCGGGTACGGCCCCGCCCGTCGACCCGGCCCACCTCACGCTGCTGTCGACGGCCATCGCCAACCGGGAACGCGCACGCCTGCGCTACCGCTCCCACGGCGGGGTCCCATCGCGCCGCCATGTGGAGCCGCACCGGCTGGTCGTGATCGGGCGGCGCTGGTACCTCGTCGCGTTCGACCTCGACCGCGAGGACTGGCGCACGTTCCGCATGGACCGCGTCACCGAGCCGGTCACCACCGGTGCCCGCAGCACGGTGGCCGACCTCCCCGATGCTGCCGAGCACCTGCTGGCGTCGCTGTACCGCTCGGCCCCGACCTGCATCGCCGACGTCACCCTGCACGCGCCGGCCGCGGCGATCACGGGCCGGTTCGGGGACACCCCCGCCGACGTCGAGATCGTGGACGAGCGCACCTGCCGGGTCCGCCGCCACACCGACACCCCGGACTGGATCGCGTCGCGGCTGATCGGCCTGGGCTGTGACTTCATCGTTCACGGGCCCCCGGAACTGCTGACCCACCTGCGCACGTTGTCCGAACGGGTCGCCCGTGCGGTGACCGCATCCTGACGTCCCCCGTCGCACCGGTTGTCGCTCGCACGCTTGTGACCGGCCGATTTCGGGTAGACCTCACCCGACGTAGGGGGTTCCCCTGATGGCCGGACCGACCGATCAAGGACATGATCGCCATATGACGAACTCGATCGCCTGGCGGCGCTTCGTGCCCGATCCGACGCATCTCGCCGCTGCCGGCTTCGGGATCGCCGGGGCGATCCTCGTCGCGTTGGACCTGCAACGCCCGGTCTGGGCGGTCACGAACACGATCAGCTCGTACGCCACCAGCCCGGTGGGGGTGCTCTACGTGATCGCGCTGCTCGCGGCGGCGGGCGGGGTGCTGGCCGCCGTGCTCGCCTCCGGGCGCTCGGTCACGCGGTTGCGCCCCGGTGGCCTGATGCTGATGGTGTTGTGGCCGATCGGCATCGCGATGGGCACGGTGTTCGACCAGGCGGAGAACACCTGGACGGGCATGGTGCACAACGTCGCGGTGGGCGCGGCGCTCGTCGCGGTCCACGTCGTCGCCGTCCGGATGGGGTCGCGGCTGCTGACGTGGGTCGCCGCGGCCGGGTTCGGGTGCATGGCGTGGATGGTGGCGCTGCTCGTGCTGCACACCACCACGGGTGCACCGATGCCGATCGGGCTGGCCGAGCGCGCGCTCGTCACGATCAGCGTGCTGGTGGTCATCGGCACGTTCCGGGTGCACGGACGGCTACCGCGCCCGTCGATCGGCCGGGGTGTTCCGTTCGTCCGTACCGTCCCTGACGTGCAGTTCTCGTCGCGGGCACGCGCCCGCGCGGAGGGCTAGTCTCGATGGCGTGGCCGACTGGGACGGGCGGGGACTTCCACCGGTAGCGGCCGAGCGGGCGCGCCGAGCCGCCGCGGGCGGCGCCTGGACGTCGTTGCTGTCCGCGCCGGCCGCCGCGGGGCTCGAGGCCGCCGGTTTCGACCCCGTCGGTGAGGTCATGGGTTCGATGGTGCAGCGCATCGGGTGGGCCGGTTACCGCGGCTGCGGTGTCTACGGCATCGGCGGCGGCTACGGTGTGCAGCCCACCTCGTTCACCGGGTTCGCCCCCTACGCCGATGCCCTCAACCGCGGCTACACCACGGCGATGGACCGGATGCTGCAGGAGGCGTCGACGATCGGCGCCGACGGTGTCGTCGGGGTCCGGCTCACCACCACGCGCATGGACAACAACGCCCGCGAGTTCACCGCGCTGGGCACCGCTGTCCGGGCGCGCAGCGCCACGCGCCCGCTGCGGGTCTTCAGCACCGACCTGCCGGGCCAGGACGTCGCGAAGCTCGTGGCGGCCGGCTGGATCCCCACCGACCTCGTGTTCGGGCTGTCGGTGGCCATCCGCCACGACGACTGGGCCACGCGCCAGCAGTCGTCGTGGGCGGCCGGCAACACCGAGGTCAGCGGCTACACCGAGCTGATCACGCACACCCGGGCCGACGCGCGGGCCCGGTTCGGGCGCCACGTCCGTGCCACCGGTGCCGACGGGGCCGTCGTGTCGTCGATGGACCTGCAGACCTGGTCGATCGAACCGGGTGAGAACCACCGTGACCACGTCGCGGAGGCGTCGGTGTTCGGTACCGCGCTGGCGCGCTTCCACGCCCCGGCGGCGGCGCCCACGCGCACCCTCACCTTCCTGTCCCTGAAGTGAGCCTTGACGTGATCAGGAGTTGCTCGTGACCGCCGATTCCACGCAGCTGGGCATCCCCGAGGACGCGATGCGTCGCCTCGCGGAGATGCGACCGGGGCAGGCCACGAGCCTGTTCACCTCTGATCTGTCGGTCAACGAGTTCCTGCTCGTCCGCGAGGCCGGGTTCCGGCCGCTGGGGCTCGTGCTCGGGTCGAGCATCTACCACGTCGGGTTCCAGTTCGGCCGCTGGAACAAGAACCAGGAGCTCACCACGCTCTCGCAGGCGATGTACCACGCCCGCGAGCTCGCGATGACCCGGATGGAGGCCGAGGCCGACCAGCTCGGCGCCGACGGCATCGTCGGGGTGCGGCTGGAGATCGAGTTCAAGGAGTTCGGCTCCGACCTCGCCGAGTTCATCGCCGTCGGCACCGCGGTCAAGGCCGACGAGCCGCGCACCCCCGAGGGCGGGTCGTGGCGCAACAACCGCAACCAGCCCTTCACCTCGGACCTGTCCGGGCAGGACTTCTGGACGCTCATCCAGGCCGGGTACGCCCCGCTGGGCATGGTGATGGGCACCTGCGTCTACCACATCGCGCACCAGCGGTTCTGGCAGGCGATGAACAACATCGGGCAGAACGTGGAGCTGCCGCAGTTCACCGAGGCCCTCTACGACGCCCGCGAGCTGGCGATGAGCCGGATGCAGACCGAGGCCGAGCAACTGCACGCCGAGGGCATCGTCGGGGTGCAACTGCTCTCCCACGCCCACCGCTGGGGCGGGCACACCACCGAGTTCTTCGCGATCGGCACCGCCGTGCACCCGTTGCGCCCTGACCACCGCATCCCCACCCCACAGCTCGTGCTGCCGCTCACCGACTGACAGGCTGGCCGCATGAGCATGGAAGCCAGCGGTCCGGACTCCAGCGGCTTGGGCCCGATGGGCGACGTCCACCTGCTCGCGGCGACGTTGCGCGCCGATCGGGCCGACGTCGAGTCCTACGCGCGCGTGCTGTCGGGCACGCTGGCCGACTCGCTGCCGGCCGGGATGGTGGAGGCCACCTACAAGCGGGGGCTGGCCGACCGGATGGCCGGGCGCGAGGGTCGTGCCGTGGCGCTGGTGGTGCACGGCCACGAGCGGGAGCTTGAGCTGACCGAGGGTGCCCGCGGCGGGGTCGAGGCGCAGGTGCGCACCGTGGTGCGGGGCATCGTGATCAGCAGGCGCAGCGTGGCCGTCGAGGAGTGGCTCCAGGCGCTGGCCGAGGACCTGACCCGCATCGCCGCCCGCGACGCGGCAGCCCGGGCAGCGCTGGACCGGCTGCTCGGCAGCTGACCACCCGCTCACGCACACCGTCAGGGGGTGACGCACACCGTTGACGCTGTGCGTGACCCCCGCACGGTGTGCGTCAGCGGATCTCAGTCGGCCAGGTTCGCGCTGACCACTTCCAGCGTCAGTGCCGCTGCTGCTGCCGCCACCGGTCCCAGCCGCTGCGCCACCGCCGCGAGGAGCCCCTCCAGCAGGATGACCTGGGGGATGCGGCTGGTCAGGGTCAGCTCGTCGTGGAAGGTGAGGTCGGGCATGCCGACCACGAGGCTGATGTCGGCGCTGGAGGTGAGGGGGGAGCGGGCGAACGCCGTGACCAGCACGACGGTGGCGCCGCCGGTGCGGGCGGCCTCCGCGGCGCGCACGGACGCGCTGTTGGCGCCGCTGCCGCTGATCACGAACAGCGTGTCGCCGGGGCGCAGGTGCCGCGCCGACACCTGCTGGCCGATCACGTCCGGGGGTGCCTCCGCGCGGCGTCCGATCCCGACCAGCCGCGCCGCGAAGTCGACGGCCAGCGGCGCCGAGAGCCCGTTGCCGACCACCACGATCCGGTCGGCGACGGCGAGCGCCTCCACCACCCGTTCGACGTCGGCGTGGTCGAGCAGTGCCACCATCGCCGGCACCGACGCCGCGACGTGCGCGAACGTCGACGCCACCCGTGCCCCCGGGGTGCCGGGGACGGCGCCGGGCACCTGCGGTGGGCCGGCGTCGCGGGCGAGCAGCACCCGCAGCTGCTGGTAGCCGCTGAACCCCAGGCTCTGCGCGGTGCGCACCACCGTGGCCCGCGACGCCCCGGCGGCGTCGGCCACCTGCTGCGACGACATCTCGACGACGTCGCCCGCCCGGTCGAGGAAGACACCGGCGACGGCCTGCTCGGTCGGCAGCAGCGAGGGCAGCACCGAGCGGATGTGCGCGAGCACCCCGCCCGCCGGGCTCACCGTGACCGCGGCGTCCACGGCCACCTCCCGTCGATGAGGCGGCGCCGCAGCGTGCCCGAGGCCAGATCGATCAGGACCGTCACGACCACCACCACGATGAGCAGTGTGCCCACCGAGTCCCAGATCCGGAACTGGACGTTGTCGGCGAGCGTCTTGCCGATGCCGCCGGCACCGATCAGCCCGAGGATCGCCGACGCGCGCACGTTGATCTCGAAGCGGTAGAGCCAGAACGCCAGCACTTCGGGCTGGACGCTGGGCCACAGTCCCCAGCGCAGCATCTGCGTGGTCGAGCCACCCGCGGCGCGCACGGCCTCGATCGGGCCGGGCTCGGCGCCCTCCATCGTCTCGTAGCCCCACTTGCCCAGCGTGCCGATGGAGCCGATCCCGATCGCGAGCGCTCCGGTGAACGCCGTGAGCCCGGTGACCGAGAGGATCAGCACGGCGATCACGACCTCGGGTACCGCGCGCAGCAGCGCGAACAGCCCGCGCAGCGGCCAGCGCAGCACCGCAGGCCCGACCCCGGCGGTGGACAGGAAGCTCAGCGGCAGCGAGACGACGATGCCGATCACGGTGCCCAGCCACGCCATCTGCACCGACTGGATCGTCGCCTCGAACGCGGTGGGCAGCGCGGTGAGGTCGGGCGGGGCGAACATCAGCCCGAGGTAGCGCACCAGGCTGGCCGGGAAGTCGGCCAGCTGCGACCAGTCGATCTCGACGCTCCAGAACGCCAGCACCACCACCGCGGTGATGCCGAGCGACCACAGCTTGGCGCCGATCCGCCGCGGCTTGGACGGGCGCGGCGGCGTGACGCGGGTGGCGACGGCGGTGACGGTCACGCGACCAGCCGCTTCCGCAACCAGGACGACAGCAGCTCCAGCACGACGACCACGACGAGGATCTCCAGGATGATCAGGCTCAGCTGGTGGTAGCGGTAGAACGTGCGCACCTGGTCGATGAGGATGCCCAGCCCGCCGCCGCCGACCAGCCCGATCACGGTGGACGCGCGGACGTTGAGCTCCAGCACGTAGAGCGTCTGCGACGCGAACGCGGGCAGCACCTGCGGCAGCACGGCGGCCCGGTCGGCGGCCGGCCAGGTGGCACCGGTGGCCAGCGCCGCCTCCAGCGGGCCGCGGTCCACGGCGTCGAGCGCCTCGGACACGAGCTTCACCACGATGCCGACGTTGAACAGCACCAGCGCGATCGTCCCCGACAAGGCCCCGGTGCCCACCACCGAGACCAGGATCGCCGCGTAGAGCAGGTCGGGCACCGAGCGCACCACGTTCATGACCGACCGCACCACCGCCAGCACCGGCCCGGACGGGTTGGTGGTGCGCGAGGCCAGGAACGACAGCGGCAGCGCGACGGCCGCCCCGACGGCCGTCGCGATCACCGCCATCTGCAGGGTCTGCGTGAGCGCCGGCAGCGTCTGCGGGAAGAACCAGTAGTCGGGCTGCGTGAGCAGCACGATCTTGTCGGTCGCGTTGGCGAAGTTCCGGATCAGGCCGCCGATGTCGACCTCGACGCCGAACCCCGCCCACACCGTCACGGCGACGACCGCGGCGAGCACCACCACGGCCTTCCACGCGGTGCGGGGTTTCGCCGGCCGTGCGGCAGCGGTCACAGGGCGGCCTTCGCGTCCATCACGTCCTCGCCGGTGAGCGAGCGGCCGTAGATGTCGGCGAACACCTGCTCGTCGGCGCCCTCGCCGGGCCCGTCGTAGACGATCTCGCCGGACCGCATCCCGATCAGGCGCCTGCCGTAGCGGCGGGCGAGGTCGAGGAAGTGCAGGTTGATGATCACGGTGATGCCGAGGTCGGCGTTGATCCGCTCGAGGTCCCGCATGACGACATGTGACGTGGGCGGGTCCAGCGACGCGACGGGCTCGTCGGCCAGCACCACGGACGGCTGCTGGGCCAGCGTGCGGGCGATCGCGACACGCTGCTGCTGGCCGCCGGAGAGGTTGCCGGCCTTCACGTAGGCCTTGTCGACGATCCCGACGCGTTCCAGCGCCTGCATCGCCAGCTCGATGTCGTCGGCAGACCACGCGCCCAGCAGCGTGCGCCAGGTGGGCGCGTGGTGCAGCCGTCCCATGAGGACGTTGTTGAGCACGGTGGTGCGCCGGGCCAGGTTGAAGCTCTGGAACACCATGCCGATGTCGCTGCGCAGCTCGCGCAGCTCCGAGCCCTTCGTCGCAGGAAGTTGCCGATCACCGACGGTGATCTGACCGTCGGTGATCGGCACCAGCCCGTTGATGGAGCGCACCAGCGTGGACTTGCCGGCCCCGGACAGCCCGACCACGGCCACCATCTCCCCGGCGGGGATCTGGAGGTCGATGCCGGACAGGCCGCGGACACCCCCCGGATAGGTCACCCCGACACCGTCGAAGGTGATGTCGACCCCGGAGCCCACGCCGGTGCGCGCCATCAGCCCAGCCCGATCGACGCCGCCGCGGCCTGGGTGCGCTGCAACGCGGCCGGGTCGGCCGGCTTGAGGCCGGTGATCTGGTAGATCGCGGTGAGCGCTGCGACTCCCTCGGGGGTGCCGGCGTAGTCGGTCAGCGCCGCGGTGATCTTCTGCTGCCAGGTCGGGTTGAGCTTGCCCGAGAGCGAGACGCCGTCGTTGGGGATCTCGTCGGTCAGCGCGAACACCACGACCTTCTTGCCGACGTCGGGGGTGTCCTTGACGACGACGGTGCGCGCGTCCCAGTAGGACGTGCCGACCTCGGCGTCACCGCGGTAGACGGCGAGCACCGACGCGTCGTTGGCCGTGACCTGCACGGTGGTGACGTCCTTGGCGGCGTCGAGGCCCGCGGCCTTCATCGCGGCGACCGGGAAGATGTAGCCGGCGGGCGAGGCCGCCTGCAGCAGCGACATCTTGGCCCCCTTGAGCTTGGGCAGCTGGTCGAGCCCCGCCGGGCCGTTGCCGGAGGCGGTGCCGTTGCAGAACAGCATGCCCTTGGCGTCGGGGGTCGGGGTGTCCTTGCAGTACTTCGCCGGGTTGTTGGTGAAGAACTGCGCCGCGTAGCTGATCTTCTTGTTGCGTTCGGTCTGCAGCACCGAGTCGGCACCGTACTTGGTGCAGGCCTGGATCATCTGCAGCGAGGGCAGGAAGCCGATCTGCGCCTGGTTGGCCCCGATCGCCTCGACGGCGGCCTGGTAGTCCTGGGTGATGACGCCCTTGACCGGGATGCCCAGGCGCTGGCTCAGCGCGGCCTGCAGCGGCTTGACGCTCTCCACGAGCTTGTTGGCGTCGCCGGAGGGCACCAGCGCGAGCGTCAGCTCGGTCGGGTCCTTGGCGGCGGGGTCGTTCTTGCCGGTGCAGCCCGCGGCGTTGGACGCCGCGGCGGTCGCGCCGCCGGAACCGGTGGAGCCCTCCTGGACCCCGCAGCCGGCGGCGAGCAGGGCGACGGTCGCGGCAGCGGCGACCGTGGCGAGGGTGGTTCGGGGGATTCTCATCGCGTGTCCTCGGGGGCAGAGGTACGGGGCAGGGTGGTGCTGATCTGAGGCGTGGTGGGCAGGGTGGCCGGGTCGGTGACCCAGGCCGCGATCGCGTCGTAGAGGTCGGGCAGGTGCGGGGCGCGCAGGTGCGCCGGGCGGGTGTCGAGCGGCGAGCGCACCACGTAGGCGGTGGCGCACCCCGCGGTCAGCGGCGGCTCGATGTCGTTGGCCCAGAAGTCACCGACGGACATCAGCGTCGCGGGGGCCGCTCCGGCGAGCAGCACGGGCAGCAGCGTGGTGAACCCGCCCGGCTTGCCGGCATCTGTGCGCACCTCGTCGATGACTCCGGTGAGGCCCAGCACCTGCAGCGACTCCGGGATGCCGGTGGCGGGTGCGTTGGTGACGAGCACGCGGTGCGCCCGGTCCTCGAGGGTGGCGAGGAACTCGGGCAGCCCGGCCGGTGCGGCGATGTCGAGCGCCGTGCGGGCCAGCGCGTCCCTGCTGGCCCGGTAGGCCTTGTGCAGGGTCTCCTGCGAGACGAGCGCGCCGGTGAGCTCGGCGATGGCGCGGTAGCCGTCGGGATAGCCGCCGATGCCGTCGTCGAGGTAGGAGCGCAGTGCGGTGGTGATCCGAGCCGCCTGCTCGTCGTCGATGTGGCGCAGGATCTCGTCGGCGTAGCACCAGACGGGGGCGTCACCGAGGCACACGGTGCCGTCGAAGTCGAGGACGAGTGTGGGTGGCACGGGAGCACCATAGAGCAGCACGAACAGATCGTTCACAATCGTGATGTCTATGAAACAAGTGTTCACGCGCTGTTCAGGGAGCGAGCCTCCGCTCGAAGATGAACGCCCGGCACGCCGCGGCCGCCGCGCTCAGCGGGCGTCCGGTGTGGTGCAGCAGGCCGACGGGACGCCGGACCGGCTCGGGCGCCACGCTGTGGATCGCCACGGGTGGCCCCGGCGCCTCGGCCACCGACCGGGCGAAGAGCCCCACCCCGAGCCCGTGCGCGACGAGATCACGCAGCCGCGGGAGGCTGGCCGTCTCGAAGGGCACGTGCGGGGTGAAGCCCTCGGCCGCAGCGAGCCGGTCGAGGATCGCGCGCAGCCCGCTCCCGGCGGGCAGGCACGCGAACGGCTCGTCGCGCAGCTCTCCGATCCGCAGCGCGCCGCGGTGGGCGCAACGGTGTGCGGGGTGCGTGACGAGCACGAGCTCGTCGTCGAACAGCGGGGTCGCGGCGAACCGGTCCGGCAGATCGGCCGCCAGCGGGCCCACCGCGAGGTCGAGCCGATCGACGTCGAGATCCTCGAGGAGGGCCGCCAGGCGTCCGGAGCGCAGCGCCAGCTCGACCCCCGGGTGCGCGACGTGGAACGCCGCCAGCGCACCGGTCAGGTCGAACGGGTCCAGCGCCTGGATGGCACCGATCCGCACCCGGCCGATCACCGCGCCCGACAGCTGCTCCAGCTCGGCCCGGCCGGACTCCACGGCACCCAGCGCGCGCCGGGCGTGGACGAGGAACAGCTCACCGGCATGGGTCAGCTCGACCCGCCGCGTGGTGCGCGCCAGCAGCGCGACGCCGAGCTCGGTCTCCAGCTTGCGGATCTGCACCGACACCGCGGGTTGGGCGACGTGGAGGTGCTCGGCGGCCCGGCCGAAACCGCCGTGCCGGACGACCGCGTCGAAGTAGGCGAGCTGGCGCAGTTCCACAGATTCATCATGATGCGTGATGAATCCGAGAGCAAACATGTCTTGGACGCATCCAGTGTGGCAGGCGCACGATGACCGCATGACAACGACGAACGGGTCCCGCCGCTGGCTGATCACCGGGGCCAACAGCGGTTTCGGGCTGGCGATCGCACAGGCGGCGCTGGCCGCGGGGGACGTGGTGGTGGCGGGTTCGCGCAAGGTGGAGGCGCTCGACGGGCTCGTCGCGGCCCATCCCGGCGCCGTGACGGCCGTGGCGCTGGACGTGACGGACCCCGAGCAGGTCGCCGCCGCGGCGACGGGCGAGATCGACGTGCTGGTGAACAACGCCGGTCACGGCCTGCTCGGCGCGCTCGAGGAGCTCACCGACGAGCAGTTGCGCCGGGTGCTCGAGACCAACGTCTTCGGCGCGCTGGCGATGACGCGTGCCGTGCTGCCGGGCATGCGCGCGCGGCGACGCGGGCACATCGTCCAGATGTCCTCGGTGGGCGGCGTGGTCGGCAACCCCGGCCACGCGGCGTACGCGACCTCGAAGTTCGCGCTGGAGGGCGCCTCGGAGGCGCTGGCCGCGGAGGTGGCGCCGTTCGGCATCCGGGTGACGATCGTGGAGCCGGGCCCGTTCCGCACCGACTTCGCGGGCCGGTCGATGACGTTCGCGGAAGCGATCCCCGACTACGCCGACACCCCGGCAGGGGCGCTGCGGTCCCGGTTCCGGGCCCAGGACGGTGTGCAGCCCGGGGATCCGGCCCGCGGCGCGGCGGCGATACTGGCGACGGTGCGAGCGCCGTCGGCGCCGCTGCGCCTGCCACTCGGGGTGGAGGCCGTCACGAGGATCCGGGCGAAGCTGCAGGCCCAGCTCGCGGACCTCGACGTGTGCGCGGACCTCTCGCAAGGCACGGCCTACGCAGACCAATGACGAGCACGGGCGTCGACGTCGCATACCCACACCAGTCCTCGCAGGCGTTCGACGGTGTGCGAGGACTGGTGACGGTGTGCGAGGTGTGTCGCTAGCCGATCGGGCTCGCCGCCAGCACCCGCACGGCCTCGGCCACGGCGGCGCGGCGGGCCACCCGGACGGCGGTCTCGATCGGGTGCAGGGCCTCCCGGCGCGCGCTGGCCGCCGTGGCGGTGAGCGCACCCCCTGGCTCGTCGACGGATGCGGCGGCGAGGATCGCCTCCACCTCGTCGGCGTGCTGCAGGACCCGCAGCGCCTGCCCGGGCATGCCGGCCGGCCACAGTGACGCCGGACGCGCGCGCAGGGCGGCAGCGATCTCCTCGCGGACACCGGGCCGGTGGCGCGCGACCCCGAGCGACGTGAGCACCGACGCCGACTGCCGGACCTGGTCGCGCAGCTCGCGCTCGGCCTGGCTCAGCGCCACGTACTCGGGCGTGGGGCCGGGATCGCGCACGGAGTAGACGGTCCAGCGCAGCACGCCGTCGGCGATCTGGGTGGGCACGATGCCCAGGCCGGCGTCGACGAACAGCACGCCCTCGCCCGCGGCGGTGGCCTCTCGGCTGAACTCGCCGGGGCCCGGCAGGCCACGGACGTCGCCGGGCGCGGGCAACACGAGCCGTCCGGGGGAGCGGGGAACGGCCCGGCGCAGTGCGGCGAGCAGGAACGTGAGCGACGAGACGGGCTCACCCGGCGACGGCAGCGACGTGGTGGCGCCGACAGTGGCATCGGCTGCCTGAACGTCGTGCGCCTCGGCCCACGGCGCGAGCGCGTCGAGGACGTCGTCGGGTGCCGCGGCACCGGCAAGCCAGGCCGATGTCCACACGGTGAAGGTGGCGGAGGGGCAGGGCACGGGGTCAGGCTAACCACGTACGGGGCGCTCGGCACTCCTGCCGTGCGGGTGAAATCGAATACGTTGCGTCACCGCTGGTCCGCGGCCTGTGGCGTGTCGGTGCCGGGTCGCGAGCCGTTGCGGCGGTAGAAATCGGGCCGTGGCCACCCAGGACTACCGCGGCATCTTCGGCGCCGACGGCACCCGGAAGACGACACGCAGAGCGATCCCGGAGGTGCCGGCCGAGACCGGGCTCGTCGTCGAGGATCCGGTGAGCGGCTTCTGCGGTGCGGTGGTGCGTGTCGACGTGCGCGAGGCGACGCTGGAGGACCGCCACGGCAAGCGCCGGGTGTTCCCGCTGCGGCCGGCCGCGTTCCTGTACGAGGGCCAGACCGTCACGCTCGTGCCGCCGGTCCGGGCCCCGGCCGCCCCCGCGCGCTCGGCGTCGGGCTCGGTGAAGGTGCAGGGCCACACCGCTCGTACGGCGCGTGCGGCACGGATCTGGGTCGAGGGCGTGCACGACGCTGAGCTGGTGGAACGGGTGTGGGGCCACGACCTGCGCGTCGAGGGGATCGTCGTCGAACCCATGCACGGCATGGACGACCTCGCCGCCGCGGTGGCCGACTTCCAGCCCGGCCCGCAGCGACGCCTCGGCGTGCTCGTCGACCACCTCGTGCGGGGTTCCAAGGAGACCCGCGCCGCCGCGTCGGTCGCGGGTCCGCACGTGCTCGTGACCGGCCACCCCTACGTCGACGTGTGGGAGGCGGTGAAGCCGTCGGTCGTGAAGATCCGCGCGTGGCCGCAGGTGCCCCGCGGCACCGACTGGAAGACGGGCGTCTGCGCGGCGTTGCGCTGGGGCGAGCCCGCCGACGGGGCCCGGCGGGTGCTGGGTGCCGTGCGGGACTTCCGCGATCTGGAGACCCCGCTGATCGGTGCGGTCGAGGAGCTCATCGATTTCGTGACGGGCTGATCACGGACCGCGCATCTCTGGCAGGATCGGGGGCATGCCCGCCGCCGTGATCTGGCTCATCCTGGCCATCGTGCTGGGAGCTGCCGAGGTCCTGTCCGGCGAGTTCGTGCTGCTGATGCTCGCCGGTGGCGCGCTCGTCGCCGCCGGGGCGTCGGCGCTCGTCGCGGGCCCGCTGGTCGGCGTGATCGTCTTCGTGATCGTGGCCCCGCTGCTGGTGTTCGCGGTGCGGCCGGCGTTGCGCCGCAAGCTCGAGCGCGGCATCGACCCGTCGGTCATGCACACCAAGGCGCACATCGGTGGGCCCGCCTTCGTCGTGGCGCGGGTCGACGGGCACGGCGGCCGGGTCAAGATCGGTGGTGAGGTCTGGTCGGCGCGCGCCTACGGCGACGAGGTGATGGAGGAAGGCGCGCGGGTCACCGTCATCGAGATCTCGGGTGCCACGGCGCTCGTCGTGCCCCGGGACTGATCGTGCGGGCGACCAACGGGCCCCCGCGACGGTGACGGGGCCGGTACGCAAGGATCCGCACCTCTGAACCACACCCGCGCATTCTGAAAGGGGAACCGGTGGACGCCAGCGTCGTGCTGCTGATCGTCGTCGTGCTGTTGGTGTTGCTCGTGGTGGTCTCGCTGGTCAAGGCCGTGCAGATCGTCCCGCAGGCCACGGCGGCGGTGATCGAGCGGTTGGGCCGCTTCAAGGCCACCGAGGAACCGGGTCTGGTGTTCCTGGTGCCGTTCATCGACAAGATCCGCGAGCGGATCGACCTGCGCGAGAAGGTCGTGTCCTTCCCGCCGCAGCCGGTGATCACCCAGGACAACCTGACGGTCAACATCGACACGGTCGTCTACTTCCAGGTCACCGACCCCAAGGCCGCGGTCTACGAGATCAACGACTACCTCGTCGGCGTCGAGCAGATCACCACCACCACGCTGCGCAACGTGGTCGGCGGCATGAGCCTCGAAGGCACCCTGACGTCCCGCGACGAGATCAACACCGTGCTGCGCGGCGAGCTCGACGAGGCCACCGGACGCTGGGGCATCCGCGTGGCCCGCGTGGAGATCAAGGCCATCGACCCGCCCGCCTCCATCCAGGAGTCGATGGAGCGGCAGATGAAGGCCGACCGCGAGAAGCGCGCCACGATCCTGACCGCGGAGGGCCAGCGCGAGGCGGCCATCCGCAACGCCGAGGGCCAGAAGCAGGCGCAGATCCTCACCGCCGAGGGCGCGAAGCAGGCCGCCATCCTCAACGCCGAGGCCGATCGGCAGTCGCGGATCCTGCGGGCCCAGGGTGATCGCGCGGCGCGCTACCTGCAGGCACAGGGCCAGGCCAAGGCCATCGAGAAGGTGTTCGCCGCCATCAAGCGCGGCAAGCCGACCCCGGAGCTGCTCGCCTACCAGTACCTGCAGACGCTGCCGCAGATGGCGCAGGGCGAGGCCAACAAGGTCTGGCTGGTGCCGTCCGACTTCGGCAAGGCGCTCGAGGGTTTCACGCGCATGCTGGGCGCGCCCGGCGAGGACGGTGTGTTCCGGTTCGAGCCCTCACCCGACGACGGCCCGCAGATCACACCGGAGGAGGACGACGACTCGGTCAAGGCCTGGTTCGACATGTCCAGCGATCCGGAGATCGCCAAGGTCGTGGCCGACGCGGAGGCGCTGGCGCGCTCGGAGGTGCCCCCGCTCGGGGCCCCCGAGCAGCCCTTGCCACCCACCTCGCCGAGCCCGGCGCAGCTGCCCCCGGCGGCGCGCCCGCGACCGGCCACCGCCGCGCCACAGGAGTGGAGTCGCCGCCCGGCCCCGGAGCCCACGCCCGAGCCGCCCTTCCCCGGGCCGTCGGCACCCGCACCGGCCCCGCCCCGCCCGCAGCCCCAGAGCGCGACGCCGACGCCGCCGCGCGGGATCCCGCGGGTGGACCCGGAACCCCAGCGGCCGGAACCCCAGCGGCCGGAACCCCGGCGCCCCGAGCCCCAGCGCCCCGAGCCCCAGCGCCCCGAGCCCCAGCGCCCCGAGCCCCAGCGCCCGGACACCCCGCACGGCGATGCTCAGCACACCGACCCGCCGGCGCGTCCGGGCTACCCGGCGCCGCCGCAGGAGTAGCGGTGGCGGGTCAGCCGCCGAAGCCGATGGCGACGTACTTGGTCTCGAGGTACTCCTCGATGCCCATGTCGCCGCCCTCGCGGCCGATCCCGGACTGCTTGATGCCGCCGAACGGTGCGGCGGGGTTGGAGACCAGGCCGGTGTTGAGGCCGACCATCCCCGTCTCCAGCCGCTCGCTGACCCGTAGCGCCTGCGTCACGTCCTCGGTGAACAGGTAGCTGACGAGGCCGAACTCGGTGTCGTTGGCGGCGGCGACGGCCTCGTCCTCGGTGTCGAAGACGGTGATCGCCGCGACCGGCCCGAAGATCTCCTCGCGGCTCAGCCGTGCGGCGAGGGGGACGTCGACGAGCACGGTGGGCCGGTAGAAGAAGCCGGGGCCGTCGACGGGGTCGGCGCCGACCCGCACGGTGGCGCCGCGCTCGACGGCGTCCTGCACGAGCGCGGAGACCTTGTCGCGGCTCTTCGCGTCGACCAGCGGGCCCACCTGCACACCGTCGTCGGTGCCGCGCCCGACGGTCAGCGCGCCCATCCGCTCGGCGAGCTTGTCGGCGAACGCGCCCGCCACCGAGCGCTGCACCAGGAAGCGGTTGGCCGCCGTGCACGCCTCACCCATGTTGCGCATCTTCGCGAGCATCGCGCCCTCGACGGCCTTGTCGATGTCGGCGTCGTCGAACACCAGGAACGGCGCGTTGCCGCCCAGCTCCATCGACGTGCGCAGGACCTTGTCGGCGGCCTGCTCGAGCAGCTTCTTCCCGACCGGGGTGGAGCCGGTGAACGACAGCTTGCGGGCGCGCCCGTCGCGGATCAGGGGCTCCATGACGGCCCCGGCCGACGAGGTGGTGATGACGTTGAGCACGCCGGCCGGTAGCCCCGCCTCGGTGAGGATCGCGGCGAGCGCGTGCATGGACAGCGGCGTCAGCTCGGACGGCTTGATCACCATCGCGCACCCGGCCGCGATCGCGGGACCGATCTTGCGGGTGCCCATCGCCATCGGGAAGTTCCACGGCGTGATCAGCAGGCTGACCCCGACCGGCTGCTTCTGCACGAGGAACCGGCTCGCCCCGTTGGGGGCGACGGCGTAGCTGCCGTGCACCCGCACGGCCTCCTCGGCGAACCAGCGGAAGAACTCCGCGGCGTAGGTGATCTCGCCCTTCGACTCGGCGATGGGCTTGCCCATCTCCAGCGTCATCAGCAGCGCGAGGTCGTCGATGCGCTCCATGAGCAGCTCGTAGGCGCGGCGCAGGATCTCGCCGCGTTCGCGCGGGGGCATGGCGGCGAACCCGGGTTGCGCGGCGACGGCGGCGTCGAGCGCGGCCATCCCGTCGGCGGGCCCGGCGTCGGCCACCTCGCACAGCGCCTTCCCGGTGGACGGGTCCTCGACGGTCAAGGTGGCGCCGGAGGCGGCGGGTCGCCAGTTCCCGTCGATGAACAGTCCGGTGGGAACGGCGTCGATCACAGCGGACTCGGAGGTCGTCATGACAGGAATGTTGCCACCGCCACGGTGGTTGACGCCGGTGGCAGTGGTCAGCGCGACGGCGACTGTGACCGAAGCCGCCATGAGGGCACCGATTAATCCGGAGGGTTCTGTCGGTCTCATCTCGTAGCCTGGTCGCAGTGATCGGGCGGAACCGGCCATCGTCGAAGCGCCGCCCGTAGAGGTAGTAAGGAACCCCGTGAGCCACTCGTCCGTCCTCGAACCCGAGGCCCCGAGCAAGATGCCGGCCCGCGATCGCACCGTGATCGCCGTGCTGCTGGTGTCCACCTTCGTGGTCATCCTCAATGAAACGATCATGAGCGTCGCGCTGCCGGTGCTCCTGACCGACCTGCAGATCGAGGCGAGCGTGGGCCAGTGGCTCACCGCGGGCTTCCTGCTGACCATGGCCGTCGTCATCCCGGTCACCGGCTACCTGATCCGGCGCGTGCCCACCCGCGCGCTCTACGGCGTCGCGATGACGCTGTTCAGCACCGGAACGCTCATCGCCGCGCTCGCGCCGGGCTTCCCGGTACTGATGGCGGCCCGGGTCGTGCAGGCCGGCGGCACGGCCATCATGCTGCCGCTGCTGATGACCACCGTGATGACGCTCGTGCCGCCGGCCCGCCGCGGCGCGGTGATGGGCAACATCTCCATCGTCATCTCGGTCGCCCCCGCCATCGGGCCCACCGTCTCCGGCCTGGTGCTGAGCGTGCTGGGCTGGCGCTTCATGTTCTGGCTGGTGCTGCCCATCGCGGTCGTCGCGCTGGTGCTCGGCATGCGTCGCATCGTCGACATCGGCGAGCCCGACCACACCCCGCTCGACATCCCGTCGGTGGTGCTGTCGGCACTGGGCTTCGGTGGCCTCGTCTACGGCCTGAGCTCCATCGGCCAGTCCGGCAGCGGCTCCACGCCGGTGCTGGTGTGGGTCGCGTTCGCGGTCGGCATCGTCGGGCTCGCCACGTTCGTCCTCCGCCAGCTCGTGCTGCAGCGCAAGGACCGCGCGCTGCTGGATCTGCGCACGTTCACGTCCCGCACGTTCACGATGGCCAGCGTCATGATGATGCTGATGATGGCCACGCTGCTGGGCACCATCGTGCTGCTGCCGATCTACATGCAGACGGTACTGGGGCTCACGCCGCTGTCCACCGGCCTGCTGCTGCTCCCGGGTGGTCTGGTGATGGGGCTGCTCGGGCCGGTCGTCGGTCGCCTCTACGACCGTTTCGGTGCGCGGGCGCTGCTGGTGCCGGGCACCGTCGCCACGAGCGCGGCGCTGTGGTCCACCACGTTCTTCACCGCGCAGAGCTCCGTGCTGCTGGTGCTGGGCTTCCACCTGCTGCTGAGCATCGGGCTCGCGTTCGTCTTCACCCCGCTGTTCACCGCGGGCCTCGGTGCCGTCGAGCCGCGCTTCTACTCCTACGGCAGCGCCATCTTCGGCACCACGCAGCAGCTCGCGGGCGCTGCCGGCGTGGCTCTGCTGGTCAGCGTGCTGAGCGTGCGGTCGGCCGATCTCGCCGCCGCCGGCGCGTCGGTGGTGGAGCAGACGGCGGGCGGCGTGCACGCGGCGTTCCTCGTCGCGGCGTTCCTGTCGCTGGTGGCCATCCTGGGCTCGTTCTTCGTCGGCACTCCGGAGAACGACGGCGCGCCGGCGCACGGGGCGCACTGAGTCACGCTCACTGAGTCACGCTCACTGGGTCACCCTTGCCACCATCCCCGGTCCGGGGAGTGATCCCGTCGATGTGGATCGCTCCCCGGGTCGGGGATGGCGCATGATGCCAGTCGTGACGCAGACACTCACACGCTTGCCGGCACTGGTGCCGCCCACCGTCGATCTGCCACCGCGCGCGGCCGCACTGCGTGCCGAGGTGCGGGAGTTCGTCGCCCAGGAGCGCGCCGCCGGGCTGTGGTCGCCCCGCGCCGATGTCTGGCTCTCCGGCTGGGACGAGCGGTTCACCCGGGAGCTGGGCAAGCGCGGGTGGCTGGGCATGACCATTCCCGAGGAGTACGGCGGGCACGGGGCGTCACCGCTGGATCGCTACGTCGTCACCGAGGAGCTCCTCGCCGCCGGGGCACCGGTGGCGGCGCACTGGATCGCCGACCGTCAGATCGGGCCGTCGCTGATGCGGTTCGGCACCGAGGCGCAGCGCCGCAAGTTCCTGCCGGGCATCGCCGCCGGTGAGGTCTACTTCGGCATCGGGATGAGCGAGCCGGACTCGGGATCCGACCTCGCGAGCGTCCGCACCAGGGCCGAGCAGGTCGAGGGCGGCTGGGAGCTCACCGGCACCAAGGTCTGGACCTCCGGTGCGCACCACGCCCATGCGTTCTTCGCACTGGCCCGCTCGGCGCCGCGGGACGACGCCCATCGCCATGCCGGGCTGAGCCAGTTCATCGTGGAGCTCGACTCCCCGGGCGTCACGATCCGGCCGATCCTGCTGCTCACCGGAGCCCACCACTTCAACGAGGTGATCCTCGACCGGGTCTTCGTACCCGACGCGATGGTGCTGGGCGAGGTCGGGTCCGGCTGGCACCAGGTCACGAGCGAGCTCGCGTTCGAACGCTCCGGTCCGGAGCGGTTCCTCTCCACGTTCCCGCTGCTCGTCGCGCTCGTTGGCGAGCTGGCCCGCGGCGCGGTCGACACCGGCACCCGCCGCGACCTCGGCGGCCTAGTCGCCCGGGTCTGGACGCTGCGCCGGATGTCGCTGGCGATCGCCGGAGCGCTGGAGTCGGGACAGGCACCCGATCTTGCCGCCGCCGTCGTCAAGGACCTCGGCACCCGGTACGAGAACGAGGTGATCGACGCCGCCCGCCTGCTGGTGGCGATACCACCCGACCCCGGCGCCGAGAGCGGCTACGCGCGGCTGCTCGCCGACGCGGTGCTGCACGCTCCGGGCTTCACCCTGCGCGGCGGCACCAACGAGGTCCTGCGCGGGATCGTCGCGAGGGGGCTGGGACTGCGATGAGCACCAGCGAGATCGACACCGCCTTGTCGGATCTGGCCGAGTCCGTCTTCCGCGACGCCCGCGGTGACGGCGAGCCCGGCACCGGCTTCGACGCGGCGCTGTGGAGCACCCTCGACGAGGCCGGGCTGGCCCGGCTCACCCTCCCGGCCGATGCCGGTGGCAGCGAGGCCACGTTCGCCGACGCCGCCGTCGTGCTCGGCGCCGCCGGTGCCCACGCGGCCCGGGTGCCGCTGGTGGAGACCGACCTGCTGGCCGGGTGGCTGCTGCACACCGCGGGCATCGCGCTGCCCGCAGGCCCGTTGACGCTGGCCACGGGCGACCTCGACATCGACCGCACCGTCAACCGCGCCTCCGGCGTCCTGCACCGGGTGCCGTGGGCGCGCGCCGCCGCCGGGATCGTGATGCTCGCGGGCGACCACGTGCTGCTGTTCGACCCGGCAGACGTCGCGATCACCGACGGCACCAACGTCGCCGAGGAACCGCGCGACACCGTCACCGTCGATGGGGCGATCATCGCGTCGTCGGTGGACGAGCAGGTCGGCGCCGAGTTGCGGCTGCGCGCCGCGCTCGGCCGCTCGCTGCTGCTCGCCGGGGCCGCCCGCGGCGCGCTGGCGGCGGCGGTGCACTACGCCGGTGAGCGCGTCCAGTTCGGGCGCGCGATCGGCAAGTTCCAGGCCGTCCAGCAGGATCTCGCCCGCGCCGCCGCCGAGGTCGCGGCGGCCTCCGCGGCAGCCGAGTCGGCCGCCCGCGCAGCCACCCAGCACGGGTTCGCCGCGCCGGAGAGCCGGTTCGCGATCGCCGCGGCGAAGTCGCGCACCGGCGAGGCCGCCGGTGTGGTCGCCCGGATCGCCCACCAGGTGCACGGCGCGATCGGGTTCACGCGCGAGCACGACCTGCGCCTGACCACCACCCGGCTCTGGGCCTGGCGCGACGAGGACGGCACCGAGGCCGAGTGGAACGAACTGATCGGCGGGCTCGTTCTCGAGGGTGGCGCCGATCAGCTGTGGCCACTGATCACCGGTAGCCCGTAATCTCGGCCGGCGATGGAACCACACCAGGCTGGTGACGACGCCCGACCCGCGGATGCGCAGGACGACCCTGCCGCGGCCGAGCCCCCGATGCTCGGCCGGTACCGGGTGCTGGGCCGGCTCGGCGTCGGCGGGATGGGCCGGGTGCTGCTCGGTGTCGACGAGGTCGGCCGCCGGGTGGCGCTCAAGATCGTCCATGCCGAGCTGGCCTCCGACCAGGGGTTCCGGGAGCGGTTCCGGCGCGAGATCCAGATCGCCGCGGCCGCCCCGGCCTGGTTCACCGCCCCGGTGCTCGACGCCGACCCCGACGCGGAACGGCCGTGGCTCGCCACCGCCTACATCGAGGGCCCCTCACTCGCCGGCTACGTGTCGCAGAACGGACCCCTCGACGAGTACGGCGTCGCGGCGCTGGCCGTGCGGCTGGCCGACGGGCTCGCGGCGCTGCACAGCACCGGGCTGGTCCACCGCGACATCAAGCCGTCCAACGTGCTGCTGGCCGAGGACGGCCCGCGGCTGATCGACTTCGGCATCTCGCGCGCGCTCGACGGCACGGCGCTCACCCAGACCGGCAAGGTGATCGGCACGCCGGAGTACATGTCGCCGGAGCAGGCCTCGGGCGAGCGCGTGGTCACCCCGGCGGGCGACATGTTCTCGTTCGGCTCGCTGCTCGTCTACGCCGGCACCGGCACGTCGCCGTTCGCGTCGGACTCGGCGCAGGGCTCGGTCTACCGCATCGTCTACGGCGAACCCGACCTCGGACGCCTCACCGGCCGCGTCCGCGAGGTCGCCGCGGGCTGCCTGCAGAAGGACCCCGCTGCGCGTCCGACGGCGGTGCAGGCCCGCGCCTCGTTGCGGGCCGCCACGGATCCGACGGCGGGCCCCGCCGACCTCGCCGCCGCACCCACGGTCGTGGTGCGCGCCCCCGATGCCACCCGCAACGCGCCCACGCTCGTCGGCGCACCGTCAGCCCCCGGGGCGATGTCACCGGGGGCGATGTCACCTGGGTCGATTCCGCCTGGGTCGATTCCGCTTGGGTCGATGTACGCGCCGGTGCCGGCGCGCGCGCCGCAACGCCCGGCGCGCACCCGGGTTCCGGGTGCCGTATGGCTGGGCGGAGCGGCGGTGGTGGGAGCGGTGCTCGCGCTCGCCGTGGTGTTCCTGCTGACCCGCGGTGGTGGCGGCGCCACCACGCCGACCACGACGGCTGCGGCACCCCCACCGGCCACCTCGCGCGTCGCGACACCCACCCCGACCGCGGATCCCGCCGCGGGCGCCACGATCATCGACGGCGCCACCGACACCCGGTTCGGTTCGGGTACGGCGCGGTTCGCCACCCCGAGCCGCAACATCGCCTGCATGATGGGCAGCGGCGAGGTCCGATGCGACGTCGTGCAACGCGCCTGGCAGCTACCGCCCAAACCGGCCGCCTGCCAGCTGGCGTGGGGCACCGGCGCCACCCTGCGCGGTACCGGCCAGGCGGAGCTCACCTGCGCGGGTGACACGGTGGCCGACGCCACGCTGGTCGTGCTCGGTTACGGCGAGGGCGTGCAGCTCGACAGCGTGGTGTGCGTGAGCCGCGAGAGCGGTCTGAGCTGCCAGAACCCCACCACGCACCACGGTTTCCTGCTGTCCAGGGAGACGTTCGAGGTCTACTGAACGACCTCCGCTCGGCCGGTTCGAGGCCATGCAGACCATCGAGCGGCGTGGCGGCCGGGCACTGCCGCCGCCGCTCCAACCCCGACGACCGGCGCTCGTCGCTGCTCGAGCTCACCCCTGCCGGCCGCCGGCGGTCATCGTCCTGTCCTTTCGATGGGGAGTTGCCGCGCTGCCCGCGCAGCGCGGCCCGTGCCGCGGCGAAGCGCTCCAGGTCGGGATCGGGGAGCCGAACCGGAGACCCTGCCGGACACGCTGCGAGCGACCCGCGTGCTCGGCAAGCTAGTGGTCACGGTCGGAGCAGGGTGAGCGTGCTGCCGCCCACGGCGTAGAGAGTGCGGCCATCGGGTGCGATGGCGATGTCGTCGATGGTGTCGGAGAGCGTCGCGGTGCGGCTGGCCGTGCCCGTGCCGATCGCGTACGCCGTGATCACGTGCTCGACCGGATCCGTCGCGTACAGCCAGCGGGCCCCGGCCAGCACCGCAGCGGGCGTCGGCGGAGCGGTCAGCCGGGCGGTGCGCCTGCCGGTGGCGGTGTCGAGCACCCAGACGCCGCCCGCGTCCGGCTCGGGGGACGGGTTCACGTCGGCGAGGTAGAGGGTGCGCCCGTCGGGGCTCGTGGCGAGGTCGGCGGGTGCCGCGGCACCCGGGAACGTCGTGATGCGGGTGAGCGTCGACGCGTCCAGGACGGTGACGGTGCCGGTGGCGGTGAAGTCGCCCAGAGCCACGTACACCCGGCCGTCGGGTCCGGCGGCCATGGCCATGGCGTCCGCGGCGCCGTAGGTCCAGGTGGCGCGCACCGTCAGCGTCGCCGCGTCGATGGCCAGCACGCTGCTGCTCGGCGGGTCCAGCACGTAGAGCGTGGTGGCATCGGGGCTGAGTGCGAGGGCGATCGCGCGGACGTTCGTGGTGCCCGCCGGCAGGTCCATCCCCCCGGTGACCTGCAGCGTTGTCGGATCGACCGCCACGATCCGCGTCGGGGCCGAGTTGAGCGCCACGAACAGTCGCGTAGGGGAGAGCGCCAGCGCCGTCGGGAACCGGCCGACGTCGACCCGCCCGGCGGGGGCACCCGCGGTGTCGAAGGCGGCGATCGCCCCGGTGTCGACGTCGCCGACGTAGACACGCTCGGCCGACGCCGTCACCGGGCCCGTCCGGAACCCGAGCGCGAACGTCGGGCCGACGGTGATCGCGGGGAAGTCGGGGTCGCCCGCGGGCGCTGTGGCCACCGGGGACGGCGGCACCGGGCCGGGCGCTGCGGCCTGCGGCAACAGCAGGACGCCCGCGGCGACGGCGGCGGCCACGACCGCGGCGGCGCCGGCCAGCAGCGGAAACCGGCGTTGCCAGCCGGGCCGGGTGGCACCTAGGAGCGTCGTCGCGTCGGGGCGGGCGGCGGGATCGCGGACGAGGCAGCGCCGCACGAGAGCGCGCACCGGCTCGGGGGTGTCGCCGAGGTCGGGGTCCTGGTGCAGGATCCGGAACAGGATCGCCGGGGTCAGCGGGGCGTCGTAGGGCGAGCGGCCCGTCGCGGCGAACACGAGCACCGAGCCGAGCGCGAAGACGTCGCAGGCCGGGCCGAGGTCCGACCGTCCGAGGGCCTGCTCCGGCGCCATGTAGGCGGGTGTCCCGATGACGCTGCCGGTGGTGGTCAGGCGGGTGGCGTCCGCGGCGCGGGCGATCCCGAAGTCGATGATCCGCGGCCGGTCGGCGGCCAGCAGCACGTTGGACGGCTTGAGGTCGCGGTGCACCAGCCCGGCGGCGTGCACGGCGGCGAGCGCCTGCAGCAGCCCGCGCGCCAGCACCCGCAGCTCACCCGCCGGAAGCGGGCCGTGCTCGTCGACGCGTTCGGTGAGCGAGGGGCCGGGCACGTAACGGGTGGCGATCCAGGGGCTCGCCGCGGCCGTGTCGGAGTCGACGACGGCGGCGGTGAACGCACCCGGGACGAGCGTCGCCGCCGCGACCTCGCGGTGGAACCGGGCGCGGAAATCCGCGTCCTCGGCCAGCTCGGAACGGATGACCTTGACGGCGACCTGACCGGACGACGCCGGGTCCTCGGCCAGGTAGACACGCCCCATGCCGCCGGTGCCGAGCACCCCGCGCAGCGTGAAGCGGCCGATCGTGCGCGGGTCGCCCGATGCGAGCGGCTCCACGCGGCGCTCAGCCGCCGATCTTGCGGAAGTCCCAGCTGGTGATCTTCTCCGGGATCAGGCGCAGCCAGGCGTGCCGCCCGTCCCAGCCGACGGCGCCACCGGAGTAGCGATCGGCGAAGGCCTGCTCGGGACCGTCCAGCTCGGGGACGGGCTCTCCGGTGCGCGGCACCTCGCCGACGACCTCGACCGAACCCCGCAGCTCGACGCCGCGCAGCTCCGTGTACGCGTCGCCGGTGTCGACGACGACGGCGATGCGGGGATCCGTCGCGAGGTCGGCCCAGCGCTGGCTGCGCGACAGCGACGTGAGCCAGAGCGCGCCCTCGTGCCAGACGTACCAGAGCGGGGTGGCGTGCGGCCCGTTCACCCCGACCGTCGCGACCCGGCAGGTGCGCTGCTCGGCGAGGAAGGCGTCGATCTCGTCGGGTGTCATGGCGATGGCTCGCGCCCGCCGCTGCTCCTTCATGCCCGAGACGCTATCCGGTCGCACTGAACAGCGACCCGCACACCGCCCCAGCGCCGATTTCGCCATCCCGACACGCCGATTTGGCCTTCTCAACACGCCGATTTCGCGGTCCGGACACGCTGTGTGGGCCGTTCTGACACGGCATGGCTTCGAGCCGCGTGCTCGATCGGCCGACACACCGTGCCGGATCGGCGAAATCACCGTGCCGGATCGGCGAAATCGGCCGGTCTGAGGCCCAGCAGGGCGGGGATGTCGCGGACGCCGGCCAGGATGTGGGTGGGGTGCTCGGTCTGCAGCTCGGCCTCGGTCTGCGAACCCGTGAGCACCCCGGCCACCACGCCCGCGCCCGCAGCGAGACCCGCCCGGACGTCGAGCACCGTGTCGCCCGCCGCCAGCACCGTCGACGCATCGGTGACGCCGGTCAGCTCCATCACCCGCTGGATCATGAACGGGGCCGGGCGGCCCGCGGCCACCTCGTCGGCGCAGACCACCGCGTCGAGTTGCTCGCCGACGGCCCAGCCGAGCGACGCCAGCAGGGGGTCGGTGATCTGCCGGCCGAAGCCGGTGGTGAGCGCGACCTTGATGCCGGCGGCCCGCAGCACCGCGATCGCCTCGGGGACGCCGGCCAGTGGCGTCGGCGGCACGTCGGCGTAGGCCTTGGTGAGCCGCGCGACGAAGTCCGCGTGCACCTCGGCGACCAGAGTCGGATCGGGGGTGCCGCCCAGCAGCGCGGCGATCGCCTCGCGCTTGTCGGCACCCATCCAGCGGCGGATGTCGGCGTCGGTGGGTGCCGCCCCCCGGTCGGTGACGACCTCGGCGAGCACGCGGTACACCGCGCCACCCTCCTCGACGGTGGTGCCGGCGATGTCGAGCGCGACGAGCGCGATGTGGGGCGTGGGCATGCGGAGCCTCCGGGAGTGTGGGTGTCAGAGCGAGTCGAGCACGTCCGGGGCGAGCCCGAACGCCGTGGTCATGCCGATGCCGGACGTGACGGTGACGGCCACCGCACCCGGCGCGACCCGCGCGTGCAGGAACTCGCCCGCCGCGCTGGCATAGGTGCCGCGCCAGCGGCGCACCACCTCCAGGTGCGGCACGCCGAGCAGGGCGGCGGTCTCGGCGAGCAGCAGCTCGTCGAGCCGTTCGGACGCCACGTCGAACGGGCCGGGGGTGCGGTCGTAGGCGTGGGTGTCGCCGATCACCAGGTCACCATCGGGCAGCTGGGTGAACATGTGGTTGACGACGCTCTCGAGCAGTTCGGGACGCTCGGCGGACAACCGGGCGCGGAGCCGGCGGGCACCCTCGGTGGCGGCGAACGCCGGGTAGCGCAGCATCGACGTGCCGGTGAGCACGGCAGGGTCGACCACAGCCCCGCCGGGGGCCCGGACCTGCAGCATCTGCAGCTCGCAGCGCTGCACGCCGGCGTCGTCGGTGACGGCGGGCAGCAACCGGTCCAGGTCGTGGCCGGCGCACACGACGATCCGCGCGGCCTCGACGTCGCCGCGCGCGGTGTGGACCACGCCCTCCTCGATCCCGGTGACGGGCGTCGACCACCGGATCCGCACCCCGGGTTGCGCGGCGAGCCATGCCGCGATGGCGCCTGCGGCCCGGCGCTGGTCGACCCTGATGTCTCGGGGCAGGAAGGCACCGCCGAGCAGCCCGTCGGCGGCGACCGGGACCCGGTCGGTGACCTGCGCGGCGCTGAGCAGCGCGACGTCGGCGCCGCCGCGCTGCTCAGCCAGCTCCGTGAGGCAGGCGAGCTCCTCCTCGGCGCGGGCGACCACGACGGCACCGGTCTCGGCAGCCCAGAACCCGGCGGCGCGGCCCAGTCGCAGCCAGGTGCCGCGGGCCCGCTCGCCGTAGGCCTGCGCGACACCCGCCTGCGCCGTGACGCAGCCGTGCCCGAAGTTGCGCACCGAGGCCCCGACGGCCCGGTCGTCGCGCTCGATCAGCGTGACCGACAGGCCGCGCGCCACCGCCTCGACCGCGTGGGCGAGTCCGACGATCCCGCCCCCGACGACAGCGAGGTCGGGGCGCTCCGACGAGGTGGTCACGGCGGCAACGCTGCCACCGACAGCGCGGGCACGTCAACCGGTTGTCACAACTTGTAGAGACAAGTTACAAGCAGTCTACGTGGACACATGAACGGCGAGCGGCGAGAAGTCGAATACGGGACCACACTTGTATAGTCGCCGCTGTGGCACCGTCCCTGCACCTCACCCTCGCCGCCGAACTGCGCCGTCGCATCCGCTCCGGCGCGCTGGGCATCGGTGAGCCGGTGCCGTCGGAGGCGCAGCTGTGCCGGGAGTTCGGCTCCTCGCGCGGTCCGGTGCGCCAGGCGCTCGCGGCGCTGCGCGAGGAGGGCCTGATCGGTGGCGGGCAGGGCAGGCGGGCGGTGGTGCTCGACGCCGTCGAGTCGCAGCCGTTCGAGACCTTCGTGTCGTTCTCGCGGTGGGCGCAGGCGATCGGTCGTGCACCCGGGCAGCACACGCAGGAGATCGCGCTGCGCCGCCCGGAACCTGCGGTGGCCGCGGCGCTGCATCTGGACGCCGACACCCCGGCGGTGCAGCTGCTGCGACTGCGGCTGCTCGACGGGGAGCCCGCGATGGTCGAGCGCAGCACGTTCGTCGCCGCCGTCGGACGCGCGCTGCTCGACGCCGATCTCGACACCGGATCGATCTACGAGTTCCTCACCGGCCGGGGCGTCGATCTGCACACCGCTCGACACACCCTCGACGCCATCGCGGCCGACGCCGTCGACGCCGCACTGCTGGGCGTGCCCGAAGGTGCGCCGCTGCTGCGGGAGCGCCGCCTCACCACGGACGCGACAGGCGCGCCGCTGGAATGGTCCGACGACCGCTACCGCAGCGACATCGCCACGGTCACGATCACCAACACCCGCCGGTCCCGCGCCGCGATGACCCGCACCGGTACCTGAGCGCCGGTCAGTGCTCGTCGTAGCCCGCCACCACCTGCACGCCCATCGGGAACCGGACGGGGGAAGCGCCGAACAGTCGCCGCCCCGCCGCGGCCGCCGCCTCGTGCACGGCCACCGCGACGTCGTCGGCCACCTCCGCGGGGCAGTGCAGCAGCACCTCGTCGTGCTGGAAGAACACCAGCTGGGCGGGGCTCCCGGCCGCGCGCAGCGACTGGCGCAGCTCGGCGAGCAGCACGAGCGCCCACTCCGCAGCGGTGGCCTGCACCACGAAGTTGCGGGTGAACCGGCCCCGCGCCCTGGCCGCGGCGGGCAGCTCGTGGCCGGGCCGGGCCGGCGGGGAGGTGCGGCCGAGGTGGGAGCGCACGAGTTGGCCCTGCTCGCCGGCCCGCGCCGCGTCGTCGACGAACTGCATGGCGGCGGGGAAGCGCTGCCGCAACGTGGCGAGCAGCTGCCCGGCACCCCCGGACGTCTGCCCGTACATCGCCGAGAGCAGGCCGAGCTTCGCCTTGGCGCGATCGCCGCCGAACTCGCGCTGGGCCAGCGCGCCGTAGAGATCACCGTCGCCCGGGGCCAGTGCGTGATCACCGGAGAGCGCGGCGAGCACCCGCGGCTCCAGCTGTGCGGCGTCGGCGGTGACCAGCCGCCATCCCGGGTCGGCGCGGACGGCGGCCCGCACGGCCTTGGGGATCTGCAGCGCCCCGCCGCCCCGGCTGGCCCAGCGGCCCGAGACGACGCCGCCGACCACGTACTCCGGGTGGAACCGGCCCTCCCGCACCCAGGTGCGCAACCAGCTCCACCCGTGTGCGGCGTGCAGCCTGGCCAGCTCCTTGTAGGCCAGCAGCGGCGCGACGGCGGGGTGGTCGAGCCCGCGCAGCTCCCACGACCGGGTGCTGGTGAGCTCGTGCCCGGCGCGGGCGAACGCTCGCAGGACCTCGGCGGGGGAGTCGGGGTTGAGCGTCCGACCGAACGCCTCGGCCACCTCGGTGGCGAGTGCCGCGAGCTTCGGTGGCCTGCCGCCGAGCACGGGACGGGGCCCGAGCACGGCGGTGAGCAGCTGGTCGTGGATGTCGGCCCGCCACGGCAGGCCGAACGCCGTCATCTCCTCGGCGACGAGCGCGCCTGCGGACTCGGCGGCGGCGAGCAGCCGCAACCCGGCGCCGCCCGCACCGAGGGTGCGCTGCTGGGCGGCGTGCACCGCGACGATGTCGGCGAGCTCGTCGGCGGGGCCGTCGTCGAAGAGCGAGAGCGCGCCGTCCTCCTCCGTCGCGGGCGGATCGGGGTCGGGGATGCGGCCCGCGAGCCGCGCCGCCGCGGCGGCCAGACCGTGCGGCTCACCGAAATGGCCGTCCGCCGCTACGAGCAGGCCCTCCACGAGCTCGACGTCGTGGGCGCGGGCCACGTCCACGCCCGCTTCCAGCAGCCGGCGGTAGCTGCGCGAGCGGGCGAACACCCAGCGGGGTGCCTCCGCACCGTCGATCACCGCGATCGCACCGAGGTCGGCGAGCACCTCCGGTGCGGCGAGCGGCGTGCCGTCGTCGGCGACGCGCTGGATGCGCGCCGGGACCTCCCGCGCGCCGGGGTCGAGCGCGATCCTCACCGACGGGGGGCTGGCAGCAGCCCGGCCAGCAGCCCGCGCTGGGGGACGCTGCGGATCTCCTCCGGCCCGGCACCGACCTCGGCGAGCACGTCGTTGGCCGCGAGCACACCCGTGACGGCGGCCCGCTCCATCAGCCCGGACAGGAACGGCGTGTCGACGTGATCGCCGGCGAGGCGGACCCCCCGTCCCTCACCCGCGACGACGAGCCGGGTGCCCGCGCTGCCCGGCGGGAACGTGGGGGCGGTGGCCTCGAGCCGCTGCTGCAGGTGGACGACGCCGGCATCGGCGGTCTCCGGCCAGAGCGCCGCGAGCTCGGCCCGCATCCGCGCCGTGGCGGTGTCGACGTCCGGGGCGGTGCAGGCGTAGGAGTGCAGCTCGATCACGGCGCCGCCGGTGCGCGCCGCCCACTGCGCGGAGGGTCGTTCCAGCCGGGAGTACACGGTGATCGAATCGAGGGTGGGCTCCCGGCTCACCGCGCTGAACGTGGCCCGGGACGCGGCGACGTCACGGTCGAGCCATAGCCTGCTCACGGCGAACGGCGGCGCCACCTGCACGGCGGCGGCCTTGCGGGCCAGCCGCGGTGCCACGGCCGCCACCTCGGGGGAGGCGGCGAGCAGCGCGCGGAGCGCACCCGGATCGGTGGCCAGTACGAGGTGGCGGGTGGTGAGCGGCCCGTCCGGCGTCTGCACCTGCCACCGGTGCCCGCCGACCGGCGCGATCGACAGTGCCGGGGTGGCGGTGCGGACCTGCGCGTCGAGCCCGTGCAGGTAGGCCGCGAACGGCTCCCAGATGCAGCCGAGGTAGTCGGTATCGGGTGCGTCGAAGCCGATGCCCTCGGGATTGCCCAGGAAGTAGTAGTGGAACATCGCGATCAGCTCGGCGGCCGAGAGCGCGCCCGGCTCGGCGAAGAAGGAGCGGGCGAACGCCTCGAACAGCATCGCCTGGGCCCGGTCGGACATGCCCAGCGCCGCGAGGAAGTCCGCGGCGGCCACCTCGTCGAAGGCCGCGGTGGTGCGCGCCCGGTCGTAGGCCAGCAGCTGGGCGGCCAGCGACTGGCGCGACCCCAGCAGGTCGCGCAGTCCCAGGCTGGGGGACCGGGCGAACAGCGCCACCAGGTTGAGCGGCGGAGCGGCCGGGAGCCCGGTGAGATCCTCGGGCGGCCACTCCCGGGAGATCACCGGGTAGCCACCGACCGGGCGCAGGAACGCGAGCGCGGGATCGATGCGCCGCAGCAGCGCCAGCCAGGTGTAGTAGTGGCGGAAGAACGCGTGGAATCCGTGCTCGACCACCTGGCGCGTGCCGTCGGGCAGCGTGTGCGGCCACGCCCCGAGCCGCCCGCCGAGCGTGGGTGCGGCCTCCACGAGCGTGACGTGGACGCCCCGCTCGGCCAGCACCACCGCGGCGCTCACCCCGGCGATGCCGCCACCCACGACCACGGCCTCGGTGCCGGCGGGCGCCGACCGGGGCAGCGCCGGATCGGCAGGCACCACGACCTGGGGGCGCATCCGCAGCGGGGCGGCCCGCAGATCCTTCATGGGTCGACCCTAGGACGCCGCACCGACAGGCCCCCGGGCAGATCAGCCACCGGACGCTCACGACGCGACGGCGCCGACCGGTTGGCCACGGCGCCGATGTCGGGACGTCGGCGCGGTGGCTACGGGGTTGGCGCGGTCAGGCTGCGGCGCTGTCGGTGCGCCGCCGCGCCCGCCGGGACGCGAAGCCCAGCAGCGTGCTGCGCAGGCGGGCGACCGGCGAACCGAGCCTGCCGATCAGGGTGTCGAGCCCGCGGACCGCGAACGTGGAGTACTCGGTGAGCTCGCGCACGTACTCGCGCTGCTCGGCGGCCGTGGCCTTGCGGCCCATGGTGGCCGCGGTGCCGCTCTGCAGCCGGAACCCGCCCAGCGTCTCGTCGAGCCCGACGAACTCGCCGTACTGCAGCAGCCGCATCCACAGGTCCAGGTCGGCGACGGACCCGCGGTCGCTGCGCCAGCCGCCCGCGTTGAAGAAGTCCTCCCGCCGGAACAGCACGCCGCCGGGGCTCTCGATGGGGTTGCCGCCGTGGCGCACGATGCGCCGCGCCACCTCGACCCCGGTACGGACGCCGATGAGGCCGGACAGGCCGCGCCGCGGGACGACGACGCGGGTCTGGTCGTCGAGCAGGTGCTGGCGACCGGCGGCGAGCGCGAGGCCGGGATCGGTCTCCATCGCACCGGCCTCGAGCTCGAGGCACCGCGGGTGCAGCATGTCGTCGGCGAGCACGACCTTGACCAGCGGCGCCCGCGACAGCTGGACGGCCCGGTTGCGGGCCTCCATCTCGGGCAGCAGCTGCGCGTAGTGTTCCACGCGCATGCGTGGGTCGCCCTGGAACGAGCGCACGATGTCGGACGTGCCGTCGCGGCTGGCGTTGTCGAGGATCACGAGCTCGAAGTCGCGGTAGGTCTGGTCCAGAACGCTCCGGATCGCCTCGGCGAGGAATCGCTCACCGTTGTGCACCGGAACGCAGACCGATACGCCGGGGATCGGCAGCAGCACTCCGGACCCTCCTCGAGATCGCGCCGATGGGCTCGCGCGGTGGGGGAGCTGGGACCACCCGGGCGGCCTCGCCGAGACGACGGGTCGGTGCGCAGTCACAGCACTGTCGCGGCCAGGCTATCGGCTGTCCGAGCAGCGGCGGAGGCCGGCACCGGTGGTGGAGGAGGGCCCGCGTCGGACCGGCACGGCCGTCCGGTCGTAGGATGAGCCCTTGAGGAGGCAGACATTTAGGCCGATTGGACTAGTGACAGTTGCGCCGATCGAGGCGGATGTCACAAAGATAAAGACAGGTAACGCAATAGCAGTACCCAGAGATAAACCCCGTGATGAGCGTCCTGAGCGGGAACAACGGTCAGCGATGGGCACAAGCACGCGAACACCGCATGGTCGGTGGGGGGAGAACGGCGATGCAGCGTAACGACAGCCCGAGGGTCTCGGTGGTCGTGCCGACCCGGAACGAGGCGCGCAACCTGGAGGTTGTGCTGCCCGCGATCGCCGCAGTCCGACCTGCTGTGCACGAGGTGGTGATCGTCGACGGCAACTCGGTCGACGGCACCATCGAGACCGCGCAGCGCGTGCTCCCCTGGGCCAAGGTCATCACGCAGACCCGCAAGGGCAAGGGCAACGCCATGGCCTGCGGTTTCGCCGCGGCCACCGGCGACATCATCGTGATGTTCGACGCCGACGGGTCCGCCGATCCGGCCGAGATCCCGGCGTTCGTGTCCGCGCTGGTCGCGGGCGCCGACTTCGCCAAGGGCAGCCGTTTCATCCGGGGCGGTGGCAGCGACGACATCACGCTGCTGCGCAAGTCGGGCAACGCGGGGCTCAACGGGGTGGCCAACGCGCTGTTCGGCACGTCCTACACCGACCTCTGCTACGGGTACAACGCCTTCTGGGCCGATCTGCGCTCGGTGCTGGACCTGCCGGCGATCGACCTGCCCGCCCCCGCCGACGGCATGCTCTGGGGCGACGGTTTCGAGATCGAGACCGTGCTCAACTGCCGCGTCGCCGCGGCCGGCCTGAAGATCACCGAGGTGCCCTCCATGGAGCGCGAGCGGATCTTCGGCCAGTCCAACCTGCGCACCTTCGCCGACGGCGCCCGCGTGCTGCGCACCCTGGCCGCCGAACGGCGCCGGGCCACCCAGTTCCGTGCGGAGCGGGTGCAGGTCGAGGTCGAGTCCCGCGCGCTGACCCCCGCCGGTGGCATCCCGATGGTGCCGCCGATGCCCGAGGACGGCGACAACGGCCGGCAGGCGCCCCGCGTGAACGGCACCTTCCACGGCACGATGAACGGTGCGGGCCCGATGAACGGCGCGGGGTCGAACCAGAACGGATCGGCGTCCGGTTCCCGCCACGAGAACCCGCGCGTGCTGCTGGCCTTCGAGGAGGAGGCGTCCTGATCGAGTGTGCTTCGGTCAGCTTCACACGAAGTCCCACTAGAATTCGGCGCCAACGGGTTCGCCGGGAGATCCAGCGGATGACCGTCCGGTGACGAACGGAGTATGTCGGTGAGTGTGCCCACCACCGCGGAGTTGACGCGTGCGCGGGTGGCGCGTCGGCTGATCGCGCTGCTCCTGGTGCTGGCAGGCATCGCCGCCTGTGCGCTGTGCGCACTCGGTGTCACCGGTGGATTACTCGGCGACACGCGGCTCTACGTTACGATCACCTTCCTGATCCTCGGCCCGGGATGGGCCGCCGCCGGCTTCCTGCGCCGCGCCCCCGCCGCCCACGTGTGGTTGCTGACCTTCGGTGTCGGCGTGGCCGTCACCCTGCTGATCGGGCAGATCATGGTCAGCGCCACCTTCTGGCAGCCCCAGGGCGCGCTCTACCTGGTCACCGTGCTGAGCGTCCCGTTCCTGCTGCGCCACGCGGTGGTAGCCCAGTGACGACGAAGGACCCGCTCACCGCCAGGGCCCCAGCAGACCCGGCCACCACCGCTCTGCAGACCGTCGGGCCCGACGCCGCCACCACGGTGATGCCGGCGATCCGGGTCGCGCCGACCCCGCGTGCGACGACGCCGCCGCCCCCGGCGCCGCCGGTGTCGAGCGGTCGGGCGTCGCTGTACCGGTTCCTCTCACCGGCGCTCGCCGTGCTGGCCGTGGCGCTGCTCCCGGTGGCCGCGGCCACCACCAACCTCGACATCCTCGACGGCTGGGGCCTCGCCAAGATCCTCGGCCCGGCGGCTTGGGCCTCGGTGCTGTGCGCCGTGGCTTCCTGCGTCGCGGAGCTGTCGAACCCCCGGGCCCGGATCCCGATGCTCGCCACCGCCACCGGCGTCCTGATCCTGTGCACCACCGGGCTGCCGTCGATCATCGAGCCGGCGGCGCGCTTCGGCACCTCGTACACGATCGCCGGGTTCGTCGACGTCTACTCGGTGCAGCACGGCGTCATCACCAACTTCATCGACGCCCGCTTCTACTGGCCGGCGTTCTTCGCGCAGTGGGCCTTCTTCCGCGACGCGGCGGGCGCCACCCAGCTCGACAGCGTGCTGCGCTGGTTCCCGCCGGTCGTCGTCGCCTTCTGGGCCATCGGCATCTACGCGCTGGCCCGCTCGATGCTCGGCGGCACGCGCGCGCCGTGGGTCGCGGCCTGGCTGTTCATGGGCCTGAACTGGATCCAGCAGGACTACTTCTCCCCGCAGGCCATCGGCATCGTCTTGCTGCTGACGGTCCTGACGTTCGCGCTCGGCCCGCTGGCCACCCGCCGAACCGACGCCGCCGGCGTGCCGGGCTGGCCGCCACCGCGCCCCGGCGCGGGCCGGCTCCCGCTGCTGCGCCGCTGGATGGTGTCGGCGATGACGCCGCCCAACCGGCCCACCTTGCCACCGCGGCAGCTGCTGCTCATCTACTTCTGCGCGTCGCTGTGCCTGCTCGCGGTGATCCCGGCCCACCAGCTCACCCCGTTCGCGATCATCGGGCAGCTGGCGCTGCTGGCCGTGGTCGGCCGGTTCCGCGGCCGCGGGCTGGTGCTCGTGGGCATCGTCGGCGTGGTGGTGTTCATCCTCATCGCCGGTCGCGACTTCTGGATCAGCCAGCTGAGCATCCTGATCGGCGGCAGCGGGGTCCAGTCGGGTGTTGCCGACCGGTTGCAGGGCGACGCCGGTCAGCTGTACGTGAAGTACCTGCAGATCGTGATGGCCGGGCTCACCTACGTGCTCGGCTTCATCGGGGCGTGGGTGTACTGGCGGCGCCGTCGCGACCTCGTCCCGATCGGCCTGGCCATCGTGCCCATGGCCATCGCGGTGCAGGGCTACGGCGGCGAGGGCTTCCTGCGGATCGTGCTGTTCGGCCTGCCGATCCTGTCCATCCTGGGCGCCGACGCGCTGCGCGGGCTCGTCCGGAAGCTGCCGAGGATGCGACCCGTGCTCGCCGTCGGCATGCTCGGCCTGTTCGCGGTGCTGATCCTCATCCGCGGCGGCAACGACTCCTACCAGGTGGTCACGCCGCAGCAGATCGCCATGCTGCGCGACGTGTACGCCACCACGCCGGCAGGCCAGAAGATCCTCCCGCTGACCAGCGTCGGTCCCAACGGCATCGAGGGCGTCGGCAAGTTCGCCACCGGCGGCGGCAACGACACCTGCCCGTCGCTGGCCAGCGATCCGGTGCGCTGCACCCTCGAGGCCAACCCCGACGTCGTCGTCACCTACACCTCGGTCGAGAAGTGGGGCATCTACCTGCAGGGCAAGCCGCCGGGCTGGTCGCTGACCGCGATCAAGGACCTGGTGGCCACCGGCAACTACCAGGTCACCTACCAGGACGGCTACAACGCCGTGCTGAAGCGGACGCCTGCGCCTCCGGCCGCGCCACCGGCGGCGCCGCCCGCCGCGCCGCCCGTGGGAGGTCGCTGACATGCCTGATCCGTCACTGGACGTCTGGGTGTGGGTAGCGGTCCTGCTGCTGCTGATCGTCCTGGGTGCCCGCGCCTGGGTGGTCGAGACGGGCAGCCTGCGCGTCGGGCGCACGCCGGTGAAGGTGCGCGTGCTCACCTACGCGTCGGTCGCTGTGCTCGCCGGGCTCGTCGCGCTGCTCGGGGTGCAGGGCGGTGGGCTGCTGGTGCAGTCGGTCGTCACCGGCACCGACCCGAGCAAACAGGCCCAGATCGACCAGGGCCAGGTGCCCGATCCGAATGCTCCCGCCGTTCCTGCTGCACCCGATCCCGCGGCTGTTAATCCCCCCGCTGCGGGGGGCTGATCCACTCCAACCCCCCACAGATCTGTCTCGGCGTGTCACGCGATAGCGTCACGCTTTGACTCTTCTGGTTCCTGATCGCTGCGAACGTGCATCTGAGGGTGCATGCGCGAAGGAGGCTTTCACCCGATGTCGGGCCCGGTCTACGACTTCATCATCGTCGGCGGCGGAGCAGCCGGTTGTGTACTGGCCAACCGTCTGAGTGCCGACCGGGCCAATCGCGTCCTCGTGCTGGAGGCGGGACGGCCCGACTACTGGTGGGACGTGTTCACGCACATGCCGGCGGCGATGGGATTGGCCATCGAGAGCAAGCACCACAACTGGAAGTTCGTCTCCGAACCCGAGCCGCACATGCACGCGCGACGGATGGCTCATCCGCGCGGCAAGCTGCTCGGCGGTTCGAGCTCCATCAATGCCATGACCTTTGTGCGCGGTCATCGCGCCAACTTCGATAACTGGGCAAAAGCGACAGGACAGCAGGAATGGGATTATGCCCACTGCCTGCCGTACTTCAAGCGCCTGGAGAACTCGCTCGCCTTCGGCGACAGCGAGTACCGCGGTGGCGGCGGCCCGCAGACCCTGGAGCGCGCGGCGCTCGACAACCCGCTGTTCGGCGCGTTCTTCCTCGCCGCGCAGCAGGCGGGCTACGACCTCTCGCTCGACCTCAACGGTGAGCAGCAGGAGGGCTTCGCGGCCTTCGACCGGATCATCCGCCACGGCAAGCGGCAGTCCGCCGCGGGCGCCTACCTGCATCCCGTCGAGAACCGGCGCAACCTCGAGGTGCGCTGCCGGGCGCTCGTCACCAAGGTCATCTTCTCCGGCACGCGCGCGGTCGGGCTCTCCTACCGCGGGTCCGACGGCGTCGAGCACCAGGTGCGGGGCAAGGAGATCATCCTGTCCGGCGGGGCGTTCAACTCCCCGCAGGTGCTGCAGCTCTCGGGCGTCGGCAACTCCGACGACCTGTCGGCGCTCGGCATCCCCACGGTCCACCACCTGCCCGGCGTCGGCGAGAACCTCGAGGACCACCTCGCCGTCCAGGTGCAGCACGCGTGCACCAAGCCGATCTCGCTGATCGGGATGAAGAGCAAGCTGACGTGGCCGTCGATGGGTGTGCAGTGGCTGCTGGGTCGCGGCCCCGCCACCAGCAACATCTTCGAGGCCGCCGGCTTCATCCGCAGCAACGACGACGTCGACTTCCCCGACGTGATGGTCGGCTTCGCCGCCGTCGCGATGGCGTTCGACCCCGAGCACCAGGTGCAGGGCCACGGATACCAGGTCCACGTGGGCACCATGGCCGCACGGGCGCGGGGCAGCGTCAAGCTCGCCTCGGCCGATCCCACGGTCTACCCGAAGATCGTCATCAACTACCTGGACAACGAGCGCGACCGCGCCGACTGGGTCAAGGCGATCCGGCTGGCGCGCGAGCTACTCGCCCAGCCCGCCTTCCGCGACCTCGACGCGGGCGAGGTCGTTCCGGGTCCCGCGGTGCAGACCGACGAGGAGATCGTGGACTGGGTGGCCCGCGCCGGCCAGACCGGCCTGCACCCCACAGCCAGCTGCCGCATGGGCCATCGTGAGCTCGACGTGGTGGATCCCTCCACCATGCGGGTGCACGGGCTGCAGGGCCTGCGGGTGGTCGACGCGTCGGTGTTCCCGTCGGTCACCAACACCCAGACCTACGCACCCACGTTGATGGTGGCGGAGAAGGCCGCCGACATCATCCTCGGCAACACTCCGCTCGCCCCGCAGTACACCGGCTCGACACGTCCCCTCGGGCGGATCGCACCTCCCGCCGTTCCACTGGAACGCGTCGAGCTGCCCGCCGTGGAGGCCTGAGCAAGCGCACGGACCCCGTCGGGGCCCGGCGGGCTGCGCGCACGCGCAGCCCGCCGACCTCGAGATCCTGACCCCACAGGAGAGCCATGCCTCGGCGCTGGTCCGGTCGTGTCGTCGCGGCGATCGCCGCTGTCATCGTGCTCGCGGTGGCCACCACGGTCGTCGTCGTGACGGGGGAGTCCGACGAGCCGCCCGCCGTGACTGCGGCGCCGACCCCGCCGCCGACGACCACGGCCCCGCCGCCCACGACCGCGCCGCCCAAGCTCAGCGCGGGCGCCGAGACGAGCGCCGCCACGCTGCTCGGCTGGCCGGCGCCCAAGCGGGTCGACGAGTTCGACGGCCCGCTCTCGTCGGCCTGGGAGGTCTACGACGGCGACGGGCACAACGGCAACGGCAGGCGCTCCCCGGCGGCGATCACCACGGCCGGCGGCATCCTCACGATCACCGGTGATGCGGCGGGACGCACCGGCGGCATGGCCTGGGGGCCGGGCCAGAAGTACGGGCGCTGGGAGGGGCGGGTCCGCGCTCCCGCCGCCGATCCGAGCTACCACGCGGTGCTGCTGCTGTGGCCCGATGCCGAGAACTGGCCGGTCGGCGGCGAGGTCGACTTCATGGAGATGGTGGATCCCGCCCGCCAGTCCACCAAGGCCTACCTGCACTGGGGCCGTAGCAACAACCAGGTGACGGCCGAGGTCAACGTGGACGCCACCCAGTGGCACAACTGGGCCGTCGAGTGGACACCCGACCACATCGTGGCCTACCTCGACGGCACCGAGTGGTTCCGCAGCGACAGCACCCGCCAGCTGCCGCCGGGCAAGATGCACCTGGCGATCCAGCTGGACTGGTTCCCCGAGGACGGCTCCGCCACCCCCACCACGATGCAGGTGGACTGGGTGAAGGAGTACCCCCTCTGACGGGCGGGTATCAGGGGTTGCGGACCGGTTGGCGGGGCCTGGCCCGCGTCAGCGGTGGCACCCGGCCGCCGGCGCGGCGCGCCGCCCGGCTGGCCCGGACGTAGGCGGAGCCGCCGTCGAGCATCCAGCGCAGCCGCTGGCCGCCGTTCTCGGCCGACATGCCCTCACCCGCGGCGGCCTCCCGCTCGTCGATGCGGCGCAGCTGGGCCGCGGCAGCGGGCAGCCGGCGCAGTGCCATGGCCCCGGCGCGCGGATCGAGCGCGATCTTGGTGAGGAACGCGCCGAGGCCCATCGCGTAGCCCCGCACCTGGGTGCGCAGCGCCTCCGGTGACGAGCGGTGGTGGTGCCAGACGTAGATGCTGGGTTCGTAGGCCACCACGTGGCCGGCCAGCACGAGGCGCACCATGAACTCGCAGTCCTCGCCGCCCCGGGTGGGCGCTCCGGCGCCGAGCGCCTCGTCGAACCCGCCGACGGCCTTGGCGATGTCGGTGCGGGCCGCGAAGTTGGCGCCGATCCCGAACAGCCCCGGGGAGAAGGGGAAGATCGCCGACTCCGCCGGCGGGTCGGCCAGCGAGTACTTCCGGGCGACGAAGCCCTTGTTCCAGACGAACCCGTGCTCGGCGGCGAGCTCCTCGTCGGTCTCCAGCCGCGCCCCGATCACCGGGCCGCTGATGCAGGCCAGCTCCGGGTGGGCGGCGAAGGTGCCGGCGATCCGGCTCGCCCACCGCGCGTCGACCTCGGTGTCGTCGTCGGTGAAGGCGACGAGCCGGGTGCGGGTCTCCTGCAGGCCCCGGTTGCGGCCCACCGACAGACCGCGGCGGGCCTCCCGCACGTACACGACGTCGAAGGCGGCGAACTCGGCGACGACCTGCTCGGTGCTGTCGTCGGGCGGGTCGTTGTCGACGACGAGGACGGTGACGGCCGGGTGATCCCCGGCCAGCACCGCGTGGATGCCGCGGCGCAGGCTCTCCGCGCGGTCCCGGGTGGCGATCACCACGGTGAGCGGCTCGTGCGCGGACACCGGTGTGGTGTCGGCGACGTCCGGCCCGATCTCCGCTTCGACGGCGGCCCGCACGGCGGCGGCGTCGGCGTGCCCGTCGACCAGGTCGACCGTGGCCAGCCCGACCGGCATGCCACCGGCGGTGACCAGCAGCCGGGCCGCGACGTAGCGGCGGTCGACGACGATGTCGGCGACCGCCTCGCGCCGCTCGAACTCGCCGACCCACGTCGGTCCGGGCGGGGGCAACGCCATCCTGTCCTCCGTCTTCATCTGCCGGCCGATGTCGCTCCGGGCGTCGGTGAACGCTCGGAAAAGGAACAATATCGGCCGTTCGGACAGTCCCGGCAGCCGCGTCCCGTAGACCGATCGGACCACCGGGATGCCCTCAGTTTCCGTCTGTAAGCTGCCGAGGTGACGACCGAGTTTGCCCACCACGGGGTGGCATCGTGCCTGGTAGGGGCGCTGCCGTCCGGTTGCGCGGGGGTCGCCCGATGAGCCCGGACGATCCCGGAACGGACAGCGGGGCGCAATCCGCTCCTTCCGTGCTGCAGAACACAGACAGCACGAAGAGTGTCACAGCAGGCGTACCGGCCGCCGGGAACGCGGGGGCCCCGCCGGCCACTGCGCCCGCGGGCAAGAGCGCGCTCTCCGAGGGCCTCGCGCTGTCGATCAGCGGCGCGGTCGGTTCGCTCGCCGGGTTCGCGAGCTGGCTGATCGCGGCGCGGATGATGCCGCAGGAGGCGGTCGGCTACGGCTCGGCGTTCGTCTCGGCGTTCCTGCTGGTGGCCGGTACCGCGCAGCTGAACCTCGACTCGGCGATGATGCTGTGGATGCCCCGGTCGGGGCGCCGCGCGCCCACGCTGTTCTGGCGCAGCCACGCCGTGATCGTGCCGGCGTGTGCCGCTGTCGGGCTGGCCTACGTCGCGCTGGAGCCCACGCTCGCGCGTACCGGCGCCGGGAACGGTCCGATCGCGCTCGGCGTCGGCCTCTTCGTGATCGCCGGCATCGGCTGGGGCCTGTGGGGCATGCACGACTTCTCGCTGGTGGCCATCGGCAAGGGCTGGTGGGCGGCCTGGCGCAACGTCGTGTTCGCCGTCGTGCGGATCGTGCTGCTGCTCGCACTGGGCGCGTCGCTCGGCGCGCAGGGCATCGTGTTGTCGTGGGTCATCCCGATCGCCGTGTGGACGCTGGGCAGTGCCGTGCTCGTCGGCGCGTTCACCAGCCGGTTCGCCCGCAAGGCGGACACGGGCTGGATGCCGACGCGGAAGGAGGCCGTCACCTTCCTGGGCCCCACCACCGTGGCGCACTGGGGCACCGTGCTGCTGCTCAACCAGGTCACGGTGATCGTGGTGCAGCGGTTCGGCCCGGTACCGGGAGCGGCGTTCTTCATCGCCTGGCAGGGCGTGATGGTCATCGACATCACCGCGCAGCGCTTCATGCAGTCGCTGTCGTCGCAGATCGCGAGGGACCCCGAACGGCGCAAGGAGTACATCGCCGCGTCCCGGCGCCGGCTCCTGGTGATCTTCCTGCCGATGGTCGTGGTCGGGATCGTGCTGGCCGACTGGGGCCTCGGGATCTTCGGACCCGGCTACGCCGAGGCGGCCACCGTGCTGCGGGTGCTGCTGATCGGGATGATCCCGCGGCTGCTGATCGCGCACGAGCTGGGCAAGCGCCAGGCACTGCACGACGGGATGGGCTTCGCGCGGCTGCAACTGGTCAGCACGCTGCTCGTGATCGCGGTGGTGCTGTTCGTCCCGATCGACGACCCCGACGCCTCCGGCGGGTACGCGGTGGCGTCGCTGCTGCCCGTGGCCATCGGCTACGCCGTGGTCCAGGCGCTGTGCGCCGCCGGAGTGGTGATCACCCCGCTGCTCCGCAGGGCGGTCGGCCTACGCCAGTCGTGAAATCCGCTTCGTCCCATTGGGGCACCATGGTGGCCTGGCAGGCGGACCGTCGGGCCTCTCTGCAGCAGATGGGTGACGGCGGGTTGGTAGGGTCGCGCAATGACAGCGGTTGGGCGGCAGCACGTCGGGACGCTCAGCCCGCCCACGTTGGCCCCCGCGCCTGCGAGGCCCGCCCCGACAGGCGCCGCTCCGTCCGCGGAGCCGCTGCCGCGGGGTCCGCGTGCGCTGCTCGCACGGCTCGCACCGTCGCACCGCGACGGGCTGGCGCTGGTGCTGAGCTCCGGGCTGACGTCCGTGGTCGGCCTGCTGTACTGGGTGGTAGCGGCCCGGTTCTTCGCCCCTGAGGTCCTCGGCGTCAGCTCGGTCGCGATCTCCACGATGATGCTGCTCGGGGGCATCGCGCACCTCAACATGACCTACGCCCTGCTGCGGTTCGTCCCGGTGGCCGGGCGGCAGGCGCGCCGGCTGGTGCTGGGCGGGTACCTCGCGGGAGCGGGCTCGGCCACGATCGTCGGGGCCGGATTCGCACTCGGCGCCCCATGGTGGGCCCCGGAGCTGGTGGCCACCTTCGGGCAGGGCCCGCTGGTGATCTTCTTCGTCATCGCCACCCCGCTGTGGTCGATCTTCGTGATGCAGGACTTCGTGCTCACCGGGATCCGCCGGGCCGGGGTCGTGCCGCTGGAGAACTTCCTGTTCGCGCTGCTCAAGATCGGCCTGCTGATCGTCGCGTCGTTCGTGGTGGTGCCGGGCGGGATCGCGATCTCGTGGGTCATCGCCACCGCCGTGATCGTGATCGGCATGAACGCCTGGCTGCTGCGTGCGGTACCGCGCCACGGCGCGGCGGCGGCCGACCGGGCCGTCCCGATCTCCATCGGCGCCATCGCGCGGTTCGTGCGGGCCGACTACGCCGGTGCGGTGTTCTGGCAGGCAGCCCTGTTCGGCATGCCGGTGATCGTGCTCGCGCGGCTCGGGGCGTCCGACGCCGCGGTGTACGGCATCACCTGGACCATCGCGCAGGCGATCTACACAGTGTCCTCAGGCATGGGCCAGTCGATGGTGGCCCACAGCGCGTCGGATCCGGGCAGCCTCGACGCCGCGCGGCGCGCGATGATCCGCCGGGCGCTGTCGTTGGTGGTGCCGGCGGTCGCCGTCATCGCGCTCGGCGCGCCCGTCATCCTGTCGGTCTTCGGTGCGCACTACGCCGAGAACGGCACCGCCACCCTGGTGCTGGCCGCGCTCTCGGCCGTCCCCAACGTCATCACCGCGGCCACGGTCAACTCCGCGCGGGTGCGCCAGCGGATGGGCGTCCTGTTCGCCGTACCCACCTCCGTGGCCCTGATCGTGATCTTCGGGTCATGGGTGCTGATGCCGCGGCTGGGAATCGTCGCGGTCGGCCTGTCCTGGCTCGGGGCACAGGTGCTGGTGGCGGGCAGCATCCTGGTGGCCACCGCGCCGTGGCTGCCGCCGCTGGTCGGCACCCGGATCGAGGCGCTGCGCACGGCGGCGTTGCTGCGTCGCGTGCGTCCCTTCGCCGCGGGCCAGTCCGGTGCGGACTGGGTGATCGGGCAGCGCCTGATGGGCCGCTCCGACTCGGTCGTCGTCGCGTTCGGCCCGCCGACGGGCCCCGGGGCCCTGCTCAAGGCCAGCGACAGCATCAAGGGTCGCGAGCAGCTGCGCCTGCAGAGCATCGTCCTGCGCACCATCGCACTCGACGAACGGCTCGGCGCGTGGCGGCGGCTCGTGCCGTCGATCCTCGGCGACGGCGACATCGGCGGCTCCTACTACGTGCTCGAGTCGATGATGCCCGGCGGCGACGGCATCAAGGCGCTCAATGACCCCGCGCGGCGGCGCACGTTCAGCTCCAGCGCCGTGGCCACGATCAGCGAGCTGCACCGGTGCACGTCCAGGCCCGTGCGGGTGGGCGACGAGCAGCTGCGTCGCTGGGTGCGCGAGCCGATGGCCGAGGTCATCGCCGCGCTGCCGCGCAGCCAGCGCGCCGCCGCGGCGGAGCTGGAGTCCGCGCTGGTGGAGCAGCTCGCCGGCCGCGTCCTGTCCACCGGTCGCACGCACGGTGACTACGCGCCGGAGAACCTGCTGGTCGACGACTGGGGCCGGGTCGTCGCCATCGTCGACTGGTGCCAGGCGGAGGAGGACGGGCTACCCGTTCTCGACGTCGTCTGCTTCCTGCTGCGCTCGGAGAACCTCACCCGCGGCACGGAGCTGGGCACCCTCGTGCTCGACCGGCTCGCCGACGCCCGTCCCACCGAGCACGAGCTGCTGGCCAGGGCCCAGCGGATGCTCGGCGGCGAGGTGCTCGACGTCGGCCTGCTCACGCTGCTGGGGTGGCTCGCCCACGTCGCCCACAACCTGCGCAAGTCGCCGACGTTCGCCGCCAACCCCGTCTGGGTCCGCCGCAACCTCGTCAGCGTCATCCGCGAGGTACCGGTGATGCTCGAACGCCTGCGGGCCGGCTCTCGCACACCGTGAGTGGTTGGCGCACACCGTCAACGATGTGCGTGAGCCACTGACGGTGTGCGTCAGCTAGGCCCGCAGCCGGTACCAGGTGCCTTCGGCGCTCGTGCGGATCACCGTGTAGTCGCCGGCGAGGACGGTGCTGATGCCGGCGCCGCGATCCTGGATCCAGGGCACCGCGTCGGGCTGCACGAGCACCAGCGTGGGACGCGCGGCCTGCACCTCGCCTGCCAGGTCCTGCCACTGGCGGGCGGACATGAGGTCGAAGCCCCAGCCGTCGGTGCGCACCACGAGCGGATGGTCGCTGAGGTAGTTGTACAGCGGGTTACCCAGCACGTAGAGGCGGTCCTGCGCGGTGATCCCGACCGCGGCGATCTCGGCACGCATCGTGCCCTGGTCGGCATCGCGCTGCGCGATGCGGGCACGGCTGGCAGCGGTGAACCCGCCCCCGTCCACGGCCATCTCGGCCAGCAGCTTGCCGCCGTGGGCGAGCATCGGCACGCAGACGGCGGCCACCAGCGTCACCGCGAGCGCGCGCCGGGGTGCGCCCGGCGCCAGGCGTGGTGCCAGCGCGTCGAGCCTGCGGATGGCGAGGATCAGCAGCGGCGCGCTGAGGGAGTACCACTGGTACCACCAGCCGAACTGGAGCGCGATCACCCCGACGTTGACCACGATCCAGGCGGCCATCGCGAGATCGAGCGGATCGCGACGGCGCAGCGCCGTGCCGGCCTGCCACAGACCCAGGACGATGGCCGGGGACAGGTACTCGACGTAGCGCAGCGCGCCTTCGGCCAGCCGCGACAGCGAGCGCGAACCGGGAGCCGCACCCATGTCGGCGGCATCGACGATCCAGGTGTGCAGTGCCGCGTCGAGTGCTCCGTGGGCTCCCAGCCAGGCGAGCGTCGCCGAGACGGGCAGGACGGCGAAGGCGGTGACCACGACGATGCTCGCCAGCCGGGCCCGGGGGAGGGCGAGGAGCAGGTACAGCACGATCGCCGCGGCCGGGACGGCGGCGAGCGGGAGCTTGAAGACGCCGACCACACCCAGGCAGACGCCGGCCCCGGCCAGCCTGCCGAGCGTCGGCAGGCTCCCCGGGACGGCCGCCACCAGCACGAACGCGCCGACGGCAGGCACCAGGCACAGGATCTCGAGCTGGCCGAAGTCACCGGGGCCCGCGCCGAGGAACAGCGCGGCGGGGACGAGCGCGGGAACCCAGCGGCGCACCCACGGCGTCGCCACGCGCCGCCACAGCAGCCGCCGGACCAGTGCGCCCAGTGCCAGCGCGGCCAGCACGTCGAACACGCGCGAGCCGATCTCGCCGAACCCGAGCAGGTCGACCAGCCCGTACCAGAGGAAGATCCCGGGCTGCTTGATGTCCCAGAGCTGGGTGTAGAGCACCTCGCCCTGCAGGATCTGACGGCCCATCAGCGCGAACACCGCGTGATCGCCCCAGAACGGGTACTGCACCACGAGCCAGGCCAGCACGGCGAGCCCGGTGAGGGCGGCGGCGAGCTCCGCCCGCAGGGACGGGCGCGGTTTCGCGCGGTGCGACGGGACCCTCGGTCGCACCTCCCGCTGGGTCGGAATGGTGAGTTCCGTCATGTTCGATTGCGGGAACGGCCTCGCCGCTAGGTGCGATGCCACGTCACTCCTTCGTCTACCAGGAGAAACGCGATGCCGGTGGGGAGCCGGGAAAGAACGTGATCGTGCCGGGGCGTAATGATAGTGCAACTCTCCGTGGGAAGGGCCGTCGCTGGGGAGCCATGAGGCTACGGAATGCCCAGGTCAAGAGCTAGATCCGCGAGCCAGGCGGCAGGTTTCGGAATGTGGGCGGTCGGTCCGGAACGCGAACGTTTCCAGATGGTGAACAATTGCGCCGGGCGGCATTTCCGAAAGCGGCACGGATGCGCCGAGAGGTCCCATCGTCGCGCGTGCAGAATAGGACGAAAGGGTAGTCATCGGGCATTCGGGGGGCGGCCGTTCGAGTTCGCGAGTTCACCCGTACCGCCGAGTGACGACGGTGGCGCGTGCCTCGTTGAGCAGGCATGGCGCGCCTCATCCCGACCTCACCTGCTGCACCGGTGCCGCTGCAGACGCCGGGCATGGCCGGGATGGGCGACGCGGTGGCCACTGCACTGGCCGCCGAGACGGTCGCGCCCGGCGCCTGACGGCGGGTCACCGCGCGAGTCGGAGTGAAGGGGTATCCGAGTCGCGGGTGATCGGCCTCGGCGCCGGGCCGGCTGTTGCCGACGGCGGAATGCCGTCGCTGAGCCGCCGGTTGCCAGGACCATGAGCATCGAACTGGGGCGCTACGGCGTCTGGCGCCGCGACAGCCTGCTCGATCCGGAGCTGGCCCGACAGATCGAGACACTCGGCTACGGAGCGATCTGGGTCGGCGGATCCCCCGACGGTGGCCTGGAGCGGATCGAGGCGCTGCTCGCGGGCACCCAGACGATCCCGGTGGCCACCGGGATCGTGAACATGTGGAAGACACCGGCGGAGGAGGTGGCCGCGTCCTACCACCGGATCGAGGCCGCTCATCCCGGGCGCTTCCTGCTGGGCGTCGGGATCGGGCACCCGGAGGCCACCGCCGGCTACCGCAGCCCGTTCGACACGATCATCGACTACCTCGACCGGCTCGACGCCGCAGGCGTGCCGGTGGCCGGGCGCGCGCTGGCCGCGCTGGGCCCGAAGGTGCTGGCCGTCGCCGGCGAGCGCACCGCCGGGGCGCACCCGTACCTGACCACCCCGCAGCACACCCGCGAGGCCCGGCAGCTGATGGGCCCGGACGCGCTGCTCGCGCCCGAGCACAAGGTGGTGCTCGACGACGACCCGCAGCGGGCGCGCGCGATCGGACGACCCGCCGTCGACCGGCCCTACCTGCACCTGCGCAACTACCGCAGCAACCTGCTGCGGCTGGGCTGGACGGAGGCCGACCTCGACGACGGCGGCAGCGACGCCCTCATCGACGCTCTCGTCGCCCACGGCGACGCCGCGGCGGTGGCCGCGCAGGTGAGCGCCCACCTCGACGCCGGCGCCGACCACGTCTGCGTGCAGGTGCTGACCGACGGCGACGCCGACCCGGTGCCCGCGCTCACCCAGCTGGCCGGGGCGTTGGGTCTGGGTTGACCTCTCGGTCGGAGCCGTTATCGGAGCCGTTATCGGAGCCGTAGAGGCGCAGCAGCGACCGCGCGATGGCGGCGAGCTGCGCACGCAGCTGCGGCGGCTCCAGCACCTCGACCTCGGCGGCGAACGGCAGCAGCTGCGCCGCGGCGTTGCCGATCGACTCGATCGGCAACGCGACGGTGAGGCGGCCCGCTGCGTCGGTGTGGAGTGCTGCGTCGGTTTCGGGTGCGGCGTCGGTGCCGGCCGCTGCCGTCACGGCCTGGTGCAGCGCGCTCGACGGCAGATCGGGCAGCCGCGCGCGCAGCGCGGCGGAGACGCGAACGACGGCCGTGCCGGTGATGCGGCGCGCGTCGAACTCCGCGAGGTGATCGGCCCAGTGCCGGCCGAGGTCGAACCCGGGGTGTCGCGCGAACTGCTCGTCGGTGGGGGTGAGCCGCAGGATCTGCGACACGCGGTAGGTGCGCAGCCGCCCACCGGATGCGGCGACGACGTACCAGGCCCCGTTCTTGAGCACGAGCCCGTGCGGTTCGAGCGTGCGCTCGACCTCCCGGGGTTCGGCCCAGCGGCGGTAGCGGACCTGGACGCGGCGATCGTGCAGCACGGCCTCGGCCAGCGCCGCGAGCTGTGGAGCGGGCTCGGCGTCGCGGTACCAGGCCGGGACGTCGAGGTGGAACCGATCCCGGAGGCGCCCGGCGCGTTCGCGCTGCGTGCTCGGCAGCGCGGCGAGCAGCTTCAGCTCGGCGGCGGCCGCCTCCCGCTGTAGGCCCAGCGCGGCGGCCGGGCCCGGCATCCCCACCATGAACAGCGCCGAGGTCTCGTGGTCGGTGAGCCCGGTGAGGCTCGTGCGGTACCCGTCGACGAGCCGGTAGCCCCCGCCCCGGCCGTGCTCGGCGTAGACGGGCACGCCGGCGGCGGCGAGCGACTCGACGTCGCGGTAGATCGTGCGCAGGGACACGTCGAGCTCGGTGGCGAGCTCGCGCGCGGTGAGCCGGCGCCGCGTCTGCAGGAGGAGCAGGACGGACAGCAGACGGCTCGAACGCATGCCGCGAGGGTAGGCACCCGGTCCGACAGAAAGACTGCCATCGGTTGGCAGCTATCCCCGGGAGGCTCGGGGCATGACCGCAGCACCGGGCACGAAGACCACGAGCGACTTCGACTTCCTCACGGGCACGTTCGACGTCGTCCACCGCAGGCTCGTCGCGCCACTGACCGGCAGCACCGAGTGGGAGGAGCACGCCGGCACCTGCACCGCGCGCACGGCGTTCGATGGTGCCGTCAGCATCGACGAGATGCAGTTCCCCACCAGGGGCCACTTCGGGATGTCGGTGCGCCTGTTCGATCCGGTGGCCCGGGAGTGGAGCGTCTACTGGGTCGACAGCCGCACCGGCACGCTGCAGCCACCGGTGCGGGGGCGGTGGGAGGACGGCGCGTGCGAGTTCGTCGGCGCCGACGAGCACGACGGCCGTCCGATCCTCGCCGCGTACCGCTGGTCCGCCGTCACCGCCACCACGGCGCACTGGGAGCAGGGCTTCTCCGTGGACGGCGGCGTCACCTGGGAGACCAACTGGACCATGGAGTTCACCCGCAGGGCGACACCGCCGCCGCGGCTCGACATCCCGGCGCCCACCAGCGACTTCGACTTCCTCCGCGGGGACTGGACCGTGGCGCACCACCGTCTTGACGCCCCGCTGTCGGGCGCCACCACCTGGACCGACGTGCCGGGCACGGCGCACGGGTGGACCCACTTCGACGGCGCGGCCAGCCTTGACGAGAACGACTTCCCGGGCCCCAGCAGCGGCGGGCTGACGCTGCGGCTGTTCGACCCGGCTGCGCGGCAGTGGTCGATCTGGTGGGTGACGCGCCGCGACGGTGTGCTGACCCCGCCGGTGCGCGGCGGGTTCGACGCCGACGGGGTGGGCCGGTTCCACGGGTTCGACACGCTCGACGGTCGCCCCGTCGAGGTCCGTTTCCGCTGGACGCGTGGCGCCGTCCCGGTGTGGGAGCAGTCCTTCAGCGCGGACGGCGGCACCACCTGGGAGCCGAACTGGCGGATGACGTTCACCCGCTGAACCGCACGCCGGCAACTAGTCGGTGTCGGCGCGCGCGGTGTCGGCGGGATGGACCTGCGGGCCGTTCACGCCGCAGTGCAGGCACTTCGCGATCTCGACGCGGTCGGGTGCGGCGGCCGCGGCCAGCGGTCGCCGCACGAACACGAACGAGACGGCGGCGGCGACCACGAGCAGGCCGGCACCGATCATCATCGCCATGTGGAAACCCGCGTCGAAGGCAACGGGGTCCTGGTAGTCGGCGCCGCCGATGCCGGCGATCCCCGGGATCACGGCCACCGACAGCAGGCCCGCGGCGCGCGCGACGGCGTTGTTGACCCCCGATGCCGAGCCGGCGAACCGGTCGGGAGCGGCGTCGAGCACGGTGGCGGTGAGCGGGGCGACGGTCAGCGCCAGCCCGGCACCGAAGACCAGCACGGCGGGCAGGACGTCGGCGAGCCAGGACGTCTGCCCGCCGACCCGCAGCATGAGCAGCAACCCGCAGGCGCTGATCAGCGGGCCGATGGTCATCGGCAGCCGCGGGCCGATCCGGCCGGCGAGCGCACCGGCCCGCGCCGAGAACAGCAGCATGATCAGCGTGACGGGCAGCAGGGCCGTGCCCGCCGCGAGCGGGCTGAACTTCGCGACGGTCTGCAACTGCAGCACCAGCAGCAGGAACACCACGCCCAGCGCGCCGTAGATCAGCAGCGTGGCCGCGTTGGCGGCGCTGAACAGCGGGTTGCGAAACAGCGCGGGCGGCACCAGCGGGTGCGCGGAGCGGCGTTCCACCAGCACGAACGCGACCAGCGCGAGCAGACCGACCCCGAGCGCGCCGAGCAGCAGCGGCTGCGGTCCCTGCGCGCCGAGCCCGGTGAGGGAGTAGGTGAGCGCGCCGAGACCGATCACGGCCAGCACGGTGCCGGCCACGTCGAGACCGGATGCGGACTCCGCGTCGCGGCTCTCCGGCACGTGGCGCAGCGCCACCACGACCACGAGCGCCGCGAGCGGCAGGTTGATCAGGAACACCACCCGCCAGTTCCACTCGACGAGCCAGCCACCGAGGAACGGGCCGACCGCCCCGGCGATGCCGCCCAGTCCCGACCAGGCGCCGACGGCGGCGGCCCGGTCCGGCCCGTGGAACGACGCGGAGATGATCGCGAGGCTGCCCGGGGTCAGCAGCGCGCCACCCACCCCCTGCAGCGCACGGGCGGCGATGAGCGTGCCGGAATCGGGCGCGAGCCCGCAGGCCAGTGACGCCAGCGCGAACCAGATCACGCCGATCAGGAAGACGCGGCGGCGGCCGAAGTGATCACCCAGCGAGCCGCCGAGCAGGATCAGCGACGCCAGCGTGAGCGTGTAGGCGTTGATCGTCCACTGCAGCGCGGCGAAGCCGGCCCCGAACTCGGTGCCGATGCGCTCGAGCGCCACGTTGACGACGGTGCCGTCGATCATCGCCAGGCTCGAGCCGAGCACGGTGGTGGCCAGCACCCACCGTCCGGCCGGCGTACCCATGCGCAGCGCGCCCGCTTCGGCCACCATGGCGCGCAGCTTAAAGCGTGCCGGGTCACACGGACTCCGGGGTTACCGGTGGGTCACGTAGCGTCCGCGGTGGTCGTGTCGCCGTGCAGAAGGAGCGTCCGTTGATCAACGCGTCGGTCACCGGGGGAGTCGGGCTCGTCGAGCTGGACCGTCAGGAGCGGCGCAACGCCCTCGACGTGGAGCACTGCGGGCTGCTGGCCGCTGCGGTGGCCGAGGTGCTCGCCGCGGGCGCCCGTGCCATCGTCGTGACGGGTGCCGGCACCAGCTTCTGCTCCGGGGCGGATCTCGGCGAGGTCTACACCGACGGGTTCCGCGACGGCCTCTACACAGCGCTGCACGCGATCACCGAGGCCAGGGTGCCCGTCATCGCGGCCGTCAACGGGCCCGCGATCGGTGCCGGCACCCAGCTCGCGATCGCCTGTGACCTGCGGGTCGCCGCCCCGGAGGCGGTGTTCGGCGTGCCCACCGCGAAGATCGGGCTGGCCGTCGACCCGTGGACGGTGCACCGGATCGCGCAGCTGGCAGGCGGCGGCACCGCGCGGGCACTCCTGCTCGCCTGCGACCAGATCGACGCCGACCTGGCCCGTGCCCGCGGCCTGGTCGACCGGATCGGCTCCACCGCCGACGCGCTGGCGCTGGCCGCCGAGATCGCCGCGCTCGCGCCGCTGACGCTGGCCTACAACAAGCTGGCAGCCGATCGCACGGACCTGCCCGTCGACGCGCCCGAACTGCTTGCGGCCTTCGAGGCCTGCTGGGCGAGCGCCGACCTCGTCGAGGGGCAGCGGGCCCGGGTCGCCCGGCGGGCCCCGGTGTTCACGGGTCGCTGAGTTGTTCACGGGCCAGTGCCGCCGGCGGATACCGGTGTGGGGCCCGTTGCGACTGTGAGTGAATGTCCGACCGCCGACCGTCACCTCCCGTCCGGAGCGTCGTTGATCAGCCAGTGACGTTGGGGAGGTCAAGGACGTTGGGTGCACACATCCGGCGCGGGGGCAGGCGAACGACCGTCGTCCGCGCAGCGGTGGCGACGGCGCTCGTCGTCGCCACGGCACTGGTGACCGTCGGGATCAGCAATGCTGCAGAGGGCGCGCCTGCCGCACCCGGAGGCTCCGGCTCGATCGGTGGGCTGCTCGCCCCGACACCGACCCGGGCGGCTCGACCGCCCGCACCCGTCACCACCGCCCCTGCTCCGCCGCCCGCCGATGCTGCGGCCGTTCCGGCGCAGGGGCTGCCAGTGCGCTCCGGCACGGGTGCGGCACCGGCGGCCACACCGGCCCCGGCAGCGCCCGCGCCCGCCGCGGCACCTGCGCCCGCTCGCGCTGCTGCTCCGGCTGCTGCTCCGGTGGCCCCTGCCGGTGGGGACGCGCTGGTCCCGGGTACGCCGTGCACGGCAGCCGCGCGGGCCTGCGTCCAGCTGGACAAGCGCCTGTCCTGGTTGCTGCAGGACGGCAAGGTCATCCGGGGTCCGGTGCCGGTGATGACCGGGGACCGGGACGACCCGACGCCACGCGGCACGTTCGCCGTGCAGTGGAAGGCCGAGGTCTACACCAGCCGCGAGTACTTCACCCAGATGCCCTACTCGGTGTTCTTCGCCGACGGCGGCATCGCCTTCCACGAGGGTCGCCAGGACACCTATTCGGCGGGTTGTGTGAAGCTCAACCACGACGACGCGGTGGCCTGGTTCGGCTACCTGCAGGTCGGCGACCAGGTTCAGGTCAAGTGACGCTGGCAGCAAGCGTTCTACGGAGTGTAGAATGGACTTGTGGCGACGCTGGGTGAGTTGGAACGTGCAGTGATGGAAACGCTCTGGTCCGCCGCCACCCCGTTGACGGCTCGCGACGTGCAGGATGCGTTGGCGGGTCGGGATCTGGCCACCACCACCGTGCTGACGGTACTGGGCCGCCTCGAGCGCAAGGGGCTCGTCTCCCGGGAACGTGCCGGGCGGGCCCACCGTTACCGCTCCGTGGCCAGCCGCGAGGACCACGTCGCCGAGCTGATGCTCGACGCCCTGGACGCCGCCCCCGACCGCGGCGCGGCGCTGGCCCGGTTCCTCGGCAACATGCCCGACGACGAACGCGCCGCGCTGCGCGATCTGCTCGGCTGAACCACCTCCAGCCGCCGCAATGGAGCTGACGGCCCTCGGACTGCTGGTGCTCGGCGTGTTGCTCGCCGAGCCGGTCAGCCGCGCGCTGGCCGCGGCCCGCTGGCCGGCGCGGGACCCGGTGGGCGGGTTGCTCGCCTGGCAGGCCGTCGGGCTGGCCGGGGGACTGTCGCTGCTCGGCTCGGGCGTGGTGTTCGGGCTCGCGCCGCTGGGGCCGACGTTGCGGGTGGCGACGCCCGCCTTCGTCCACGCGCTCTCGGCGGGAGGGCTCCCGCCCCAGCTGGACGTGCTGCACCTGCTTGCGCTCATCGCCGCCACGGTCGTGGCGTTGCGCCTGGTCGGGGTGCTGCTGGCCGTCACCTTCCGGACGCTGCGCGCCCGCGCCCGCCACCGCGACCTGCTCGACCTGCTGGGCACTCCCTGGCCCGCAGCGCCCGGCGCACGCGTGCTCGACCACCCGGTGCCGGTGGCGTACTGCCTGCCCGGCCTGCGGTCGCGGCTGGTGCTGTCCGCGGGCGTGCTCGACACGCTCGACCCGCCCGGGGTGCGGGCGGTGCTGGCGCACGAGCGCACGCACCTGCGGGAACGCCATGACCTCGTCGTGCTGCCGTTCGTCGCGTGGGGTGCCACGGCACCCTTCGTCACCGGGATGGTGTGCGCCCAGATCGCCGTCGCAGCCTTGATCGAGATGCGCGCCGACGACGTCGCCGCATCCCGGGTGGCGCCGAAGGAGCTGGTCAACGCGCTGCGCTCGATGGGAGGGGCGGCCCCGGCCGCGGCGCTCAGCTCGTTCACCGCCGCGCTGGAGCACCGCCTGGAACGGATCGAGGCGCCGCCGCCGCCGCTGCCGGTCGCGGTGCGGGTGCTGGTGCGGCTCGCCGCCATCGCACTGATCGCCCTGCCCACGGTGCTGCTGTTGTTCGGATGACGGCCATGAGGTCCGAATCCGGCCAGCGCGCGGCGCGCCGCGGGGCCATCGTGCAACCGTGACGACGTACTCCGCCGTACGCACCACCGGCATCTACTGCCGGCCCGGCTGCGGGGCCCAGCCGCGCGCCGAGAACGTGCGGACCTTCGAACTGGCCGCCGCGGCCGAGGCTGCCGGCTACCGCGCCTGCCTGCGCTGCCGGCCCTACCGGGTGGCCGGGACCGTCGCCGACGACGCGCCGGAGCTGGTGTGCCGCGCCGTCCAGCTGTTGATCGGGGGTGTCCTCGACGAGGCGGGCGAGGCCGAGCTCGGCGGGCGGCTCGGCCTGTCGGCGCGGCATCTGCGCCGGCTGTTCCACGACCACCTCGGGGTCACCCCCGACCAGTTCGCCCGCTCCCGGCGGGCCCACTTCGCCCGACGGCTGCTCGACGACTCGGAGCTGTCGGTCGCCGACGTCGCGTTCGCCTCCGGGTTCGGCAGCCTGCGCCAGTTCAACCGGACGATGCGCGAGGTCTTCCGGTACTCCCCGCGGGAGCTGCGCGAGCGGCGCCGCCGGACCGACCGGCTCGCGGCCGACGGCGGGCTGGTGCTGCGGATGCCGTTCACCGCGCCCTACGACTGGGACGCGGTGCTCGGGTTCCTCGCCGAGCGGGCCGTGCCGGGCGTCGAGTCGGTGGCGTCGGGGACCTACCGCCGCACCATCACGCTCGACGGCGCCCCCGGCATGATCGAGATCGGGCCGGGTGGCGACGACCATCTCCGGCTGCGCGCGCACCTGCCGTACTGGGAGGGCGTCATCCACGTCGTGGAACGGGCGGGCCGCCTCGTCGGGCTCGACGCCGAGCCGCTGCTGGCCGCGACGCAGCTGGCCGGTGACCCCGTCGTCGGACCGCTGATCGGCGCGCGCCCGGGCGTGCGGGTGCCGGGTGTGTGGGGCCCGTTCGAGGTGGCCGTGCATGCGGTGCTGTGCCAGACCGCAGCGGGCCAGTTCACCGATGGCGCTGCGGCTCGGGAGGACATCGGGCGGCTGGCCGCCGACCACGGCGAGCCGGTGCCGGGCCTGGGTCACGGGCTCACGCACGCCTTCCCGTCCGCGGCGGTGCTGGCCGAGGCGTCGGGGGCGTCGGGGGTGTCGCCGATCGTCGGGGGGCTGGCGCGTGCGGTGGTGGCGGGCACCGTCTCGCTCGACGGGGGAGCGTCCCTCGCCGAGCTGGTGGGGGCGCTGCTGGCGGTGCCGGGTGTCGAGGAGTCCACGGCGCACCACATCGCGCTGCGGCTGGGCGCGCGCGACGCCTTCCCCGCAGCCGACCCGACCCTGCGCGGGTACGGCGCCGACGCGAGCGAGCGCTGGCGGCCATGGCGGGCGCTGGCGGCGATCCACCTCATGACCGCGCCGACCCCGCGCGGGACGTCAGGAGGGCGTCCTTCCTGACGTCCGGAGGGGCGGGGGGAGAGGTTCAGCGCAACAGGTCGTTGAGCTCGCCGTAGCCCATGGCGTCCTCCAGCGTGCTGTAGGTGCCGGCCCCGAGCAGCTCCCGCGTCGCCGCCGCCGCCCGGCCGTAGGCGGCCTGCGCCACGGCGGTGCCGACGCTGATCCGCACGACCCCGAGATCGGCGAGCTCCCTCACGCTCAGCGCTCCGGGGTGGACCATGACGTTGATCGGCAGCGGCCCTGCCACCAGCGTGCGGATGGTCTGGGCGTCGACGACGCCCGGCACGAACAGCACGTCGGCGCCGGCGGTGGCGTAGCGCTGCGCCCGGGCCATCGTGGCGGCGAGGCGTTCCGCCGGAGTGCCGGAGCCGGCGAGGAAGGTGTCGGTGCGGGCGTTGATGACGAGGTCGGCGCCCGCGGCCACCGCGGCTGCCCGGGCCGCGGCCAGTCGTTCCGCCTGCGCTCCCGCATCGAGCAGCGCGGCGTCACCGGCTCCGGGGCTGTCCTCGATGTTGACGCCCATCGCGCCGGTGGCGAGCACGGCGGCGATCGTGGCGGCCACCTCGTCGGGGGTCGTGCCGTAGCCGGTCTCGATGTCGGCTGTCACGGGCACCGACACGGCGCCGACGATCCGGCGCAGCGCGTCCAGCGCGGCGTCGCGGCCGAGGCCACCCGCGTCCGGCACCCCGGCGGCCCACGACAGGCCACCGCTGGTGGTCGCGATCGCCGCGGCGCCCGCCGCCACGATCGCCACCGCCGAGCCGGGATCCCACGCGTTGGGCAGCACCAGCGGGGGTCGTGCGTGCAGGTCGCGGAGCGCGTTGGAAACCATGGTGGAGATCCTCGGTCCGGTGGCGCCGCGGGTCTGGCCACATCCGGTCACGACCGCAGCGGCTCACCCGCCCGGTGCAGGTGGCCCAGCATCTCCCGCCACGACGCCACGAGACCCGTCTCGTGGTAGCTGACGCCGACCTCGGCGCAGTACTGCCGCACGACGGCACGGGCTGCGCGCAGGTTCGCGGTCGGCATGCTCGGGAACAGGTGGTGCTCGATCTGGTGGTTCAGCCCGCCCATCGCGATGTGGACCAGCCGGTCGGTGTAGCGGCCGCCGCGGACGTTGCGCGAGGTCAGCACCTGCTTGCGGAGGAAGTCGAGCTTGCCATCCGGCATCTCCATGCCCTTGTGGTTGGGCGCGAAGATGGAGCCGAGGTAGACGCCGAACAGGCACTGGTGCACCACGAAGAACGCGACCGCGAGCCCGGGCGGCAGCACGAGGAACAGCGCTCCGAGGTAGCCGACCGCGTGCGCGGCCATCAGCCCGAGCTCGAGGCCACGGCGCCGGATCGTCGCCGCGCCGAGCAGCCCCTGCACGCTCGCCCGCCGCAGGTCCAGGCCGGCGAGGGTGAGGATCGGGAAGAACAGCCCGGCCTGGTGGCGCTGGACGAAGCGGGCCACCCCGCGCGAGCGCCGGGCCTGTTCCGGGGTGAACGCCAGCGCGCCCGGGTCGACGTCGGGGTCGAGGCCCTCGTGGTTGGGGTTCGCGTGGTGGCGCGTGTGGTGATCCATCCACCACCCGTACGACATGCCGATCCCGAGGTTGCCCAACAGCCTCCCCGCGATCTCCGCGGCGCGGCGGGTGCGGAACACCTGACGGTGCGCGACGTCGTGGGCGAGCAAGGCGGTCTGGCCGTAGGCGACGGCGGCCAGCGCCGCCACGAGCAGCTGCCACGGCGAGTCACCGAGCAGCAGGAACGCGGCGCCGAGCGCGGCGAGTCCTGCGCCCAGCACGGCGAACCGGGTGGCGTAGTAGGCGGGCCTGCGCTCCAGCAGGCCGTGTGCGGCGACCCGGCGGGAGAGGCGCGCGAAGTCGCTGCCAGCGGCGACGGTGGCGGTGTCGATCGTCATGATCCGAGCCTGCGGTGGCGCCGGTCCGATCGTGAGCCTGCGCGCCCCCGGGTCGGGGTGGGGATCACCCCCCGTTCATCGGCCCCGAACGCTTTCAGCGTCGTCACAGCGGCCGTCTGCGAATCTGCTCCCCATCTGATCGACGACGGAGGCTTTCAGAGATGACCTTGCCGCTGCACACCGGTGACCGTACGGCGACGGTCGGCGCTGAGTGGATGGTCTGGGACAACCGCTGCCGGCTGGTCGTGACGGACCCGTGGGCGCTCTACTTCGCGCGCGAGGTGCTGGAGCGGCGCCTCGCCGTCGCCGATCGCCTCGTCAACCCGCGCCGCGCCGGATCGGTGGTGCGCCGCCTCCTGCGGGAGAGCGGCTGGCCCGTCGGTCCGCGCGAGGACGCGCTGTTCGGCCCGCAGCCCACCGACACCGACCCGGACGGCATCGGCCCCTTCCCGTACGCGCTCGCCGCGGTGCCCCCCGGGGCCCCGGTGCACGTCCCGGTCCTGCACCCGTGGCAGCGCACCCTCAGACCCGCGGTCCGGCGCCGCGAGCGCGACATCATGCACATCGCCCCCGGCGCGTCGGCCTACGCCTGGACGGCGCAGCGCTGCGCCGAGGCCGTCGCCGAGGCCACGAACTGCGGCGTGCTGGTCGCCATCGGCGACCACGTCGCGACGTCCGGGCTCGCCCCGGTGGGCGGCTGGCGGCTCGAGCTGCTCGACGAGGGCGCTGCCGCCATTCCGGGCGAGCTCCCGCCGCAGATCGTGGCGCTCGACGGCGGCGCGGTGTCGCGGGTCAGCACCGTGCGCCAGCCCCGCCTCGCGTTGTCGGACGGTCGCGTCGACCTGCGCCGCATCGTCGTGCCCACCACGGGCCGCGATGTCGTGCCGGCCTGGCGCAGCATCACCGTCGCCGCCGCGAACGGGCCCGCCGCGAGCGCGGCCTGCCGCAGTGCCCTGCTGCGCGGTACCGCGGCCGCCACCTGGCTGGACGGGCTCGGGCTCGCCGCGGAGCTCGTCGCCGCCGACGGCACGGTCCGGCGTGTCGGGTGCTGGCCGGCGCGGGCCTGATCCCGGTCCGGTGCGCGCGATCGGGGCGCGCCGCGCCCGCGCCGGGCGTAGCGTGGATGCGTGCCCCATGATCTTCCCTCTCGTGATCTTCCCCGTACCCTCGGCGCCCTGCTGGCGTCCGGCCACGAACTGCGTGGCGTCAAGGACGAGATCCGTACCAACCTGATCAGCGCGCTCCGCGAGGGGCGCGACGCGTGGCCCGGCATCGTCGGGTTCGAGTCCACCGTGCTGCCCCAGCTCGAGCGTGCCCTCATCGCCGGGCACGACGTCGTGCTGCTCGGCGAGCGCGGCCAGGGCAAGACCCGCCTGCTGCGCTCGATCGTCGGCCTGCTCGACGAGTGGTCCCCGGTCATCGAGGGCTCCGAGCTTGGCGAACACCCCTACGACCCGATCACCCCGGCCTCGCGGCGGCGGGCGGCCGAGCTCGGCGACGAGCTGCCGATCACCTGGCGCCACCGCGACGACCGCTACACCGAGAAGCTCGCCACCCCCGACACCGCCGTCGCCGACCTCATCGGCGACATCGACCCGGTGAAGGTCTCGGAGGGCCGCTCGTTGGGCGATCCGGAGACCATCCACTACGGCCTCGTGCCCCGCGCGCACCGCGGCATCGTCGCCATCAACGAGCTGCCCGACCTCGCCGAGCGCATCCAGGTCTCGCTGCTCAACGTGATGGAGGAGCGCGACATCCAGGTCCGCGGCTACACCCTGCGCCTGCCGCTCGACGTGCTGCTCGTGGCGTCGGCGAACCCCGAGGACTACACCAACCGCGGGCGGATCATCACCCCGCTCAAGGACCGGTTCGGCGCCGAGGTGCGCACGCACTACCCGATCGAGCTCGCCGACGAGATCGCGCTGGTGCAGCAGGAGGCGGAGCTGGTGGCGCCCGTGCCGCGACACCTGCTCGAGGTCATCGCCCGGTTCACGCGGGCGCTGCGCGAGTCCAGCGCCGTCGACCAGGGATCCGGGGTGTCGGCGCGGTTCTCCGTGGCCGCCGCGGAGACCGTGGCCGCCGCTGCGCTGCGCCGCGCCGCCATCACCGGCGAGGAGCAGGCCTACGCCCGGCCCGTCGACCTGGAGTCGGTGCCGGCCGTGCTGCGCGGCAAGCTGGAGTTCGCCTCCGGTGAGGAGGGTCGCGAGGCCGAGCACCTGCAGCACCTGCTGCGCAAGGCGACGGCCGACACCGCGCGTGCCCGGCTGCGCGGGATCGACCTGAACCCGCTCGCCGAGGCCGTCTCCGGCTCCCCGGTGCGCACGGGGGAGCGGGTGCCCGCCGTCGAGGTGGTGGCGGCCCTGCCCACCGTCGACGCGCTCACCGAGGTGGCCAAGCGGCTCGACGCCGGTGGGACCGAGGACCCGGGCCCGATGGCGAGCGCCGCCGAGCTGGCGCTGGAGCTGCTGTTCCTCACGCGCCGGCTGGCGAAGGACGAGTCCGACAGCGGCGACTCCGTCAGCTACGGCTGATCCTCCTGCTGGCCTGATCGGCTCCGATCAGGCCAGCAGCGCCTTCTCCAGGGTGTGGACGACGGTGCCGATCGCGCTCTGGCGCGGTATCCGGCCGGTGCTCACCATCTCCCAGCCCGAGTAGACGATCGCCCAGAACGTGGCGCGGATCCACTCGGCGTCGAACGCGGGCTCGAACGTGCCGTCGGCGAGGCCACGCCGGATGAGCCCGAGCATCGGGTCGTCGGCCGACTCCAGGCGGGCCCACAGCGAGTCGTCCCCACCTTCGAGCTTGCCCGAGGACAGCAGGACCATCAGCGGCCCGATCTCGAAGTAGCTGCGGGTCAGCCTGCGCAGCGCCGCCGCCGGTGGGCCGTCGTCGATGGACGCGCCGGCCAGCGCCGCCTCGCCGCGCTCGATCGCGTGGTCGACCAGCGCCGCGATGAGCTCGCCGCGGTCGGCGAAGTAGCGGTGCAGGGTGCTGCGGGCGACCCCGGCCGCGTCGGCGACGTCGCCCAGCGCCGCGGCCGGACGTTCCGAGAACACCCCGACGGCCGCGTCGATGATCGCGCGGCGGGTGCGCGCCCGCGTGCCGGATTCGGGCGGCGACGTGCTGGCCATGTGCCGAACCCTACCAAGGTGGATGATATCTGGTGTAAAATGAGACAGTGACGTCTCAAAAAGTAGCTGAAGTGTTCGGTGGAGTGAACCTGCGAGTGCTCTGGTCGTTCGTCCGGCCGCACCGGTGGGTGCTGGCGCTCGGCATCGTGCTGGGCCTGGCCACCACCGGGGCGACGCTCGCGACGCCGATGGTCACGCGCAGCCTGCTCGACGGGCTAGCGAGCACGAACAGCTCCGGGACGCCGATCGGACAGTGGGTGTGGTTGCTCGTCGCGCTGCTGCTGGCGGGCGCCGGGTTCGGGCTCGCACAGTGGATGCTGCTGGGGCGGCTGGCCGAGACGATCGTGCTCGACGCCCGCAGCGCGATGGTGCGCAGGCTCTTCCGCGTGCGGCTGGGCGAGCTGGCGCGGCGCCCCGGTGGCGAGCTGGTCACCCGCGTCACGTCCGACACCGTGCTGCTGCGGGAGGCGGCGGGCAGCGTGGTGGAGCTCGTCAACGGCGTGGTCGGGATCGGCGGGGCGCTGGTGCTGATGGCGCTGCTCGACGGGGTGCTGCTGGCCACCACGCTGGCCGCGATGATCGTGGTGATGATCGTGTTCGCGCTGCTCATGCCAGGCATCTCGCGAGCGCAGAAGTCGGCGCAGGCCGCCGTCGGCCGCATGGGTGGCTCGCTGGAGGGAGCGCTGCGCGCGATCCGGACCGTCAAGGCCAGCCGGGCCGAGGAGCGCGAGAGCGCCCGGATCATCGCGGAAGCCGAGGCGTCCCGGAACCAGAGCGTGCGCGCCGTGCGCATCGAGGCGGTGGCCTGGACGGTCGCCGGCAGCGGGCTGCAGCTCGCCATCCTGCTCATCCTCGCGATCGGGGCGGCCCGGGTGGGCACCGGAGCGCTCGCGGTGTCGGGGCTCGTGGCATTCCTGTTGTACGCGTTCGGGCTGATGGACCCCGTGTCGCAGCTGTCGCAGTCGATCACGCACCTGCAGGCGGGCATCGCGGCCGCGGCCCGGATCCGCGAGATCGACGGCCTGGAGGTGGAGCGCACCGGCGGTGTGGTGGTGCCGCGCCGGGAGACGCCGGCCGCCCTCTCGTTCCGGAATGTCACCGCGCGGCACGCACCGGCGGCGCCACCGGCCGTCGCCGGCGTCGACCTCGACATCGCGGCGCGCGGCCACACGGCCATCGTCGGGCCGTCCGGAGCGGGCAAGACCACGCTGTTCTCGCTGATGCTCGGTTTCGTCACCCCGACCGGCGGTGAGCTGGTACTCGGCGGCACGCCGCTCGCGTCGCTGCCGCTCGCGGAGGTGCGCAGGCGGATCGTCTACGTCGAGCAGGACACCCCGCTGGTCAGCGGGACCCTGCGGGAGAACGTGCTCTACACCGACCCCGACGCCGGTGAGGCCGCTGTCTGGGCGGCGCTGGCCGCGGTCCGGCTGGACGAGCGCGCGCGCAGCCTCGAACTGGGCCTGGACACCCCGATGGCGAACGCGGTGGTCTCCGGCGGCGAGCGCCAGCGGATCGCGCTGGCCCGCGCGCTCGTGTCCGACCCCGAGATCCTGCTGCTCGACGAGGCCACGGCCCAGCTCGACGGCCTGACCGAGGCCGCCGTGCAGGAGGCGGTCCGCCGGGTGGCACGCACCGGTGCCGTGGTCACGATCGCGCACCGGCTCTCCACGGTGGTGGACGCCGACCGGATCGTGGTGATGGAGGCCGGGGCGGTGCGGGCCGCCGGCACCCATGCCGAGCTGCTCGCGTCCGACGCGCTCTACCGTGACCTGGTGCGCGCCCTCAAGATCGACACTGGCCCGGCGCCGGACCTGATCGCTTCCTGACCCGGCGTTCAGGTTCGTTCAGGCGCCGTTCAGGATCACTGCAGCAGCCTTCCGGCCATGCACTCACCCATAGCCCCACCGCTGGTGTCCGTGGTGGTCCCGACCCGCAACGAGGCGCGCAACCTGGAGGTCGTGCTGCCGGCGCTCGCAGCGCTGCGCCCGGCCGTGCACGAGATCATCGTGGTCGACGGGCACTCGACCGACGACACCGTCGCGACCGCCCGGCGGGTGCTGCCGGCGGCCACCGTCGTCCAGCAGTCGCGCACGGGCAAGGGCAACGCGCTGGCCTGCGGGTTCGCCATCGCGAGCGGTGACATCGTCGTGATGTTCGACGCCGACGGGTCGGCGGACCCGCGGGAGATCCCGGCCTTCGTCGCAGCGCTGCGGGCGGGAGCCGACGTCGCCAAGGGCAGCAGGTTCGTCCGCGGCGGCGGCAGCGAGGACATCACGTTGCTGCGGGGCGCGGGTAACGCCGCGCTCAGCGCCGTGGCGAACCTGCTGTTCGGCACCGCCTACACCGACCTGTGCTACGGCTACAACGCGTTCTGGACGCGCCTGCTGCCACTGCTGGACCTGCCGGCCGTCGACGGGGTCGAGCCGCGGTGGGGCGACGGCTTCGAGATCGAGACGCTGCTCAACTGCCGGGTCGCCGCGGCCGGGCTGATGATCACCGAGGTGGCGTCCACGGAGCGGGAACGGATCTTCGGCCGGTCGAACCTGCGCACGTTCTCCGATGGGGCCCGGGTGCTGCGGACGCTGCTGGCGGAGCGGGTGCGCGCCCGGCAGGCCCCGGTTCACGCCGCGCGCACGGTGCCCGTCGAGGCGTAGCGTTGTCGGGGTGCGAAGGCGAGATCGACGTGTGCAGTACGGGCCCTACGCCGACGGCCCTGACCCCCTCGCCCCACCGTTCGACCTCCGGTCGGCGATGGACGAGATCGGCCGCGACGTCATGGAAGGGGCATCCCCGCGATCGGCGCTGCAGGAGCTGCTGCGCCGCGGGAACGAGGGAAGGCGCGGGCTCGACGAGCTGACGCGCGAGGTGTGGCAGCGCCGCAGCAGGCTGCAGCGGGAGAACCGGCTCGACGGCACGCTGCAGGAGGTGCGGGAGCTGCTGCAACGCGCCCTCGACGCCGAGCGCGACAGCCTGGGCCGCCAGGACACCGACGACGCCCGGTTCCGGGAGATGCAGCTCGACGCGCTGCCGTCCGACACCGGTGGCGCGGTGCGCGAGCTCAACTCCTACGACTGGCAGTCCGCCGAGGCCCGCGAGGCCTACGAGGAGATCCGCGACCTGCTCGGCCGGGAGCTGCTGGACCAGCGCTTCCAGGGCATGAAGCAGGCGATGCAGAACGCCACACCCGAGGACGTCGAGGGCATCAGGGAGATGCTCGACGACCTCAACAAGCTGCTGGCCGACCATGCCGCCGGTCAGGACACGCAGGCACAGTTCGGCGAGTTCATGGCCAAGCACGGTGAGTTCTTCCCGGAGAACCCCCAGAACACCGAGCAGCTGATCGACCTGCTCGCGCAGCGCGCTGCGGCGGCGCAGCGGATGCTGAACTCGATGAGCGCGGAGCAGCGGGCCGAGCTGATGGAGCTCTCGCAGCAGGCCTTCGGCGACCCGCGGCTCGCGCAGGCGCTGGCCCAGCTCGACGCGCAGCTCGAAGGCCTGCGCCCAGGCGAGGACTGGGACGGCCAGGGTCGCTTCCGCGGCGAGAACCCGATGGGCATGGGCGAGGCCACCCGCGCCATGGAGCAGCTCGGACAGCTCGACGCGCTCGCCGAGCAGCTCGCCCAGAGCTACCCCGGTGCGCGCATGGAGGACATCGACCTCGAGTCGCTGGGCCAGCACCTGGGCGACGAGGCCAGGGTCGACGCGCGCAGGCTGGCGGAGCTGGAGCGCGAGCTGCAGCGCCAGGGCCTGTTCGAGCGGGCGGCCGACGGTTCGCTGCAGCTCTCGCCCAAGGCGCTGCGGCGGCTGGGGGAGTCGGCGCTGCGCGACGTCGTCGACAAGATCGGAGCGCGGCGCGGCGAGCGCGACACCCGCCGCAGCGGCGCGTCGGCGGAGGCCACCGGCGCCACCCGGCCCTGGGCGTTCGGCGACACCGAGGCGTGGAACGTGCCCCGCACGCTGCTCAACGCGCAGCTGCGCCAGGCAGGCGGCGACCCGCGGCGGCTCGACGTCACGGATGTGGAGATCGTCGAGACCGAGCAGAAGACGCGCGCGGCGGTGGCGCTGTGCGTCGACACGTCGTGGTCGATGGTGCAGGACGGGCGCTGGGTGCCGATGAAGCGCACGGCGCTGGCGCTGCACCAGCTGATCTCCACGCGGTTCCGTGGCGACGACCTGAAGCTGATCACGTTCGGCCGCCACGCCCGCACGGTGGAGCTGGGCGAGCTGGTGGGGCTGGACGGTGCCTGGGAGCAGGGCACCAACCTGCACCACGCGCTGCTGCTCGCCGGGCAGCACCTGCGCCGCAACCCCGACGCGCAGCCCGTCGTGCTGGTCGTCACCGACGGGGAGCCGACCGCGCACCTGGAGCCGGACGGCAACGCCGTCTTCGACTACCCGCCCAGCCGCGAGACGCTGCACGCCACCGTTGCGGAGCTGGACCGGATCACCGGGCTGCGGGCGTCGTTCACGTTCTTCATACTGGGCGACGACCCCCGGCTGGCCGCGTTCGTCGACGGGATCGCCAAGCGCTGCGGTGGCCGGGTGGTGGCCCCGACGCTGGACGGGCTGGGTGCCGAGGTGGTGTCGGACTACATCCGGACGCGGCGCTGACGGACCTGTGCGAGAGCCTGCCGCGCCGGGCGAGTGATCAACGCCCACCGGTTCCGGTTGGATCATGAGCCAGTGCGCGCTCGACCACCGGCACGAAGATCAACGCCTACTGGGTCATGGTCAACACCGAACCAGTGAGCGTTGATCACCCCACCCGCACCGCAGCGCCCCACGCCGGGCCCACCTGTGCGCCTCGGCGAGCATGATCCGCGCGAGCCGCACCGCAGCGTCATCGACAGGGCCGTGGCGTGCGGCTCGCGCACCCCCTCCTGTTGATCTGCCGGCCCGGCGAGGGCGCCGTAGCGCGGGGCACGCCCCCATCCGCAGCTGACGTCCCGGTTCTCGTCTTTCATGGCGGCCGCAGGCCATGACGGACTTTCCTGCCATCGCCGCGCGAAGGGTGAGCCTGGGGCGCCGGGCGTCGCTCAGCGCGCCACCGGCAGCGGCTCCGGGGCCAGCCGGACGCCGGCCCGGTACACCTCGCGCACGCGCAGCTCCGGGTCCAGCACCACCAGGTCCGCCCGCCGTCCCGGCGCGATCTCCCCGACGTCACGCAGCCCGAGGGTGCGGGCCGGGGTCGTGGCCGTCATGGCCACCGCCCGCACCAGCGCCGCGGCGCGGGGCAGCGCGGCGGCCCGCACGATGTTGGCGAACAGCTCGTCGGCGGTAGCGGTGCTGCCCGCGATGGGCCCTGGATCGCCGTCGGGCGTCGCGACGCGCGCCACCCGGTCGGTGACGATCACGCGCAGCGCCCCGAGGTGGTAGCCACCGTCGGGCATCCCCGCAGCGGCCATCGCATCCGTGACGGCCGCGACGCGGGTGGCACCCGCCGAGCGCAGCACGTGCTCCCAGAGTGCGGCGTGCACGTGCAGGCCGTCGGTGACGAGCTCGACGGTGACGCGGTCGTCCTCCAGGAGCGCGATCGCCGGACCGGGTTCGCGGTGGTGCACGGGCGCCATGGCGTTGAACAGGTGCGTGCCGACCCGGGCTCCGGCCGCGATGGCGGTGCGGGTGAGCGCGTAGCTGGCGTTGGTGTGCCCGACGGCGGCGACGGCACCCGCGCCGGCGATCCGGCGCACGGCGTCGATGGCGCCGTCGCGTTCCGGGGCGATGGTGACCATCCGCACGACGCCGCTGCCCAGCAGCACGTCCAGCTCGGCCGGGTCCGGGTCGCGCAGCAGCAACGGGTCGTGGGCGCCGCAGCGCGCCGCGGCGAGCCAGGGGCCCTCCAGGTGCACACCGGCGAGGTCTCCGTCGTGGACGAGCTCGCCGAGCGCGGCGACGTCGCGGCGCAGCTCGGCCGGGCCCGCGGCCACGAGGCTGCCGAGCATCGTGGTGGTGCCGTGCGCGCGGTGGAACCGCACGGCGCGCATGGCCTCCGCCGGATCACCGCCGGTGAACGCCGCACCGGCACCGCCGTGCACGTGCTGGTCGACGAACCCCGGTACCAGCACGGCGTCACCGAGGTCGACGTCGGCGGGGGCCGGCGGCCGGCCGTCGCCGACGGCGGTGATCCGGTCGCCCTCGATCTCGACCCAACCGGGGCCCGCCCGGTCGGCGGTGACGACGACGCCGGCGGCCAGGACGGTCACAGGGTTTCCGTGACCTTGCGCAGCCCGCGCGGCGCGTCCGGGTCGCCCCCGCGGTCGACGGTGACGTGGCGCGCCAGCATCTGGAACGGCAGGATCTCCAGCAGCGGCGACAGCTCGCCGGGCACGCCCGACGGCAGCGTGAAACCGGCCGCCGCGCCGGCCACCGCTGCGGGGGTGCCCACGCAGAACACGTCCGCGCGGCGCTCGGCGAGCTGCGCGAGCACCGGCTCCATGGCTCGGCCGCCGATGCCGTCGGCCACCACGGCGAGCACCGGGACCTGCGGTTCGACGAGCGCGAGCGGCCCGTGCAGCAGGTCGGCGCCGGAGAAGCCCTGCGCGGAGACGTAGGCGGTCTCCATCAGCTTCAGTGCGGCCTCCCGCGCCGTCGGGTAGGAGTAGCCGCGGCCGGTGGTGAGCATCCGCTGGGCGAAGCGGTAGCGCTTGGCCAGCTCGGCCACCTCGCCGTCGCGGGCGAGCAGCGCCTCACCCAGATCGGGCAGGGCCGCGGCCGCGCCACCCGTGCCGCCGCGCACCCGGTCGAGCAGCAGGTGCAGCGCGAGCAGCTGCGACGTGTAGGACTTCGTGGCGGCGACCGCCCGCTCGGGCCCCGCCAGCACATCGACGTGGGCGTGTGCGGTGGCCGCGAACGCGGACTCCGCGTTGTTGGTGACGGCCACGGTCAGCGCGCCCTGCGCCCGGCCGACCTCCAACGAGCGCACCAGGTCCGGTGAGCCGCCCGACTGGCTGACGCCGATCATCAGGACGTCGCGCAGGTCCGGGCGCGCGCCGTAGGCCGTCATCGTGGAGGGGGAGACGAGACCGGCCGGCAGGCCGTGCTCGATCTCGACGAGGTACTTCGCGTACAGCGCGGCGTGGTCGCTGGTGCCGCGGGCGACGAGCAGCACCATGCGCGGGGCACGCTCACGGATCAATGCGGCGGCCCGGTCGAGACCGGCGGCGGGGCCGTCGACGAGCAGCCGACGCCAGGCGGCGGGCTGCTCGGCGATCTCGGCGGCCATCAGTGCGCCGGGCTGTGCGGCCGGGGGGAGTGCGGTCGTGGTCATGCGTGCTCCAGATCGGGATGTAGCAGCGCTTCGGCGAGCCGGACGGCGCCGTGGACGTGGGGTGCGGTGAGCACGTGCACCGGGGTGCCGGCCAGCCGCTCCCGAACGCCCTGGACGAGCAGGGGCTGGTGCACGGCGAAGCCACCGCCGAGCACCACCGGGCCGGGGCTGCCGAGCCGCGTCATGACCGTGCCGGCGAGCGTGGCGAGCGCGTCCGCGGCGGCGTCGAGCAGCGCCCGTGCCGCGGGGTCGCCCGCGACGGCCAGGTCGGCGACCGCACCGGCGCGGGTGGCCCAGTACCGCTTCTCGGGTGTCGCGTAGACGTGGTCGATGAGCTGCTCACGATGGTCGAGGTCGCAGGCGTCGAGCACCGCGCGGCCGAGTGCGTCGACCGGCTCACCGCGGTCCATGGTGTGCAGGGCGTGGCGCACCGCCTCCAGCATCACGTGGAAGCCGCTGCCCTCGTCGCCGAGCAGGTGGCCCCAGCCACCCGCGCGGGACTCGCGGCCGTCCGGGCCGATGCCCCATGCCACGGATCCGGTGCCGCTGATCAGCGCGACCCCGGCGTCGGCACCGCTCGCGGCGAGCACGAGGTGGGCGTCGTGGACGACGCGTACGCGGGCGCCGGGGACGCAGGCGGAGATCAGGTCGCGGATGATGCCGACCGAGTGCGGTGAGTCGGCGCCTGCGGCGCCCGCGCAGACCGCCACCACGTCCCGGACACCCACGGCGTCCAGGACGATGCCGAGCTGGCGGCCTGCTTCCACGACGCTGACCGCGGCGATGTTGGCGCTGCCCGCGTCCGACTGCGCCACCACGACCCCGGCCTCGGACCGGACCGCCCGGGTACTGGACCCGCCGATGTCGATCCCGATCACCGCGCCGCTCACCGACACGCGCACCTCCGGACTAGATGTTTGGTCTAAGTTGCTGCTGACGAGGCTCGCAGACCCGGCCTGCCCGGTCAAGAACGACTGGCCCACTCGGCGGCTGAGCGACACTGGAATCATGCCGACCTGCGCGCTGTGCCCCGCCGAGCGGACCCCGGACGACCCGTCGTCGCTGGCCTGGGTGCGTGAGCAGGAGCCTGGTCGGGAGGTGCGCTGGATCTGCCCGCAGTGTGCTCGTCGCCACGTCCGCGACATCGAGGGCAAACTCGCACCCGAGTGGTGGGGACCCAACGCGTAAGTTGGTGCGCATGCATTCCTGGGCATCCGTCGACGTCCCCCGGATCGGTGGCAGCGGTCCGTCGCTGCGCCTCCACGACTCGGCCACTGGCCGGATCCGCCCGACGGCACCGGGCCCCGAGGCCACGATGTACGTCTGCGGCATCACGCCCTATGACGCCACCCACCTCGGGCACGCGGCAACGTATCTGGCGTTCGACCTGGTCAACCGGGTGTGGCGCGATCTCGGACACGACGTGCACTACGTGCAGAACGTCACCGACATCGACGACCCCCTGCTGGAGCGCGCCGAGCGCGACCAGGACGACTGGGTGGTGCTCGGGATGCGCGAGACGGCGCTGTTCCGCGAGGACATGGAGGCGCTGCGGGTACTGCCGCCGCGCCACTTCATCGGCGCGGTGGAGGCGATGGGCGAGATCGCCGAGCTGGTGGGCAAGCTGCTCGCCGGCGGCTCGGCCTACCGCGTCGACGACGACGAGTACCCGGACGTGTACTTCGACACCACGGTCACCGGCAGGTTCGGCTACGAGTCGAACTACGACGAGGCCACGATGATCGCGCTGTCGCGTGAACGGGGCGGCGACCCGGACCGTCCCGGCAAGCGCCACGCCCTCGACCCACTGCTGTGGCGCATGGCCCGGCCCGGTGAGCCGTCGTGGGAGTCCGACCTCGGTGCGGGCCGCCCGGGCTGGCACGTCGAGTGCGCCGCCATCGCCCTCAACCGGCTGGGCAACCAGATCGACCTCAACGGGGGCGGCTCCGACCTGATCTTCCCGCACCACGAGTGCGGTGCCGCGCACGCCGAGGCCCACACGGGTGTCGCGCCGTTCGCCCGCCACTACGCGCACTCGGGCATGATCGGCCTCGACGGCGAGAAGATGTCGAAGTCGCGCGGCAACCTCGTGTTCGTCTCGAAGCTGCGCTCGCAGGGCGTCGACCCGAACGCCATCAGGGTGGCCCTGCTCGCCGGGCACTACCGCACCGACCGCCCCTGGACGGCCGAGCTGCTGGAGCAGGCGCAGGAGCGGCTCGCGCGCTGGCGGGAGGCCACGTCCCTGGCCACCGCCCCCGCCGCCGACGACCTCGTGCTGCGCCTGCGCACCCACCTCGCCGACGACCTCGACACCCCGGCCGCGCTCGCCGCCGTGGACGCGTGGGCGGCCGAAGCGCTCGAGCGTCGGGGCACCGACGCGGCGGCGCCCGCGCTGGTGCGCAACGCGCTCGACGCGCTGCTGGGTGTGGCCCTCTAGCGGGGTGCTCGGTCGGGCGGCTCGGCGTCGCCCGTCCCGGCCTCCTCGACGTCCTCGCCGTCCGGTGTCGTGGGTGCGGAGCCGGACGTGCTGGGGACCGGGATGCCGAGGTCGAGATCGGGCATTCCGGGCCGCCGGGGCGGTTCCGGGCTCAGCCGTGGCGTCGGAGTCATGCCGGGGGCTACCCGTTCTGGTTGAGTGGGGCACATGGCCCGCAACGTGCTCGGCGGTGAGCTGCTCTCGTGCAGCACCGACCCGATGACCGGTTTCTACCGCACCGGCTGCTGCGACACCGGCGGCGAGGATTCCGGCGTCCACACGGTGTGCGTCCGGGTCACCGCGGAGTTCCTGGAGTTCAGCGCGTCGGTGGGCAACGACCTGTCCACGCCGCATCCCGAGTACGGCTTCGCCGGCCTGCAACCCGGCAACCAGTGGTGCCTGTGCGCCGACCGCTGGGTGGAGGCGCACGAAGCCGGCAAGGCGCCGTCGGTGGTGCTGGAGGCGACCCACGCCCGCACCCTCGAGTGGGTGGATCTCGCCGACCTGCAGAGGCACGCGGTGACGCCCGGATGATCACGGTCGACCTGGCGTTGCGCCTGCGCGCCGCCGGGCTGGAGTGGACACCGTCCTCCGGTGACCGGTTCGTGATCGCCGACCGCGACATGGACGCCGACGTCTTCGTCGTCAGCGAGCTCACCATCGACGTGCACGAGGCCCCGACGGGCCGGCTGATCCGGTTCAACGGCACCACCGAGTGGGCGCTCGACAGCCTCGAGCAGGAGGCCGTGGTCTGGCTGCCGTACGAGGGACAGCTGCGTGATCTGCTCGGCGACCGGTTCCGGCGGCTGGAGCCGGTCGGCGACGGCTTCGCGGTGGTCACCGAGGTCGCCGGGCGCGAGGTCCGCGAGATCGACACGGATGCGGAGCGGGCCTACGCCCGGGCTTTGCTGTCGGTGCTGGCGGGTTAGGACTCGTCTGGTCGGGAGCGGGGCTTGGGTGCCTCGTGGGGCCCGGTGGTTCGTGGCGGCCGGTGGCTGTGTGCGCCTCATGGAACCGTGTGGCTGTGGTTCGTGGCTCTCAGGCCGCCTCATGGAACCTTGTGGTCGTCGGGCAGTGCCGATGGGGCGTCCCCATGACTGCAATGCCAGGGGGCCTGGCTCGTCCTACCGCCGGACGCGGTGATCACCGGCCGATCCGCGGCCACCATCCGTGGCTGCCCGCTGGCGAGGGCAGGTGATCCGGTGGAAGTGGTGTCGCCGCTCGACCGGCGGGTCACGCGAAAGGGGATCGATCTCCGGCGCACCGACCTCGAGGCGGACGAGTCCGTGCCATGGGGAACGGTCCGCATCGCCAGCCCGTTGCGGATGGCACTCGATCTTGCGTTGGATCGACCGCTACCCGATGCCGTCGCGGACCTCGATGCCGTGCTGCGCAAGGAGAAGGTCGATCGGGGTGAGCTCGCCGCCTACGTCGCCGGCCGCAACGAGCGGGGGATCGTCGCGGCTCGCCGAGCGGTCGCGCTGGTCAACCCGCTGGCAGAGGTTCGACCCGAATCGAGGATCCGGGTACACCTCGTGCTCGCCGGTCTGGATCCGGTGCCGCAGTTCTTCGGGGGCGCCGGTCTGAGCGCTCCGAGGCCGGACAGCCACAAGGTTCCATGAGGCGCAGGCCCGGAACCGGCCCGGCACTCTCCATCAGCCCCGCAGCGATCCGGGTCGCGATCGCGGCAGCGCCGCCGGCACCACCACCGCGAGCAGTGCGGCGGGAAGCAGGAATCCGGCCAGCGGGTCGGCGTGGTAGATCGGCGTGATCGCCACCGGGCTCAGCGCGCTGCCCCCGAACCGGACGGCCTGCACCACCGACATCGAGCCGGTGGGGTTGGGGTCGGCGCTCTCCGGATCGTCGGGACGCAGGACCAGCGCGTTGACACCCACCAGCACGAGCTGGGTGGCCACCCCGCCCAGCATCCAGATCACGCCGACCATCCAGACGGTCGGGGCGAGCCCGACGCCGAGCACCACCAGCACGCCGAGCCCGGTGCCGATGAGGATGCCGCGGCGGGCACCGATCCGGTCGACGCCGCCACCGAGCAGCCGGGCCGTGAGCAGCCCCGCCACCCCCAGCCCGGTGAGCACGAGTCCGCGGGCGCCGGAGGTCAGGGTGAACTCCTCCTCCAGCCGCAGCGCGACGAGGAAGTTCAGCCCCGACAGGCAGCCCCACCCGATCGCCGCGACGAGCCCGATCCGCAGCACGGTGGGTCGCCACGCGGTGCGCAGCGCCGGACGGGCGGTGGGCGGCGTGGCCGCGTTCGGGATGCCGACGGCAGCGAGTCCGGCCGCCACCGCGGCCACCGCGACGAACGCCCAGCGCCAGTCCAGTTCCGCGGCGAGCCCGCCGAGCAGCGGGGCCGAGGTCTGCGCAGCGGACTGCAGCGACCCGTACCAGCCCAGCGCGCGCCCCAGGCGCTGCGGCGCGACGGTTCCCGCGAGCGCGACGAGCAGCAGCGGCGTCGTGAACGCGTTGGCCGCGCCCTGCAACGCCCGCGCGGCCAGGAACAGCGGCAGTGCAGAGGCCACCACGCACGCCAGCGACGCGACGATGTACACGAGGTAGGCGCACACCACGGTGCGGCGGCGCCCCCAGCGCTCGCCCAGCGTCCCGGACACGAGCATGATCGCCGCGAACGGCAGCAGGTACGCCGTGACGGAGACCGCCGCGGTGCCCGCGGACACGCCGAACGTGGCGCCCAGCTCGGGCAGCATCGCCACCGTGACGCCCCCGCCGAACGGGCCGAGGAACGCTCCCGCGTAGATGCCGCCCCTGGCGAGGCGCTCGCGCGTGCTCAGCTCCCCGCGCCGCCCGTGCCGCGGCGGCGCAGGTAGCGCTCGAAGTCGGCGGCGATGGCGTCGCCGTCGGCCTCGGGCAGCACGTCGGCGTCGGCCTCGGCCTGCTCCTCGAGCTGGCGCACGTACTCGCGCACCTCGTCGTCGGCCTCGGCCATCTCCGAGACGGTGCGCTCCCACTCCTCGGCCTGCTCGGGCAGTGCCCCGAGCGGGACCTCGACGTCGAGGACCTCCTCCACACGGTGCAGCAGCGCGACGGCGGCCTTGGGCACCCGCGCCTGCGACACGTAGTGCGGCACCGACGCCCAGAACGACACCGACGGGATGCCGGCCTCGACGCACTCGTTCTGGAAGACGCCGACGATGCCGGTGGGGCCTTCGTACGTGGAGAGTTCGACCCGCAGCTCGCTGGCCGACTCCTTGTCGTAGGCGATGCCGCTGACCGGCGTGGGCCGCGTGTGCGGGGTGTCGGTGAGCAGCGCGCCGAGCGTGATCACCTTCGTGACACCGAGGCGCTCGATGTGGCCGATCAGCTCCTGGCAGAACGTGCGCCAGCGCATGTTCGGCTCGATGCCGTTGACCAGGACCACGTGCCGCTCGGTGCCGGGCAGCGTGGCCACCGACAGCCGGGTGGTCTGCCATTCGATCTTGCGGGTGACCCCGCCGGAGAGCCGGACGTGCGGTCGTGTGACCTGGAAGTCGTAGTACTCCTCGGGATCGATCGAGAGCAGCGGCGTGGCGTCCCAGCTGAGTTCGAGGTGCTCCAGTGCAGCGCTGGCGGCCTCGCCGGCGTCGTTCCACCCCTCGAACGCGGCGATCATCACCGGGTCGACGAGGCGGGGCACGTCGTTTTCCGCGCTCTCGGCTGCGGTTTCCGGGTCGCGATCGGTCATCTGTCCAGCCTACGGGCGCGGCGCCCGCGGCGGCGGGTGCCACCCCCGGCGAGGGGCGACTTCGCCGACCGGACGGCCGGGGACCGTGTGAAACTCGTCGGCCGGCGCCGTCCCGGACGCAACGGCGTGGAATGGTCGCAGGTGCTGCCGCTCTGCCCGAGCAGTCCACCGACGCGCTGGTGGCCCACCACCCGGAGGCGACGTACTCACCATGCAGGTTGAATCCCCAGCGGCGGTCCTCTGGGACATGGACGGCACTCTCGTCGACTCCGAGAAGGTCTGGACCGTGTCGCTCGTGCAGGCCGCGCAGTGGCTGGGCGGCGAGCTCAGTCCCGCGGCCCGGGAGGCGATGGTCGGGTCGAACATGACGCGCACCCTCGTCATGCTGTTCGACGACCTGGGGCTGCCCCACGATCCCGAGCGGCTGGCGGCGGCCGAGCGGTTCCTCACCGACCGCACGGCCGATCTGTTCGCCGAGGGGCTGGAGTGGCGGCCCGGCGCGCTCGACGCGCTGCGCATGGTCCGGGCCGCAGGCTGGCCGACAGCGCTGGTCACCAACACCTGGCGGTCCCTCACCGAACGGGCGCTCGACGGCATCGGCCGCGAGCACTTCGACGTCTCGGTCTGCGCCGACGAGGTGCGCAGCGGCAAGCCCGACCCGGACCCCTACCTCCGCGCCGCCGAGCTGCTCGGCGTCGCGGCGTCGGAGTGCCTGGCCGTCGAGGACTCACCGACCGGCGCGCTGGCCGCACAGCGGGCGGGTGCCTCGGTGCTCGTCGTGCCGTGCGACGTCGAGGTGGCGACCGCGCCCGGCCTCGTGCTGCGCGCCTCGCTGGTCGGGCTGCGCCCCGACGACATCCGTTCGAGCTACGTGGAGTCGCGCGCCGAGCGCGTTGCATGATCGATAGAGTGCGATCTCGCCGGATGTCGAGCTCTCGCGCGGAAAAACCGTGACCGGCATGAGACCGTTTGTCCCTGTACGAAGTCCTCTCGTGGCGGTAATGACCGTTCACGGGAGCTGCCCGGGCCGTCGCGACCTGCCATCCGGCGCATCGCGGCTGCCGGAGGCAGCACGACCCGCACGTGCATGCCGAGGCGACGCGCGCGGGAGCCGACACTGAAGGCCGAGAGACCACGCGATGGCAGGAGATACGCAGGTGAAGACGTTCGACGAGCTGTTCGCCGAGCTGACCGAGCGGGCCGCCAGCCGGCCGGCGGGTTCGGGAACCGTGGCTGCGCTCGACGCCGGCGTCCATGCGCAGGGCAAGAAGGTGCTCGAGGAGGCCGGCGAGGTGTGGCTGGCCGCCGAGCACGAGAGCGACGGTGAGCTCGCCGAGGAGATCTCCCAGCTGCTGTACCGGCTGCAGGTGCTGATGCTGGGCCGCGGCCTCACGCTCGAAGACGTCTACAAGTACCTCTGATCGGTCGCACAGCACTTTCGCACAGCACTACCGAGGAGAAAGTTCCGCCATGCTCCGCATCGCACTCCCGAACAAGGGCACTCTCGCCGAGCCGGCTGCGGCGATGATGCGGGAAGCCGGCTACCGGCAACGCTCGGACTCGCGTGACCTCAGCATGTTCGACGAGGAGAACGAGATCGAGTTCTTCTACCTGCGGCCCAAGGACATCGCCACCTACGTCGGTTCCGGCGACCTGCACCTGGGCATCACGGGCGCCGACCTGATGGACGAGTCCGGCAGCCAGGTGCGCCCGGTGATCGAGCTGGGCTTCGGCAACTCCAAGTTCCGCTTCGCCGCACCCGCCGAGGGCGTCGACGGCCGGGAGTGGAAGCTCGGCGACCTCGAGGGCAAGAAGATCGCCACCTCCTACCCGCGGCTGGTGCGGGCGCACCTGGCGCGGAGCCGGATCCGCGCCGACATCATCAAGCTCGACGGCGCCGTCGAGATCTCGGTGCAGCTCGGCCTCGCCGACGCCATCGCCGACGTCGTGTCGTCGGGTCGCACGCTGCGCCAGCACGGGCTGGCCGCGTTCGGCGACCCGATCGCGGAGTCACAGGCCACGCTGATCGAGCGCGAGCCCCGGCCCGACCGCGAGGAGTCGGCGGAGACCAAGGCCGAGAAGGGCGTGTTCTCGGCGCGTCTGCAGGGTGTGGTCTACGCGCGGCAGTACCTGATGGTCGACTACGACTGCCCGGAGTCGGTGCTCGAGCAGGCCAAGCGGATCACGCCCGGCATGCAGGCGCCCACGGTGGCGCCGCTGTCGGACAGTGGCTGGTACGGCGTGCGGTCGATGGTGCGCAAGCAGAACGCCAACAAGGTCATGGACGATCTCGCCACGCTCGGTGCGCGCGCCATCCTGACCTCGGAGATCCGGTCCTGCCGCGCGGTGGACGGCACCAACTTCGGCCGCTGAACGGGCGCGCCTGAGCACGCGCGCTCAGGCGCGATCGGCCGGTGTCTCCTCGCCGGGCTGCTCCTGCGGCCAGCCGGGGTAGGCCGGTGGGGTGCCCTCCCATGCCGGGCAGAGCGCCTTGTGGCTGCACCATTCGCACATGCGGCCGCGGTTGGGCCGGAAGTCGCCGGTCTCGCCTGCGGTGCGAATGGCCAGCCAGATCGCGTCGAGCGTGCGCTCGAAGCGGCGCAGCTCCTCCTCGTCGGGTTCGTAGGTGAGCGCCTCGACGTCGGCCAGGTACAGCAGGCGCAGTTGCGCGGGCACCACGCCGCGCAGCTGCAGTAGCGCGAGCGCGTAGAACTTCATCTGGAACAGCGCCCGCGCCTCCGACACCTCCCGGGGTGCCGTGCCCGTCTTGTAGTCGACCACGCGCAGCTGCCCGTCGGGGGCGACGTCGAGCCGGTCGACGTAGCCGCGCAGCAGCACGCCCGACGCGAGCTCGGTCTCCACCAGCAGCTCCCGCGACTCCGGCTCCAGCAGGCGGGGATCCTCGAGCCGGAAGTACGACTCCAGCAGCGCGCCTGCCGACTCCAGCCACGCCGGCAGCGCGGGATCGTCGGCATCGGTGAACAGCTCACCCAGCAGCGCGGGGTACTCGGCCCGGATGGCCTCCCACGCGGGCGCGACGAGATCGCGGGCCGCCGCGGGCAGGCGGTCGGGCGCCGGCAGCTCGTAGAGCCGCTCGAGCACCGCGTGCACGAGCGTGCCGCGGACCTGCGCGCGGGTGGAGCGCTCCGGCAGCCGGTCGATGGCCCGGAACCGGTAGAGCAGCGGGCACTGCTTGAAATCCCCGGCCCGCGACGGTGACAGCGCCGGGCGCCGCCGCGGCCGGACCGCTGCAGCGTCATCGGCGGCGACGTCGAGCGCTGTGCCGGGGGTGTTCATCACGCTTCGGAGCGTAGGCGGCGGCACCGACAGTGACGGGCCACCCCGGCCGGGGGAACCACCGGTCATCCCGCTAGCGTCCCGGACAGTGAAGACCCTTCGCGCCGCGATCGCGGTCGTGGCACTCGGAGCCGCGCTCACCGCCTGCGGCAGCAGGGTGCCCGGCATCCCGAACGCGGCCCCGGCGGCAGGGGCCGGGGCACCCCGGTCCGCCACGGGCGCGCCGACGGGCGGCCCGGCTGCTGCTCCCGATGCCGCCGGCACGCGCACCGGGGACGCCGGCGCCGTGGAGGCCGCGTTCCTCGGCTACCACATGGCGCTGCTGACGAGGGACTGGACGACGGCGTGCACCCTCGCGGCCCCCGCCACCGTCGCGAAGCTGCAGGAGAACCTGCGGACCCAGAGCGGGGTCACGGCTGCCACCTGCGAAGAGGCCTTCACCGCGATCTACGCCGACCCGGCGGGGGCCACCCGGGCCGACGCGATCCTCGGCAGCAGCCACATCGAGCAGGTCGACGTCGCCGGCGACACCGCCACCGTCGCCTGGTCGTCCACCTACAACGACCAGCGCTCGGTCACCACCTCGATGCTCACCCGCATCGCGGGCAAGTGGCTGCTGCTCGACACCCCGACCTGAGCATCCGAGCAGATGATCACTGGGCCCGGCCCGCGGCGGCGACCGGCGGACCGTTAGCGTTGCCGATCGTGTCCGAGACCCCACCGAACGTCGACGTTCCCGTGCCTGCCAGGGGCGGCCCGTTCCGCCCCGGCGACCGGGTGCAGCTCACCGACCCCAAGGGGCGGCACTACACCGTCACGCTCGAGGCCGGGGCGGAGTACCACACCCACCGCGGCGGGCTGCGCCACGACGACCTGATCGGCAACCCGGAGGGGAGTCTCGTCGTCTCCCCGACGGGCACGCCGTACCTCGCGCTGCGTCCGCGCCTGGCCGATTACGTGCTGTCGATGCCGCGGGGCGCCCAGGTGATCTATCCGAAGGACGCGGCCCAGATCCTGATGTGGGGCGATGTCTTCCCCGGAGCCCGCGTGCTGGAGGCCGGTGCGGGCTCCGGAGCACTCACCTGCTCGCTGCTGCAGGCCGTCGGACCGACCGGCAGCGTCATCTCCTACGAGATCCGCGACGACCACGCTCCGCATGCGGAGCGCAATGTGCAGCAATTCTTCGGCGGCACGCCACCCAACTGGTCCTTGCGCGTCGCCGATCTCGCCACTCACGACGGCGTGGCGGAACCGGTCGATCGGGCCGTACTCGACATGCTGGCACCATGGGAACAGCTCGACACCGTGGCGAAGTCACTCATCCCGGGCGGGGTGATCGTCGGTTACGTCGCCACCACCACGCAGCTGTCGCGGCTCGTCGAAGACCTTCGTGGGCAGCAGTGCTGGACGGAGCCGCAGGCGTGGGAATGCCTGGTCAGGCCGTGGCACGTCGTCGGGCTCGCCGTGCGACCCGACCACCGCATGCAGGGGCACACCGCGTTCCTGGTGACGGCTCGGCGGCTGGCCGACGGCGTGGTGCCGCCACGTCCGCAACGCAGACCGACCAGCAGATGACCGCATCCGGAGCAGTCGGTCTCGTAGGCTGTCACGAATCACCGACGATGCCACAGCGTCAAGGTGCCGACAGGCTGAGTGGTGGATCACCGGTTCGCCGCACGGCTGTTGTCGGCAATCGCAGGTACCGTATGGAAACGGAACACGGAGGGAGGATGCCGTGAACCCCTACGACGGTCCCGGCAGGCGTGAACCAGGTGATCACGGGGAGCTTTCGCCCGCAGAAGCCGCCGCACAGCTCCGCTTCCTCGAGGAGGAAGTGGCGCTGTTGCGCCGGAAGCTCACCGAGTCGCCGCGCCAAGCGCGCGTTCTGGAGCAGCGTCTGGCGGAAGCGGCAAGCCGCCTCGCGCAGCTCTCCGCTCGCAACGAGAAGCTCACCGAGACACTCAAGGAAGCGCGCGGTCAGCTGATCGCGCTGCGCGAGGAGGTCGACCGCCTCGCGCAGCCGCCCAGCGGCTACGGCGTGTTCCTCGCCCGTTTCCCGGACGAGACGGTGGACGTGTTCACCTCCGGTCGGCGGATGCGGGTGGCGGTCTCACCGGCCGTGTCCACCGAGGAGCTCAAGAGCGGCCAGACGGTGCGGCTCAACGAGGCGCTCACGGTGGTCGAGGCCGGTGAGTTCGAGCGCGTGGGCGAGGTCGTCTCGCTGCGTGAGGTCCTCACCGATCCCGGTGTCGACGGCCTCGCCGGTCGGGCGCTGGTGGTCGGCAACGCCGACGAGGAGCGGGTGGTGTGGCTCGCCGCCCCGCTCACCCTGCCGGCCGACCACATCGACTTCGTGCCGCTCAAGCCGGGCGACTCGCTGCTGGTCGACAGCAAGGCGGGCTACGCCTACGAGCGGGTTCCCAAGGCCGAGGTCGAGGATCTCGTGCTGGAGGAGGTGCCCGACGTCGACTACTCCGACATCGGTGGCCTGTTCCGGCAGATCGAGCAGATCCGCGATGCGGTGGAGCTGCCGTTCCTGCACGCCGAGCTGTTCAAGGAGTACGAGCTGCGGCCCCCGAAGGGTGTGCTGCTCTACGGCCCGCCCGGTTGCGGCAAGACGCTCATCGCCAAGGCGGTGGCCAACTCGCTGGCCAAGAAGATAGCGGCCATCCGGGGCGACGACCCGAAGGAGGGGCGTGCGTTCTTCCTCAACATCAAGGGTCCGGAGCTGCTCAACAAGTTCGTCGGTGAGACCGAGCGGCACATCCGCCTGATCTTCCAGCGGGCTCGGGAGAAGGCGTCGGCGGGTACGCCGGTCATCGTCTTCTTCGACGAGATGGATTCGATCTTCCGGACCCGTGGGTCGGGGGTCTCGTCCGACGTCGAGACCACGATCGTGCCGCAGCTGCTGGCGGAGATCGACGGTGTCGAGGGCCTGGAGAACGTCATCGTCATCGGCGCCTCCAACCGTGAGGACATGATCGACCCGGCGATCCTGCGGCCGGGCCGGCTCGACGTCAAGATCAAGATCGAGCGTCCGGACGCCGAGGCGGCCCAGGACATCTTCTCGAAGTACCTCACCGACACGCTGCCGATCCACGCGGACGACATCGCGGAGTTCGGCGGCAACCGCAAGGAGTGCATCGACGCCATGATCCAGCGGATCGTGGAGCGGATGTACGACGAGACGGAGGAGAACCGGTTCCTGGAGGTCACCTACGCCAACGGCGACAAGGAGACGCTCTACTTCAAGGACTTCAACTCCGGCGCCATGATCCAGAACATCGTCGACCGTGGTAAGAAGTCGGCGATCAAGGCGGTGCTCGAGACCGGGGCTCCCGGCCTGCGGGTGCAGCACCTGCTCGACGCGATCGTCGACGAGTTCGCCGAGAACGAGGATCTGCCCAACACCACCAACCCCGATGACTGGGCCCGGATCTCGGGCAAGAAGGGCGAGCGGATCGTCTACATCCGCACGCTCGTCACCGGGAAGAACACCGAGACCGGTCGCGCCATCGACACGGCCTCCAACACGGGCCAGTACCTCTAGGTTCGTCAGTCCGGCACCGGCCGGGGTCCTCGCTCTGCGGAGCGCGGGCCCCGGCCGTCGTCGTCCGGTGTCCGATCCGTTCACGACGGTGCGGACCCGCGGCCCTAGCGTGGGTGCCATGAGGATCGAAGCACGCCTGGACGTGGTCGGAGTGGTGGTCGCAGACATGGCGAAGTCGCTGGCCTTCTACCGCGCTCTCGGGCTCGACATCCCCGCCGACGCCGATGGCGAACCGCACGTCGAGGTCGGGATCGCGGGTGGGCTGCGGCTCGCGTTCGACACGGAGTCGACGATCCGCTCGTTCCACCCGGAGTGGCGGGCCGTCCCCGGCGCGGGACGGATCGGGCTGGCGTTCGCCCTGCCCGACCCCGCCGGTGTGGACGCCCTGTACGCCGCGGTGGTGGCGGCGGGGCATCCCGGTGTGCTGGCGCCGTTCGACGCCTTCTGGGGCCAGCGCTACGCGACGGTGAGCGACCCGGACGGCAACGGCGTGGACCTGTTCGCCCCGCTGGGGTGAGGGTTTCGGCTCAGCCGGCTCGGCGCCACGCCCGCGAGCGCGCGAACCTCGCGTGACAGGTGCGGCTGGTCGGCGTACCCCGCGATGGCGGCGGCATCGGCGAGGGCGACGCCGCCGTGGAGCAGCGCGGCGGCGCGGCGGAAGCGCAGCACCCGCCGCAGCACGGCGGGCCCGTACCCGAACGCCGCCAGGCTGCGGCGGTGCAGGGAGCGGGTGGTCCAGCCCAGCGCGTCGGCCACCTCGGCCGCGGTCTCACCACGGTCGAGGCGCGTGACAGCGGCTCGCACCTCGGTACCGGCCGGTTCGCCGGGTAGGGCCATCGCCAGCCCGGCGAGCGCAGCGGCCGGTGCGGCCCCGTACTCGAGGCGGGCCATGGCGTCGCGGGCGAGCACCGGGTGCAGGTCGGCGACCGGCACCCGCTCGTCGCGCAGCGCCTCGGCCGGGACGCCCAGCAACGCGGGCAGCATGCCGGGGGCGAACCGCAGCCCGGCCGAGCACACCCCCGGCTCGCGACGCACCGGATGGGCACGCGTATCGGGGCCTGCGACGACCAGCGCCGAACCGGTCCAGACCAGATCCATGCAGGCGTCGGGCAGCACCGGCTGCAGCTGGGCCGGCTCCCCGGGCCCGACCTCGGCGACCCAGCAGCACTCCACCGCACCGCGCAGGGCGGTGGGGGCGGGCAGCTCGCGGTAGGTCACGGGGCCAGGGTAGGCCCCGAGCAACTGCCCCAACGCATGAACGGCACCTCCGGGGTCACCGGATGTGCCGTTCGTGCGGGGTCCTGATCAGGGGATCAGGCCGGTCGGTCAGGCTGCGCGGAGCACGCCCTCGATCTCCAGGTGGATCTGCACCTTCTCGCTCACGACGACGCCGCCGCCGTCGAGCGGCATCGCGATGTCGACGCCGAAGTCGCTGCGGTTGATCGTGGTGGTGGCGGTGAAGCCGGCGCGCGTGCCGCCGTAGGCGTCGGGTCCGAAGCCGCCCAGCTCGAGCTTGAGGGTGACCGGGCGGGTGACGCCCTTGATGGTCAGCTCACCGTCGACGGCGTAGTCGTCGCCGTCGGCGCGCACGGCCGAGGAGGCGAACGTCCAGGTCGGGTGCTTCTCGACCTCGAAGAAGTCGGCCGAGCGGATGTGCTCGTCACGCTGGTCGGTGCCGGTGCTGATCGACGTGGCGTCGATCGTCGCGTTGACCTCCGATGCGGTGATGTCCGCGCCGGTCACGATCGTGCCGCTGAACGTGGCGAACCGACCGCGTACCTTGCTCACCATCATGTGGCGGACCGAGAAGGAGACGTCGGAGTGAACCGCGTCGATGTCCCAGGTGCCGGCGATGTAGCCGGGGATCTGTGTCGCTGTGGTCATGGGGAGGACCTCCGCAGGTTTTGTTGAACTCTCAGGTGTTGAGAGGGACACTAGCTGAAACGTGTTGAGGGTTCAACTATTCCTGGAGGTGTGTTGTGTCGGCGACACGATGGTTGGACGCGCACGAACAAGGGACCTGGCGCAGCTTCCTCACCGCCAACCGGTTGCTGTTCGACGGTGTCGAGCGCCAGCTCCAGCAGTGCGCCGGGCTGCCGCACGCGTACTACGAGATCCTGGTGCGCCTCTCCGAAGCGCCCGGCCGAACGCTGCGGATGAGCCAGCTCGCCTCGACGTCGCTGTCGTCACGCAGCCGGCTCAGCCATGCCGTCGCGCGCCTGGAGGAGGCCGGCTGGGTGCGCCGCGTGCCCGCGCCCTCGGACCGCCGTGGAGCCAACTGCGAGCTCACCGACGCCGGGATGGCCCGGCTGGAGGAGGCCGCTCCGGGGCACGTGGAGGAGGTGCGGGCGCTGCTGTTCGACGCGCTGTCACCGGAGCAGGTCACGGCGCTGCGCGACATCAGCGAGACGCTGGTGGCCCACCTGACGGACTCGCCGCTGTGGCCCGCCGTCGGCGACGGTGTCGCCGGGAGCGGCGCGGTGGGGTCGGCCACCCCCTGACCGGCGGGCGAGCCCACCGGCCCCCAGCCGTCAGCAGCTCGGAGGCATCGATACTGCCGGTGTCGCCGGGCCCCGCCGGGCCAGCCATCTGTCGATCCCCATCCGCCCGTCCGGCACGAAGGGCCAGCGGGAGGGGGCGGCGAGCCGTGCGCGCAGCTCGTCGAGCGTGACCCAGCCGGCCCACGCGACCTCCTCGGGCTGCAGGGACAGGGGTCCGTCCCAGCGGGTCTCGAACGTGAACATGTGGCAGCGCACCCCGGCGGCGTCGAACGCGAAGTGCTCGAGCGCGGTGAGCGGCACGCCGCGGACGCCCAGTTCCTCGGCCAGCTCGCGGCGGGCCGCGGCCTCGATCGACTCGTCCGGCCCGATGACCCCGCCCGCCCAGCAGTCGTGCAGTCCCGGCCAGATCAGCTTGTCGGCCGTGCGGCGGTGCAGCAGCACCCGCTCGCCGTCGACACTGCGCAGCAGCACCCCGGTGGCGCCGTGCCACAGCCCGTCGCGGTAGACGACACCCCGTTCGGCCGAACCGATGACGCTGCCGGACGGGTCGTAGACGGCGATGATCTCCTCGGCGGCACCCACCTGCCCATCTTCCCCGGCCCGCTGCGGGTGCTGCGGATAGGCTCAACCCATGAGCTCGCATGAGGGTCGTTCATGACCGCCCGCCGCATCATGGGCACGGAGATCGAGTACGGCATCTCGGTACCGGGCGACCCCACGGCCAACCCCGTCATCACCTCCACGCAGGTGGTGCTGGCCTACGCCGCCGCGCAGGAGATCCCGCGCTCGCGCCGCGCCCGTTGGGACTACGAGGTGGAGTCGCCGCTGCGCGACGCCCGTGGCTTCGACCTGTCGGCCCCCACGCTGCACACCAACACCGACAACGAGCTCGACGACCTGGGTGCGGCCAACGTCATCCTCACCAACGGCGCCCGGCTCTACGTCGACCACGCCCACCCGGAGTTCTCCACGCCGGAGGTCACCACCCCGCGCGACATCGTGATCTGGGACAAGGCGGGGGAGCGGGTGATGGAGGAGGCCGCGATGCGCTCGGCCACCGTGCCCGGGGCGCCGCGGATCCAGCTCTACAAGAACAACGTCGACGGCAAGGGTGCGAGCTACGGCTCCCACGAGAACTACCTGATGGCCCGCCAGACCACGTTCCCGTCGATCGTGGCCGGGCTCACGCCGTTCTTCGTCACCCGGCAGGTCGTGTGCGGGGCGGGACGGGTCGGCATCGGCGCGTCCGGTGACGAGACGGGCTACCAGCTCTCGCAGCGCGCCGACTACATCGAGGTCGAGGTCGGGCTGGAGACCACGCTCAAGCGCGGCATCATCAACACCCGCGACGAGCCGCACGCCGACGCCGACAAGTACCGCCGCCTCCACGTCATCATCGGCGACGCGAACATGAGCGAGTACTCCACTCTCCTGAAGGTGGGGACGGCCGCGCTCGTTCTCGACATGATCGAGAAGGGGGTGCGGTTCGACGAGCTGCGCCTCTCCGAGCCCGTGCGATCGGTGCACCGGATCAGCCACGACCCGTCACTCAAGGTGCTCGTCGACCTGGCTGACGGGCGCAAGATGACCGGCCTGGACATGCAGCGCGCCTACTTCGAGAAGGCCCAGAAGCACGTCGAGAACACGATGGGTGCCGACGTCGACGACGCCACCGCGGAGGTGCTGCAGATCTGGGGCGAGGTCCTCGACGACCTCGGCCGCGATCCGCTCAGCACCGCCGACCGGCTGGACTGGACGGCGAAGCTGCGGCTGCTGGAGGGTTACCGCGAGCGCGACGGCCTCACCTGGGACGCGCCGCGCCTGCACCTCGTCGACCTGCAGTACACCGACGTCCGCATGGCGAAGGGCCTCTACAACCGTCTCGCCACGCGGGGCTCGATCAAGCGGCTGGTGTCCGAGGACGACGTGCTCGACGCCATGCACAACCCGCCGGAGGACACCCGCGCCTACTTCCGGGGGCGGTGCCTGGAGCGCTACCCGACCGAGGTGGCGGCGGCGTCGTGGGATTCGGTGATCTTCGACCTCGGCCGCGAGTCGCTGGTGCGCATCCCCACCCTCGAACCCCTGCGCGGCACCCGCAAGCACGTGGGTGAGTTGATCGACAACTCGCGCACGGCCGAGGAGCTCGTCACCGCCCTCACCCGGGGCTGAGGGCGGGAGAAACCCCGTCTCAGCCTGCGACTCGCCAAGGCGCAACCCCGCAACGGCGGGCGTGTCGCCGATCGGCTGGGTACTGTTCATGTATCGGGTTCCGGGATGCCGCGCGGGTGCGCAGCGGCCGGCACCGGATGCGAGGAGGAGGACCGATGTCGCAGGAACAGACCAAGCGCCAGGGTGGCGGCGGCGGAGACGACGAGGGCGGTTCCGACGCGGCAGCGGCCGGGCAGGAACGCCGTGAGAAGCTCGGCGAGGACGTCGACACGATCCTCGACGAGATCGACGACGTCCTCGAGGAGAACGCCGAGGACTTCGTCAGGGCCTACGTCCAGAAGGGTGGCGAGTAGCAGCAGGCGCTCCGGCACCCGCTCTACCCGCCAGACCGCACGCGCACGAGGAGAGGCACGCACCTGACCATGGAGTCCTGGCCGCCGGTCACCCCGTCCGGGCTGGGCGCGTACCTCGCGCCCGGTCCGTCGTCTTTCACCGACTTCCTCGCCGTGCACGCGCCTCAGCTGCTGCCCGGTCGCCTTCCGGAGGGGCTCGCACCACGCCACCTCGGGGCGGGCGCCGGGCACCCGCTCGACATCCCGCACGGCACCACGATCGTCGCGCTCACCTACTCCGAGGGCGTCGTCATCGCGGGCGACCGCCGGGCCACGTCCGGCAACGTCATCGCCCAGCGTGACATCGAGAAGGTGTTCGTCACCGACGAGTACTCGGCGGTCGGGATCGCCGGTGCCGCCGGCATGGCACTGCAGATGCTGCGCCTGTTCACCGTCGACCTGGAGCACTACGAGAAGACCGAGGGCGTGTCGCTCTCGCTCGACGGCAAGGCCAACAAGCTGGCCGGCATGGTGCAGCAGAACCTCGGCGCGGCCCTGCAGGGCTTCGTCGTGGTGCCGCTGTTCGTGGGCTACGACACCGATGCGGAGCCGTCGAAGGCCGGCCGCATCGTCACCTACGACGCCACCGGTGGCCGCTACGACGAGTGGGGCGGCTACCACTCCGTCGGATCGGGCTCGGTGTTCGCGAAGTCGGCGCTGAAGAAGCGCTACGACCACGCCGCCGACCTGCCCACCACGGTGCGCACCGCGATCGAGGCGCTCTACGACGCCGCCGACGACGACTCCGCCACCGGTGGACCCGACCTCACGCGGCGGATCTTCCCCGTGGTCGTCAGCATCACCGGTGCCGAGGGCGCGGTCCGTCGCCCGGAGGCCGAGATCGAAGCCGTGGTCCGCGAGGTCGTGGCCGGCCGTACCGAGAACCCGGGGGGCTGAGCCATGACGATGCCGTTCTACTCATCGGTCGACCAGCTGCTGCGCGACCGGTCGGAGCTGGCCCGCAAGGGCATCGCCCGCGGCCGCAGCGTCGTGGTCCTGACCTGCACCGACGGCGTGCTGTTCGTCGCGGAGAACCGCTCCAGCGCGCTGCACAAGGTCTCGGAGATCTACGACCGCATCGGCTTCGCCGCCGTCGGTCGCTACAACGAGTTCGACAACCTGCGCACCGGTGGCATCCGGATGGCCGACGTGCGTGGCTACGCCTACGACCGGCGCGACGTCACGGGCCGGATGCTCGCCAACGCCTACGCGCAGTCGCTCGGTTCGGCGTTCGTCGAGCAGCAGAAGCCCTACGAGGTGGAGCTGTGCCTCGCGGAGGTGGGTGTCACCTCCGATGCCGACCAGCTCTACCGCATCACCTACGACGGCTCCATCACCGACGAGCCGCAGTTCGTGGTGATGGGCGGCACCACCGAGCCGATCAGCGCGAAGCTCAAGGAGATCTACCAGCCGGGGCTCGGGCTGGCCGAGGCCATCGCGATCGCGGTGGAGGGACTGCAGGCCGGTGCGGCTCCGGGTGCGGCCCCGAGCAGCACCAGCGCCAACGGTGGCACCGCCGCACCGCGGGTGCTGGGGGTCAGCGCGCTGGAGGTGGCCCTGCTCGACCGGGCCCGGCCGCGTCGCACGTTCCGGCGCATCACGGGCACCGTCCTGCGTGACCTGTTGCCCACGGCCAACCAGGAGGTCGACGCTCCGGCGCCGACGTCCGACGAGGCCGTCGGCGGCGACGACACCGCGGCCGGTGGCGGGGACGACTCCACGAGCTGATCCATCCCTTGACCTGCAGTCGGGTCGAGGTCGCATGCTGGTGGACATGGCCATCGAGCTGAACCACACCATCGTCGCCAGCAAGGACAGGCGCAGCGCTGCGCGGTTCCTGACCGAGGTGCTCGGCCTTCCCGAGCCCGTCTCGTTCGGGCCGTTCGCGGTGGTGGCGCTGCACAACGGCGCCAACCTGGACTTCATGGACAGCGCCTCCGAGATCACGACGCAGCACTACGCGTTCCTGGTCTCGGAGGCGGAGTACGACGCCGTCACCGCCCGGGTGGCGGATCGGGGCGTCGCCACGTTCGCCGATCCGGGGCATCGCAGGCCGGGCCACAACACCCATGACGGTGGCCGGGCCTGCTACTTCGACTCGCCCGACGGGCACAACCTCGAGGTGTTGACCCGCTCGTACGGCAGCGGGGGCTGAGCGCGCCCGGTGGGGTGATCAGCGCGGGCACCATGAGTTGCAGGAAAGCCACTTTCCTGCCACGTCGTTGCGGGAAAGTGGCTTTCCTGCAACGGGGTACGGCTGGGGCCCACGGTATCGATAAACCGGTATAGTGCGGAAACGCATCGGGCCCCTCGGACGACTGCCAGTGGTCGGGCCCGGCACCGGCGGCGGCCCGATCGGGTGGGAAGGACTGCGGGTGGCCAAGCGACGGCCCAGGATCGACGACATCGCCGTGCGCGCAGGCGTCTCGAAGGGCGCGGTGTCGTTCGCGCTCAACGGCCGGCCGGGCGTCAGCGAGGAGACCCGCAGGCGGATCCTGGAGATCGCCGCCGAGCTCGACTGGCATCCCAACAGCGCTGCCCGCAACCTCGGGCGCTCCAAGACCGACGTCGTCGGGCTCGTCATCGCGCGCCCGGCGCGGACGCTGAGCGTGGAGCCGTTCTTCGCGTTGCTGACCTCGGGCATCCAGGCGGCGCTCGCGCAGAGCGGGCTGGGGTTGCAGATGCAGATCGTGGAGGACGTCGCGGCGGAGATCGGCGTCCACCGGCGCTGGTGGAACGAGCGCCGTGTCGACGGGCTGATCCTCATCGACCTGCAGGTGGACGACGCCCGCATCCCGGTGCTCGAGGAGCTCGGCGTGCCCGCTGTCGTGGTCGGCGGGCCCGGGCGCCACGGCACCGTCGCGAGCGTCTGGGCGGACGACCGCAAGGCGATGACCACGATCCTCGACCACCTGCTCGAGCTGGGCCACGAGCGCATCGCCCACGTCGCCGGACCGCCGCAGTTCCTGCACACGCAGCGCCGTCACGAGGCCGTGACGGCCGTCGCGCAGCGCCTCGGCAGCGCCACCGTCACCACGGTGAACACCGACTTCAGCGACGGTGAGGGCGCCGCGGCCACCCGGCAGCTGCTGGCCGCCCCGGTGCCGCCCACCGCGATCGTCTTCGACAGCGACGTGATGGCGCTGGCCGGGCTGGGGGTGGCCCGGGAGCTGGGCCTCGACGTGCCGCGGGACCTGTCGATCGTCGCCTTCGACGACTCGATACTGACGCGGCTGACCCACCCGTCGATCACGGCGCTCTCGCGCGACACGTTCGACTTCGGTTTCCAGGTGGCCAGCGCCCTGATCGACCAGCTCGACGGCGGTGCGCCCGTGCTCGAGCGCGAGCAGGTGACCCCACAGCTCGCGGTGCGCCAGAGCACCGCGCCCCCCGCTCGCACGACGTGAGGCAACCGACCTCCATGCCGCCCCGCTTCGGCGTCAACTACACCCCCCGCACGGGCTGGTTCCACCACTGGCTGGACTTCGACCTCGACGCGGTGCGTGCCGACCTCGACGCCATCGCCGCGCTGGGCGTCGATCACGTGCGGATGTTCGCGGTGTGGCCGCTCTTCCAGCCCAACCGCGGGCTGGTCCGGCCCGCGGCCCTGCGTCAGCTCGGCGCCATGGTCGATGCCGCCGCCGAGCGCGGGCTCGACGTGAGCGTCGACGGGCTGCAGGGGCACCTGTCGAGCTTCGACTTCGTCCCGTCGTGGGCCACCACCTGGCACCGGCAGAACCTGTTCACCGCCGACGGCGTGGTGGCCGGTCAGGCCGCCTACCTGACCGCGATCGCCCGGGAGCTGGCCGGGCGGCCCAACTTCCTGGGCATGAGCGTCGGCAACGAGTTCTCCCAGTTCGCGGGCGCGCAGCACCCCGAGCCGTCGACGTTGACGGTGGCCGAGGCCGAGCACTGGCTGCGCACGATGCTGGCGGCGTGCACCGCGGGTGCACCGCACGCCGAGCACCACCACTCCGAGTACGACGCCGCGCTGTTCGATCCGCAGCACCCCTTCACCCCGCAGTTGGGGGCCCGGCACGGCGCCCGCACCACCGTCCACTCGTGGATCTTCAACGGCACCGCGCGCCGCTACGGCGGGCTCAGCGAGCAGAGCGTGCGGCTGGCCGCGTACCTCGTGGAGCTGGCGAGGGCGTACGGCACCGATCCGCACCGCGAGGTGTGGTTGCAGGAGATCGGCGCGCCGGCCCCGCACGTCAGCGCGGCCGAGGCGCCCGAGTTCGCCCGGCGCACGCTCGAGCACGTGCTCGACTGTCACGGCCTCTACGGCGTGACGTGGTGGTGCTCGCACGACGTGGGCCGCGAGCTGCTCGACTTCCCGGAGCTGGAGTACTCGCTGGGCCTGATCGACCAGCAGCAGCGCGTCAAGGCCACGGGCTCGGTCGTCGCGGCGTTCGCCGGGGCACGATCGGCGCTCGCCGCGCCGGCAGCGCGCGCGGTCGGTCTCGTGCTCGAGGCCGGCGCCACCTCCGGCGACGACCTGCACGCACCGTTGCGTGCCACCTGCGCACCCGGTGGCGCGTTCTTCGAGGCCTGGATGGACCTGGCCATCGCGGGCCACCGGCCGGCGGTGGTGCTCGCCCCGTTCGCCGCGGATCCCGCCCACCTGACCGCCCGCGGCATCACCCACCTCATTCAGCCGGCCGAGGTGCACGCCGGAACCTGACGACCGCGGTCAGGTGCGCTGGAAGGGCCGGGCGCGTCCGGTCCAGCGGTCCTCGTCGCGGCGGTACACGGGGATCGGGTCGGGGGAGATCCGGAAGGTGAACCGGCTCGCCTTCGCCACCACCTCGCCGTCGGTGGCCAGCCGAGCGGGCCTGGTGAGCTCGATCTCGACCTGCGGCACCTCGATCTGGTGGTAGACGCGGCTGTGGGCCAGCGCCCCGAACACGAGACCACCGACCGCGCGGGTGCGGGCGAAGCGCAGGTCAGCGCGCAGCCAGCGGACGTCGAGCAGGCCGGAGTCGAGGGAGGGCCGCCAGGCCGGAACCATGCCGCGGGGGTGGTAGGGCCCGTTGCCGATGAAGATCAGCCACACCGACGTGGGCGTTCCGTTGATCGTCATCTCGACCGGCTGGTTGCGGCGCAGCATCGCCACGAGTGCCACGGCGAACGCGGGCCACTTGCCCCACTTGCCCTCCCAGCGCTCCCGCAGCCGCACGAGGTCGGGGTAGGCCCCGATGCTCGCGGTGTTGAGGAAGGGGCGGGCGTGGTCGCCGGTGGCGTCGTCGCCGTCGTGGACGTCGACGACGCCGATGTCGACGGCGACGGCCTGGCCCGACGTGCCGGCGTCGACGGCTTCCTGCATGTCGTAGATGCCGACGTCGCGGGCGAAGTGGTTGAGCGTGCCGGTGGGCACCACCACGAGCGGCAGCTTGCGGCGCGCGGCGACCGCGGCAGCAGCGGCCACCGTGCCGTCACCGCCCGCGACCCCGACCGCCTGCACCCAGCCCCCGCGGGCCGCGACGGCCTCGTCGAGCTGCTCGTCGAGGTCGCGGTCGGGATCGGCCCGGATCACCACGGCGCCCGGCAGGGCCGCCTCCAGCTCGCCTGCGGGGTCGACGTCGGCGTCGCCGGAGCGCTGGTTGGACACGATCACCAGGCCCTCGCCGCCGGGGAGCTCCGGTGCGGTGTCGATCGGGCGGGCGCGCGCCTCGTCCTGCTCCCGCACGGGCCACCAGCGGCGCGTGGCGAGCGCGACGCCGGTGCCCACCGCGGCACCGGCGAGCACATCGGTGCTCCAGTGCACGCCGTTGTGCACCCGCGAGTACGCGACGGTGGCGGCGATCGGGATCACGGCCATGCCCAGCCGTGGGCTCTCCAACGTGACCGCGGTGGCGAAGGCGGCAGCGGAGGCGGCGTGCCCGGACGGGAACGACGAGGACCGGGGCGCGTTGGCCAGCGTCCGGTAGCCCGGCAGCTCGTCGGCGGCGGGTCGGCGGCGCGGCAGCAATGGCTTGAACACGGCGTTGGACAGCGTGCTGGCTCCGGCGATGGACGCGAGCGCCCGCGCGGCGGCCTTGCGGCTGGTGCCGCGGCGGCCGGCGAGCAGTGCCGCGACGGCGAACCACAGCAGGCTGTGGTTGGCCGCGACCGACGTGCCCTTGAGCACCCCGTCCAGGCGCGAGGGCGGGAAGGCGGCGACGGCACGGGTGATCGCGTGGTCGGCGTCGTCGATGGTGCGTCCGGCACGCCGGATCCAGGAGAACACCAGCCGACCCTACGGGAGACATCCTGCCCTTTCCGGACGGAGTTCAGTGAGGTTAGCCTTGCCAATATGACGCGTGACGAACCGGACATCCAGCCCTACGAGGTGGAGGTGGTCGGGGTCCGGCCGCTGACCCCGAGCATCGTCCGGATCGAGGTGCAGGGCGCCGCACCCGAGCCGCTCGGCGTCCCGGACGAGGGCTGCGTGCTGCACGTTCCGCTGGCCGGGGGTGGGCGAGACACCGATGGTCGCTGGTACACGGTGCGCGCCTGCAACGGCAGCCGCCACACGTTCGACATCGTCACGCACGAGGGCGGGATCGGCGCCTCCTGGGCCCGGCGGGCCACCGTCGGGGACCGGATCGGCATCTCCGGTCGCCAGAGCTGGTTCAAGCGTCCAGCCGACGCGCGGTGGCAGGTGCTGATCGGTGACATCGCCGGGCTCCCCGCGATCTCCCGGATCGCCGAGGAGGCCCCCGCGGGGGTGGCCACCACGGCTGTCGTCGAGGTGCCGACGGCCGCCGACCGGTTGCCGATCGAGCGGGCCGCCACGACCTGGGTGCACAACCCCGACCCGGCAGCCGGCAGCAGGCTCGAGGAGCTGGCCCGCGGCATCGACCTGCCCGTCGGGTCGGGTTACGTCTACGTCGCGGGGGAGGCGGCCGCCACCCGCGGGGTGCGGAAGTACCTGCGCCACGAGCTGGGCATGGCCGCCGGCACGTACGGCGTCGTCGGGTACTGGCGGGTCGACGCGGAGCGCTGGCGCCGGCGCTACGAGAGCTCGGTCGAGGTCTACGAGAAGGCCTGGGAGCACGCCGAGCAGGCGGGCCGGGACGAGGAGGAGTCGGCGGACATCTACGAGGCCGATCTCGCGAAGGCGGGCCTGCTGTGAGCCGATCCCGTACGGTGCGTCGCCGCCCGGGTCGGCATTCCCCCTGATCGGCCGCTTGCCGGACATCCCGGCAGCTGTGTCGGCGTGGCCGACCGACGCGACGCGCCGGAATCCGACCGTCTCAGTCGTGACATCTGCGGGCCCTCTCCGCCTACGCTGGGGGGATGCAGCGGCGGATCTACGGTGTGGAGACCGAGTTCGGGGTCACCTGCACCTTCCACGGCCAGCGGCGCCTGTCCCCGGATGAGGTGGCGAGGTATCTGTTCCGCCGCGTCGTCTCCTGGGGACGTTCGTCGAACGTGTTCCTGCGCAACGGCGCGCGGCTCTACCTTGATGTCGGCAGCCACCCCGAGTACGCCACCGCCGAGTGCGATTCCCTCGCCCAGCTCGTCGCCCACGACAAGTCGGGGGAGCGGATCCTCGAGGATCTGCTCGTCGACGCGGAGCGCCGGCTGATCGACGAGGGCATCGGCGGCGACATCTACCTGTTCAAGAACAACACCGACTCGGCGGGCAACTCCTACGGCTGCCACGAGAACTACCTGGTCGCTCGCGCCGGCGAGTTCTCCCGGATCGCCGACGTGCTGCTGCCGTTCCTCGTCACGCGCCAGCTGATCTGCGGCGCCGGCAAGGTCCTGCAGACGCCGAGGGGAGCCGTCTACTGCCTCTCGCAGCGGGCCGAGCACATCTGGGAGGGTGTCTCGAGCGCCACCACCCGCTCCCGCCCGATCATCAACACCCGCGACGAACCGCACGCCGACGCCGAGCGCTACCGGCGCCTGCACGTCATCGTCGGCGACTCGAACATGTCCGAGGTGTCGCTGCTGCTCAAGGTCGGCTCCGCCACCCTTGTCCTGGAGATGATCGAGGCGGGTGTCCAGTTCCGCGACTTCACCCTCGACAACCCGATCCGCGCCATCCGCGAGATCAGCCACGACCTCACCGGCCGCCGCACCGTCCGGCTCGCAGGCGGGCGGGAGGCCAGCGCACTCGACATCCAGCGCGAGTACTACGCCCGCGCCGTCGAGCACGTCGCCACGCGCGGCTCCGAGGACCCCATGATCGAGCGGGTGCTCGAGCTGTGGGGCCGCACGCTGGACGCCATCGAGTCGGGCGACCTGTCCCGGATCGACCGCGAGATCGACTGGGCGATCAAGCACCGCCTGATCGAGCGCTACCGCGCGCGCAACGACATGGACATGGCCAACCCGCGCGTCGCGCAGCTCGACCTGGCCTACCACGACATCCGCCGCGGCCGTGGCCTGTTCGACCTGCTGCAGCGCAAGGGCATGGTCGACCGCGTCACCGACGACGGTGAGATCGAGGCGGCCAAGGACACTCCGCCCCAGACCACCCGGGCCAAGCTGCGGGGCGACTTCATCGCCGCCGCGCAGTCGGCCGGGCGCGACTTCACCGTCGACTGGGTGCACCTCAAGCTCAACGACCAGGCCCAGCGCACCGTGCTGTGCAAGGACCCGTTCCGGGCCGTCGACGAGCGGGTGGACCGGCTGATCGCGTCGTTGTAACGGCCCTCGCAGCAATCCGGGGCCTGGCGCGTGCCGGACGAGTGATCAACGCCCACAGGTTCCGGTTCGATCATGAGCCAGTGCGCGCTCGACCACCGGCACCTACTCGGCGCGGCGGGGGCAAGCGGCGAGAGAGGCACGGCCCACGGGCGCTACTGTGCGGCTCCCTGATCTTGTGGAGGACCCCGTGCTGATCGCCGCAGACGTTTTCATCGCGCTCGTTGCGCTGATCCACATCTACATCGTGGTGCTGGAGATGTTCCTGTGGCGCACGCCCCGGGCCCGGGCGGCTTTCGGGACCAGCGAGGCGGAGGCCGAAGCCACCGCCACGCTGGCCGCCAACCAGGGTCTCTACAACGGCTTCCTCGCCGCCGGTCTCATCGTGTCGCTCATCGTCGGCGGCCCGGCGACGGTCGCCGGGTTCGCGCTGGCGGTGTTCTCGCTGGCCTGTGTCGTGGTGGCCGGCATCTACGGCGCGGCCACCGTGAGCGTGCGGATCCTGCTCGTGCAGAGCGTGCCGGCCGCGATCGGACTCGTCCTGTCGTTCCTCGCGCGCTGACGGGCTGCCCCACCGGGCTCAGGCAGGCGGCTCACCGAGCATCCGGGTCCTGATCGCTGCCAGCTCGTCCTGCACCGTTGCCGAGGTGACGGTCTCGTCGTTGCGTCCGGGGTCGATACCGAGCGTGCGCAACAGCGCGGTGGCCGGTACGGCCGGATCACCGCCCTCACCCAGCACGGGGTGCAGCCCCTGGTCGACGAGATGGTGGAACACGAGGTTGACGACTGTCCACGGGCTGAACGTCTCCGCTGCCGGTACTGCTCCCATGACACCAGAGGGTGGAACCGCCGACGTCCCAGGTCAAGGCCGCGGGTGTTCCAGACTGAGACGGCGGATAAGATTCCCGGGGTGTCCTCCGCACGGGCCGAGCGTCTGGTGAACCTCGTGCTCTGCCTGCTGTCCACCCGGCAGTTCCTCACTGCCGAGCGCATCCGTTCGATCGTGCCCGGTTATGCCACGGCGCCGAACGACGAGGCGTTCTTCCGCATGTTCGAACGCGACAAGACCGAGCTGCGTGAGCTGGGCGTTCCGCTGGAGACCGGACGCACCTCCACCTTCGACGCCGTCGACGGCTACCGCATCGCGCGGCAGGACTACGAGCTCGCCGAGATCGACCTGGAACCCGACGAGGCCGCCGCCGTCGCGCTGGCCGGCAGGCTGTGGGATTCCCCGGCGCTGGCCGGGCCCGCCCACGGGGCACTGGTCAAGCTGCGAGCGGCCGGGGTCGAGGTCGACGAGGAGCAGGGCCGCGTCCAGCCGCGGGTGCGGGCTGCAGATCCGGCCTTCGCGCCGCTGCTCGCCGCGGTGCAGGCCGGCCGCGCCGTCACGTTCCTGCACCAGCGGGGCGGCCCCGGCGGCGAGGTCGTCCAGCGCACGGTCGAGCCGTGGGGCGTCGTGTCCTGGCGCGGACGCTGGTACCTGGTCGGTCACGACCGGGGCCGCGACGCGCCGCGCTCGTTCCGCGTGTCGCGGATCAGCGAGCCGGTCACCCCGATCGGTCCGCCCGGTGTGGTCACGGTGCCGGCCGGGGTGGACCTGATGACGATGGTGCGCCGCAACGTCGAGCCCGCCCCGGTGTCGGGCACCGCCCGGGTCTGGGTCGCAGCCGGACGCGCGCACGGGCTGCGCAGGCTGGGCCGGATACTCGGCCCGTACCAGCACGGTGGCCGGCCCGGCGACGAGCTGGAGATGGACCTGCGCGGCGTCGACACCGTCGCGCGCTGGCTCGCCGGTCACGGCCCCGACGTCGCGGTGCTGCAGCCGCCCGCGCTCGCCGACGCCGTGCGGGCGCTCTGGGTGGCCGCGGCGACACCGGCGGGCGAGCCCGCCGAGGTTCCCACGGGCGCGCCGTGAGTACCGGGGGCGTCGCCGACCGGTTGCCGCGCCTGCTGTCGCTGGTGCCCTACTTCCTCGGCAGGCCCGGCATCCCGATCGCCGAGGCCGCCGCCGACTTCGGCATCACCGAGAAGCAGCTGCGCCGCGACCTCGAACTGCTGTGGATGTGCGGGCTGCCCGGCTACGGCCCCGGTGACCTGGTCGACCTGTCCTTCGCCGGTGACACGGTCACCGTCACCGAGGACGCCGGGATGCGCCGCCCGTTGCGCCTGACCACCGCCGAGGCCACCGCCCTGCTCGTGGCGCTGCGCACGCTGGGTGACGTGCCCGGCGTCGTCGACACCGCCGCCGTGCAGCGGGCCACCGCGAAGATCGAGCGAGCCGTCGGTGACGCCGGCCTCGGTGGGCTCGCGGTGGCCATGTCGAGCATGGAGGAGGACACCACCGCCGCCGTGCGGGAGGCGCTGGCCGGCGGGCGGGCACTGCGCATCACCTACTACACCGCGGGCCGCGACGCGATCTCCCAGCGCACGATCGACCCCATGCGGCTGCTGATCGTGGAGGGTCGCGGCTACGTGGAGGCGTGGTGTCGCCGGGCCGAGGCGGTGCGGCTGTTCCGCCTCGACCGGGTCGAGGACGTCACGGTGCTCGACGAGCCCGCAGCGCCGCCGCAGGACGCCGAGCCCACCGACCTCTCCGAGGGCCTGTTCCGGCCCAGCGCCGAGCACCGCTACGCCGTGCTGCTGCTGGAGCGGGAGGCGCTGTGGGTGGCTGAGTACTACCCCGTCGACGAGATCGTGGAGCTCGAGGGTGACCGCGCCCGGGTGCTGATGCGCTTCGCCGACCCGGCCTGGCTGGTGCGGCTCGTGCTCGGCCTCGGCGGCGCCGCGCGGGTGCTGGAACCGCCCGAGCTGGCCGACGCCGTCGGCCGCCGGGCCCGGGAGGCGCTGGCCGTGGCCGGCGAGGAGGTGGGGCAGCCGTGAGCGACTTCGTTTCGGCCATCGGGATGCTCGTGCTCGGCGTGGTGTTGCTGGTGGTGCTCCTGTTGGTGTTGCTGCGCCCGCCGCTGCGGCGGTTCCTGCAGGCCAGGGCGCGGCTCGGCACCGAGGTCGGCACGCGGCTCGCGGTGCTGCGCAGCCTGTCGGACGAGCGCAGGCTGCGCTGAGCTCGTCGATCCGGGTGAACCGTCGCGGGCCGCGGCACGAATGAGGGGTGTCGCGATCACCGACACCGGTGCCGCGACGCGCACGGCGTAGACTGCGCTGGATTTCTCCTGGGGGAAGGGTTTCTCCGCGGGAGAGGGCATTTCTCGGGGATCCACTCCCCACGGGCGGAAGGACTGGTGCCATGCCGAGCCTCGGTGGCTGGGAGATCGTGATCATCCTGGGCGTGCTGGTGCTGCTCTTCGGCGCCAAGCGGCTGCCCGACATGGCCCGTTCCATCGGGCAGTCGGCGCGCGTGTTCAAGGGCGAGATGAAGGGCATGAAGAACGACGAGCCCGAGACGCCCGCGGCGCAGGCCACCCCGCCCGCACCGCCTGTCGCGCCGGCCCCGCTGCCGGCCGCCAGCACGACGGAACCGCCCGCGGCGCCGTCCACCCAGAACGCGTCGGGGCAGCCCGGCAGCAACGCGCAGTAGCCTGCGGCGGTGCCCAAGATCTCCTTGCGCCGAGGTGGCCGGAAGCCGGCCAACCCCGACGGCACGATGTCGCTCATCGAGCACCTCTACGAGCTGCGCTACCGGATCACCATCGCGCTGATCGCGATCGTGATCACCACGGTGTTCGGCTACATCTGGTTCGACGTGGCGTTCTTCGGCGCCCCGAGCCTGGGCAACATCCTCAAGGAGCCCTACTGCTCGATCCCGGCGTCGTCACGCGCGGTGTTCACCGCCGACGGCTCCTGCAAGCTGATCGGCACCGGCCCGTTCGACCAGTTCACGCTGCGCCTCAAGGTCGGCGTGCTGGCCGGGGTGGTGCTGGCCTGCCCGGTGTGGTTCTACCAGCTGTGGGCGTTCATCACCCCGGGTCTGTACGCCAAGGAGCGCCGCTACGCGCTCACGTTCGTCTCGTGCGCCGCGGTGCTGTTCCTCGCGGGTGCGGTCCTCGCGTTCTTCGTGGTGTCGCAGGGGCTGGCGTTCCTGCTCACCATCGGTTCCGAGGTGCAGACCACGGCGCTGTCGGGCGATTCCTACTTCGGGTTCGTCATCGCGCTGCTGCTGATCTTCGGGGTCAGCTTCGAGCTGCCGCTGCTGGTCGTGATGCTCAACCTGGTCGGCGTCGTCAGCTACGCCAAGCTCAAGGCGTGGCGCCGCGGCCTGGTCTTCGGCCTGTTCGTCTTCGCCGCCGTCGCCACCCCCGGCCAGGACCCGATCTCGATGACGGCGCTCGCGCTGGCGCTGGTGCTGCTGTTCGAGATCGCCATCCAGATCGCGCGGGTCAACGACGGGCGCAAGGCCAAGCGCCGCGAGGCGGAGGGCTGGGACAGCTGGGATCCCGACAGCCCGTCACCGATCGACACCACCCCGAGCGCCATCGACACCAGCCCGAGCATGGTCAACACCTCGCCGGCGCCGCTGCCGTCGGCGGTGCCCACACCGGAGCCGGTGGAGCGCCCGCAGCGCCTCGACGACGTCACCTGAGCGGTGGGTCCAGCGCGCTGCTCAGGCGCTGGGCCACTGCCGCGACCGCGGCACGCAGCTCGGGCCCGCCCTCCACCTGGAAGGGCAGCGGGATCCCGGCCAGCCATTCCCCGGCGTACATCCGGGGATTGCTGGTGGCGCCGACCAGTACGCACCGCTGCCCCTCGTCGAGGGGTTCGAGCCGGCCCATCGGCGCGGCCGCGTAGCGGGCGACCTCGGCAGCGGGCGCGTCGAACACGACCCGGGTCGCGAACTCCCAACCGGTCGCGAGGTGCTCCTCGAGCAGCCCGGCGGCGTCCAGGTCGGCCGGTACCCGGAACCCCTCGGTGCCCTGCGCGGCCGCTGTGATCCGGTCGACGCGGTAGGCGCGGACCGCCTCGACCCGCAGCGAATGGCACAGCAGGTACCAGTAGCCGTGGCGCACCACCACCGCCCAGGGTTCGACCTCCTCGTGCCACTCCCGCCCCGATGCGCTGCGGTAGCCGATGTGTACCCGTCGCTGCGCGTCGACCGCGTCGACGAGCGCGCTGGTCGTCGCCGGGTGGGGACGGTTGTCCTCGCGGACGGGTACGGCGGTGGCGTGTGACCGCAGGGTGGCGGCCTCCCGGCCAACCCCCTCCGGGAGCGCGCGGATGATCTTGCCGAGGGCGGCGCCGACCGGGTCGGCGGGGTCGGCGGCCGCGTGGTGCCCGTCGAGCACCGCCATGACCAGCCCGAGCGCCTCGGCGGCACTGAAGATCAGCGGCGGCAGTCGCAGGCCCCGGCCCAGGCGGTAACCGCCGTAGGGACCTCGCTCCGCGTCGACGGGGATCTCGGCCTCCCGCAGGATCGCGATGTAACGCCGGGCCGCCCGCCCGGTGACACCGAGCTGCTCGGCGATCTGGTCGGCGGTGATGCCGGGCTGGGCCTGCAGCAGCGCGAGCACGCGCAGCGCCCGCGCCGTCGGGCTCGCGTCCCTCGTCACGGCGAACAACGTATTGCGGAAGGAGATCGTCCGGTACGTCTCCTACGCTCGCGGCCATCCGATGGGGACGGGGAGTGGATCGATGGACATCGTGTTGATCGCGGGCCTGTGGCTCGACGCGCAGGTCTGGGACGGCGTGGCAGGCGAGATCGACGCGCGGGGCCACCATCCCGTGCCGGTCCGGCTGCCCGGGCAGGACGACGGGAACGCGACGGCGACGCTGGCCGACCAGCTCGACGCCGTGCTCGCCGCCGTCGATGCCGCCGTGGCCGCCGCGCGCGGCCCGGTGCTGGTGGCGGGGCACTCGGCCGCCTGCAGCCTCGCGTGGCTCACGGCCGACCGTCGACCCGACGCGGTCGCCGCCGTGGCGCTGATCGGCGGCTTCCCCACGCCGGACGGGGATCCCTACGCCCCGTTCTTCCCGATCCGTGACGGCGCGATGTCCTTTCCCGGCTTCGAGCCGTTCGCCGGGCCGGACACTGCGGACCTCGACGAGGCCACCCGGGAGACCATGGCCGCGGCGGCGATCCCGGTGCCGGAGGGGGTGGCGACGGGCGTGGTGCACCTGACCGACGCGCGCCGCTTCGACGTGCCGGTGGTGCTGGTGTGCCCGGAGTTCGACCCGGACCAGGCCCGAGCGTGGATCGCCGCCGGTGACGTGCCCGAGCTCGCGAAGGCCACCCGGGTCTCCTACGTCGACATCGACTCCGGGCACTGGCCGATGATCACCGCACCCGCCGAGCTCGCCCGACTGCTGGTGGCGGCCACCGGCGCCGGGTGATCAGCGCAGGCCCCTCCAGATCGCCCGCTCGGCGGCGTGGGGGTCGTCCAGCACCGCCGAGACGGTGTCGAAGCGCATCGTGGCGCGCCGGGCGGTGTCGTAGCGGGGCCAGCCCGGGTCCCCGGTGGTCGCGAAGTCGACCCAGGCCTTGTGCATCGCGGTGGCGAGCTGCTGCGGAGCGGTCGAGGCGCTGCCGACGAGCGAGAAGAACCGGCGCTGGTCCTCGAGGCGGTCCATGACGAACGCGACCTCGACCGCGTGGCAGGAGCCCAGCTGCGCGCCGTACTGCGGGGAGCGCCACGCGAACTCGTAGAGGTAGGTGGGCGCGGCTGTCGCGGTGCGGGCCTCGGCGACCGCGAGGGCGGGCATCCGGTGGTACCAGTCGGTCTGCAGCGCGGCCAGCAGGTCACCGGGCCGGGCGCCCGGGTGCGCGGCACCGAAGGCGGCGTAGGCCGCCCCGGTGAGGCCGTAGCCGCTCGCGGCCCGGGCGACGAGGTCGGACGTGGCCCGGTCGATCGTGCCGTCCGGCACCAGCCACAGCCTGCTCTCCTCGGCGTTGCTGCCCACCAGCACGGGGACGCCTGCGGCGGACCCGGACGCGACGCGGGTCAGCGGCAGGGCGGCCAGTACGTCCTCGTCCACCACGGGCAGCCACGGGCGCACCGGGGCTCCCGCGCCGCCGCCCCAGGCCTGCGGATCGGGTCGGGCACCCAGCGCCGCTCGCAGCACGGTCTGGGCATCGACGACGCTGCCCAGCGGTGCGGCCGCGATGGCGGCAGGCGTCGGCTCGACGTCGAGCACCGCGGCGAACGCGCTGGTGACCTGCCTGGCGGCGTCGGCGGTGAGCGCCTGCTGGGCCGAGCCGCTCTCCATGATCATCCGGTGGTAGAGGCCCTCGGCGCGGCGCATCGCCATCAGCGCGGCCACCGACTCGCCGACGACCGTGACGTTGCCGGGATCGCCGCCGAACGCGGCGATGTTGTCGTGCACCCACTGCAGCGCCGCGACCTGGTCGAGCAGCCCGATGTTGGCCTCGACGCCGTCGGCGAACAGGAACCCGTCGACGCCGAGGCGGTAGTTGATGCTGACGAACACGACGCCGTCGCGGGCGAACGTGGCGCCGTCGAAACTGCCGCTGGTGCCGGTCTCGCCGTCCCCACCGGGGATCCGGACCATCACCGGCAGGCGGGTGGAGCCGGGATCGGGCGTCCAGACGTTGAGGTTGAGGGAGTCCGGCCCCGGGAACGCGAACAGCATCGCGTCCTCAGGAGGTGCCACGATCGGCTGGTAGGGAGCCGCGCCCCAGTCCAGTGCGTCGCGCACACCGGTCCACGGCTTCACCGGCGCCGGGAGCTGGAACCGCGCGTGCCCGATGGGCGGCGCCGCGTACTGCACGCCCCGGAACGCGAGCACCCCACCGGAGGCGCCGCCCCGCAGCGTCCCGTTCCGGGTGGTGACCACCGCTGCGCCGGCCGCTGTGCCGGTGGCGGCGGGCGGGGTCGCCCCGCAGGCGGTGAGGAACGGGAGGCCCGCGGCGGTGGCCGCGAGGCCACCGACGAAGGATCGACGGGAGATCACCGCGTCACCCTGCCGGAGCTGTCGCGCCCCACCGCGGGCACCCCCGGCGCGTCAGCCGCTCGCGGGGACCGGCTCGCGCACCGGCGGGCTGCGGTGGGCGAGCGCGGCGGCGAGCAACACCGTCGCGAGTGCGGCCAGCCCCAGCCCCGCCCCGATCCACGCGACCGACGGGTAGCCGAACCCGGCGCCGATCGCGAGCCCCCCGAGCCATGGCGCCACGGTGATCCCGATGTTGAAGGCCGAGATGTTGGTGCTGACCGCCAGGGTGGGTGCGGCCTCGCCCAGCGCGAACACGCGGGTGTTGACGGCCGGGTTGGTCAGGAAACCGAACGCGCCGAGCACGCCGACGAGCACCACGACCACCACCGGGAACCGCGCGGTGAGGGCGAGCGCCACCGAGACGACCACCACGCCGCTCAGCCCGACGTAGAGGGTGGGGAACGGGCGGGTGTCGGCGATGCGGCCGCCGATCGCGATGCCGGCGGCCGAGCCGACCCCGTAGATCACCAGTACGACGGGGACCCACCCGGTCGGCAGGCCGGTGACGTCGATGAGCAGCGGTGCGAGGTAGCTGAAGGTCACGAGCGTCGCACCGACCGACAGCGCGGTGACGGCGTAGGCGATCCACAGCTGCGGCTGGGCCATGGCGCGCAGCTCCAGCCGCAGCCGGGGCGGGTTCGCCGTGTCGGGGCGCCCGGCGGGGACGGTCACCGCGACGGCCACCATCGCCAGCGCCGACATGATCGCCACCGCCCAGAAGGCGGCCCGCCAGCCCAGGTACTCGCTGATGAACGTGCCTCCGGGCAGGCCGATGACGGTGGCCAGGGTCAGCCCGCCGACCAGTACCGCCATGGCCCGGCCGCGCCCGGTGGGCGCGACGAGCCGCAGCGCGGTGATCGTGGTGGCCGCCCAGAACCCGGCGTAGGCGACCGCGCCGACGATCCGGGTCGCGAACAGCACCCCGTAGTTCGGCGTGAGCGCCCCGGCGACATGGGTGCCGACGAAGATCGCGAGGAACACCAGCATCGCGGTCCGGCGTGGCACCCGTAGCGTCAGTACGGCGAGCACCGGAGCGCCCACGAGCATCCCGATCGCGAAGGCCGAGATCAGCAGGCCGGCGTCGGGGATGGAGACCCCGAGGTCGGCGGCGAGCTGGGGGAGCAGTCCGGCGAGCATCAGCTCGGACGTGCCCTGGGCGAAGATGGCCAGGCCGAGCACGTAGATGGCCAGAGGCATGCGAAGGACTCCCGTGGTGGACGGTGCGGTACGACATCAGGGCGGACCGGCGGCGCTGCCGGAGGGGATCTAGGCCGCTAGAGGGCCGCGAGCGTGGTGGCCGCGATGCCGTCGAGGGTGGCGCGGTCGGTGCCGCCCCTGGCCATGACACGCATGCCCGAGATCGCGGCGATGACGAACTGGGCCAGCGCGCGCGGGTCCTTCTCCCCGTCGATCTCGCCGTCGCGCTGCCCGGCTTCGATGATCGCGATCAGCACCGCGAGGCGCCGCTCGGCGTCGCGCCGCAGCACCGCTGCCACGTCCTGGTCGCGAGCAGCGAGCTCGACCGTCGTGTTGACCACGAGGCAGCCCGCCGGTTCGTCGACCCCGATGTCGATCCCGGTGCCGCTACCGGCCTGCAGCATCAGTGCCCGCAGCGTCGCACGCGCGCCGCGCCCGCTGCCGGCCAGCTCCACGAGCCATCCGGTGCGCTCGTCGGTGTAGCGCCGCAGCGCGCGCAGGAACAGGGCGTGCTTGCCGGTGAACGTGTTGTAGATGCTGCTGCGGCCCAGCCCGGTGGCGGTGCACAGGTCGTCGGTGGACGTGGCCTCGTACCCGGCGACCCAGAACGCCCGCATCGCCGCGTCGAGCGCCTGCTCCTCGTCGAACGTGCGTGGCCGCGGCATGGTGCCACCGTACCAAGTTCTGTAACGATCAGTGCAATACGATCCGGGACACGCAGCTCGACGCGGTGACCTGCGACATCACCGAGAAGCCGTCATCGGCGACGCACATGTGGAAGCCTGGACCCGTGGCCAGTAGCACGGAGGCTCCCGCGGACAAGTTCGCCGCCGCCAGGAGCCGAGCCGCACATCCCCGGCTCACGGAGTTCGCCCAGAGTCTGCCGTTCGATCTCGACGGGTTCCAGATCGCCGGCTGCTCGGCGCTCGAGGACGGGCACGGCGTGCTCGTCTGTGCCCCGACCGGAGCCGGGAAGACCGTGGTCGGCGAGTTCGCCGTGCACCTCGCGCTCGCGCAGGGGTTGAAGTGCTTCTACACGACGCCGATCAAGGCGCTGTCGAACCAGAAGTACGCCGACCTCGTCGCGCGCCACGGCGTCGACGCCGTCGGCCTGCTCACCGGCGACACGGTGATCAACGGCGATGCGCAGGTGGTGGTGATGACCACCGAGGTGCTGCGCAACATGATCTACGCGGGCAGCCGGGCGCTGGAGCACCTGGGCTACGTCGTGATGGACGAGGTGCACTACCTCGCCGACCGCTTCCGGGGAGCGGTGTGGGAGGAGGTGATCCTGCAGCTTCCCGAGCACGTCGCGCTGGTCAGCCTGTCGGCCACGGTGAGCAACGCCGAGGAGTTCGGCGACTGGCTGGTCACCGTGCGCGGCGACACCACCGTGGTCGTCGACGAGCACCGCCCGGTGCCGCTGTGGCAGCACATGGTCGTCGGCAACCGCCTGCTCGACCTGTTCGCGGGGGAGGACGAGAGCGGGCAGCTCCAGGTCGACCCCGACCTGGTGCGCAGCACCCGCGAGCTGGAGCGCCAGTCGTCGATGACCAACTGGGAGCGCGGCACGCGCGCCCGCGGTCGCAGCGGGCCGCCGCCCCGGCGCGGGCCGGGCGGGTTCCGGCCGCCGTCGCGCACCACCGTCATCGACCGCCTCGATCGCGACGGGCTGCTGCCCGCCATCACGTTCGTGTTCAGCCGCGCGGGCTGCGACGCCGCCGTAGGGCAGTGCGTGCGGTCGGGGCTGCGGCTCACCACCGAGGACGAGGCCGCCGAGATCCGCCGCACGGTGGAGCGGCGCACCGCCGACCTGCCGCAGGCCGACCTGGCCGTCCTGGGCTACTGGGAGTGGCGCGAGGCGCTCGAACGCGGCATCGCCGCCCACCACGCCGGCATGCTGCCGGCGTTCAAGGAGACGGTGGAGGAGCTGTTCGTCCGCGGGCTGGTGCGCGCGGTGTTCGCCACCGAGACGCTGGCGCTGGGCATCAACATGCCCGCGCGCACCGTCGTGCTGGAACGGCTGGTCAAGTACAACGGCGAGTCCCACGCGGAGCTCACGCCCGGTGAGTACACGCAGCTCACCGGCCGGGCCGGCCGGCGCGGCATCGACGTCGAGGGCCACGCGGTGGTCATCTGGCAGCCGGGTGTGGACCCCGTGCAGGTGGCCGGGCTCGCCTCCACCCGCACCTACCCGCTGCGCAGCTCGTTCCGGCCCGGCTACAACATGGCCGTCAACCTGGTGGCGCGGCTGGGCACGGCGTCGGCCCGGGACCTGCTCGAACAGTCGCTCGGCCAGTTCCAGGCCGACCGTTCCGTCGTCGGGCTGGCCAAGCGCATCGAGCGCAACGGGGAGGCGCTGGCCGGCTACGCCGAGTCCATGCGGTGCCACCTGGGCGACTTCGCCGCGTACGCGGCGCTGCGCCGGCAGGTCAGCGAGCGGGAGAAGTCCCTCTCACGCCAGGGCCTCGACGAGCGCCGCGACGCCGCCGCCGAGTCGCTGCGGCTGCTGCGCACCGGCGACGTGATCGCGGTGCCCGGCGGGCGGCGCTCCGGGCTGGCCGTCGTGCTCGATCCGGGCCTCGACGGCGACGGGGACCCGCGCCCGCTGGTGCTCACCGAGGACCGCTGGGCCGGTCGGCTCTCCACCGCCGACTTCCCGACGCCCGTCGAGTCGCTGGGCCGGATGCGGCTGCCCCGCCGCGTCGATCATCGGACGCCGCGGGTGCGCCGCGATCTCGCCTCGGCGCTGCGCGACACCCGCATCGTCGCGCCCTCGACGCCGCGGCGGCGCACCCGCGGTGCCGGCGGCGACCCCGTCGACGATCCGGAGCTGGGCGCGCTGCGTCGGGCGCTGCGGGCCCACCCGTGCCACGGCTGCGAGGACCGGGAGGCGCACGCGCGCTGGTCGGAGCGCTACGGCCGGCTCGAGCGCGAGACCGAGCAGCTGCGGCAGAAGGTGCGCGCCACCACCCACTCGCTGGCCCGGTCGTTCGACCGGATCCGCACGCTGCTCACCCAGCGCGGCTACCTCGCCGAGCCCGACACCGTCACCGCGGACGGCGCCCGGCTCGCGCGGCTGTGGGGCGAGTCGGACCTGCTCACGGCCGAGTGCCTGCGCCACGGCACCTGGGAGGGGCTGGAACCGGCCGAGCTGGCGGCGGTCGTCTCGGCGCTGGTGTACGAGTCGCGTCGCGACAACGGGCCGGTGCCGCGGGTGCCCACGGGACCGGTGGCCGACGCGCTGGCCGCCACCGTCCGGATCTGGGCCGACCTGGAGTCCGACGAGCGCCACCACCGGGTCGACCGCACGCGGGAACCCGACCTCGGTTTCGCCTGGCCGATGCACCGCTGGGCCCGGGGCGAGACGCTCTCGGCCGTGCTCACCGCCGCCGAGCAGAACGGCAGCGAGCTCTCGGCGGGCGACTTCGTGCGCTGGTGCCGGCAGGTGCTCGACCTGCTCGACCAGATCGCCGGCGTCGCCGGTCGCGACAGCGGCGTCGGGAAGGTCGCGGTGCAGGCGGGGGCCGCCGTCCGGCGCGGGGTCGTGGCGGTGGGCACCGCCTGAGCGTGCGGGAAAGGACACTTCGGGCGGGCGAATTCCGGGATGTGATCACTTTCGAGTGGCCGACACCCCTGTGCGGGCTGCTGCGGCTGTGCTTTGATCGCCGCACCCGCGACACCGACGACGGGCGATCACCAGAAGGGTCTTCGATGAGCACGCCCCAGGGCCCCGGCCCCCACCCTCCGCAGGGCAACCCGGCCGATCAGCCGGCCGAGCAGCCGGCGTGGGGCCAGCAGCCCCCCGGCGGCTGGGGCCAGCCCGCCCAGGACGGCAACTACGACTACGACCCGGACGCGACGCGTGCCGTCAACCCGCAGGGGTGGGGCCAGCAGCAGCCGCCGCCCGCGCAGGGCGGTTGGGGTGGCCCGGAGCAGCAGCAGCCGCCGTACGGCGGCCAGCAGGGCGCCCAGCCCCAGTACGGCGGTCAGCAGCCGCCGTACGGCGGGCAGCAGTACGGCCAGCAGCCCCCGCCGGGCCAGTGGGGCGGGCAGCCCCAGCAGGGTGGACCCCAGCAGGGTGGACCCCAGCAGGGCTGGCCGCCGCCGCAGGCGCAGCCCGGTCAGCAGGGCTGGCAGCCGGGCCCGGAGCAGGGCTGGCAGGGCCAGCAGCCGCAGCAGCAGTGGGGCGGCCAGCCCCAGGGCGCTCCGCAGCAGCAGTGGGGTGGCGCACCCGCCGCCGCACCGGCCGCTGCGCGTGGTGGCCGGTCGAAGCTGCCGCTGATCCTCGGCGCCGTCGTCGTGCTGATCATCGCCGCGGTGGCCGTGCTCGGGTTCGTCACGCCCGGCTTCTTCGTCAGCAAGGTCTTCGACACCGCGGCGGTGCAGAACGGCGTCACGAAGGTCCTCAACGACAGCTACGCGGTCAAGGCCACCGGCGTCACGTGCGACAAGGACGTGAAGGTCGTCAAGGGGGCCACGTTCAGCTGCAAGGCCACGGTCGACGGCGCGCAGGTCACCGTCCCGATCCGGATCACCGGCGACGACGGCGCCTACGAGGTCGGCCGCCCGGCGTAACCGCCCCGGGTAACACACACGCTGGGTGAACTCGCTTTGCGCGCCGGTCCGGATCGGGCACGATCGCGATCCGTGGCACCTGACATCCGGGCACTCGAGCCCGCCGAGCTCCGCGCGGCCAACGCCGTGTTCACCACGGCCCTGCACTTCGGTCCGCTGGCCGACGCGCGGTGGGCCGACGGCGAGCCGCTGCGCGATCCGTCCCGGCATGTCGGGGCGTTCGACGAGGGCCGGGTCATCGGGGCCGCAGGCTCCTTCGCCGTCATCGCGGCCGTTCCCGGGGGAGCGCTGCTGCCCGCTGCCGCCGTCACCTGGGTCGGTGTGCGTGCCGACCGCACCCGCCGCGGCGTCCTGTCGGCGATGATGCGCCACCAGCTCGCCGACGTCGCGCGGCGCGGCGAGGTGTTCGCGTCGCTGCGCGCGTCGGAGGCCGGCATCTACGGCCGCTTCGGCTACGGCGTCGCGAGCCGGGCCCGTTCGGTGGCCGTCAGGCGCAGCGGGCGCGGCTGGCTCCCCACGGCGCCCGCGGGCGGCACCGTCCGGATGCTCGAGCGCGACGAGATCATCCCGGTGCTGTCGGCCCTGCACGAGAAGATCGGCCTGCAGCGTCCCGGCGCCATCAGCAGGCCGGCCGGCTGGTGGACGATGAAGTACGGCACGTTCGTGCGCGGCGAGGAGAGCGTCATCGCCGCGGTGCACACCGGCGCGGGCGGCGACGACGACGGGTTCGCCATCGCCTCGCCCCGCAAGAGCGACGCGCCGTGGGGCCAGCAGGTCATGTCGGTGCTCGACCTGCAGTCGGTCGACCTGAACGCGACCGCCGGGCTGTGGCGGTTCCTGCTCGGGCTCGACCTCGTCGGCACGCTGGAGGCCCACCGGCCCGTCGAGGAGCCGCTGGAGCTGATGCTCGCCGACCCCCGCGACTGCGCCACCACCGCCCTGGAGGACGAGACCTGGCTGCGGATCGTCGACGTGCCCGCCGCGCTCGCGGCACGCAGCTGGGGCTCCGGGGAGCCGGTGCTGCTGGGCGTGCACGACCCGCTGATGGCGTCCAACGCGGGCGTCTACCGGATCGCCGACGGCACCGCCGAGCGCGTCGGAGCTCTCGACGGCCCCGACGCACCCGAGCTGGAGTGCGACATCGCCGCGCTGGCGATGGCCTACCTGGGTGACCGCGCGCCGTCGGAGCTCGTGGCCATCGGCTGGTGGACGGAGCGCACGAACGCGGCATCGGCCCGCGCCGACGCCGCGTTCGCCACCGCGATCAGGCCGTGGTGCGGCACCTACTTCTGAGCCGCTCGTGCCCTCAGACCGGTAGCGGCGTGCCGTCCAGCGCGTAGCGCACGCCGTACTCGGGCAGCAGCGTCGGCACGTCCACCACCAGCGCCTCCGGCCGGAACCCGTGGATCGGCACGACGACGCCGGGGTGCACGTCCATCACCATCTTGTGCAGCGCTGCTCCGGTGGCGTGGCCCGACGATCCCGCGGCGACGAAGGTGAACCCGAGCTGGGCGAGCCACTCGATCCAGCCGGCCCAGTTGGCCATGAACGGGCCGAGCGGCTCACCCTGGGAGTGCACGAATGGCTGGAAACCGCCGTCTCGGGGCAGGTCCAGCAGCGCCGGGGTGTCGTCGACGTCGGGCTGCACGACGAACGCCGAGGGTGTCGCCTCGACCGCGGCGAGGCTCACCCGGCGCAGGTCCGCGGCGGCACCGAGGCGCCGCACCGCCTCGAGGTGCACGGGTCGCTGCGGCCGCGACGCGTCCCACGTCGCCACCCCGCGCAGCCCGACGTGGTGCAGCAGCGTGGCCTGCTGCCCGGGCCACACGAGGGTGCGGCCCCGGCCGCGGACCACGTCGATCAGGCGCTGCGCCCGCTCGACGTCGCGCTCGTACGCGCTCAGCAGCGCGATGCCGGGGGCCGCGTCGAGTGCCTGCGCCACCACCTGCAGCACGGCGGACTCGCTGCGCGGTTCGTAGGGTGCGGCGCCGGGCGGGGGATCGAAGCTCAGGGTGGTGGTCTCGGTGACCAGCATCGTGGTGCCGGCGACGGCGCGCACGAACTCGGCCGAGCGCAGGCCACCGTCGCGATGGAAGTTCAGGTCGCCGGTGTAGGCGAGCGTGCCGTCGGGGGTGTGCACGAGGAAGCCGCAGGCGCCGGGCACGTCGTGGTCGACGGGCAGGGCCTCGACCCGCAGGTCGCCCACCGCCACCGGCGCGGTCATGGCCGTGAGATCCAGCTCCGCCCCGGTGCCCGCCACCGCGGCGGCGGCCTCGATCGCCACGGTGTCGGGGTGGGCGTGCAGGGGGATCTCCGGGCGGGCGAAGGCGAGCGCGCCGTCGTGGTCGAGGTGCGCGTGCGACAGGAAGATCGCCGTCGGGCGCCGGTCCGGCGCCGCCAGCGGCGAGCCGGGTGCGAGCTGGTCCGGGTCGTAGAGGCCCGGCATGGGTGGCGCGGCCCCCACCGCGAGCCGGTCCCGCAGCCGGTACGCGGTGCGTTCGGCCACCGGCGGCCGGAACAGGTCCGGCTCGCCGGGGATGTCCAGCCCCATGTCGAGCAGGACGCGGGCCCGCTCCGTACTGATCATGATCTTCGAGGAACCGATGACCCGCAGCCCCCCGAAGAACTCCACGGCAACACTCATCCTCGTACGCTTCCTTGCGTTCCGTAGACGCCGCTCACGAAGTACCGCTGCAGGAACAGGAACAGCACGATGATCGGCACGGTCGTGAACGTGACCGCTGCGCACAGCCCCGTCCAGTCGGTGCCGTCGGAGCCGTAGAAGGCCTGCAGCCCCACCTCGATGGGGCGCACACTGTCGGATTTGGTCATGATGTAGGGCCAGACGAACGAGTTCCACGAACCCATGAAGGAATTCAGTCCGACCAGCACCAGCGATGGCGCGGCCAACGGCGCGGCCACCGAGAACAGCATCCGGAACGGACCTGCGCCGTCGATCTCGGCCGCTTCGAACAGCTCTCGCGGCAATGTCACGAAGAACTGGCGGAGCAGGAAGATCCCGAAGACCGACGCCCCCCACGGCACGATCTGGATCAGGTAGGTGTCATACCACCCCAGCTGTTGGGCGATGAGGAAGTTGGGGATGAGCAGCACGGTCTGCGGCACCATCAGCACGCTCATGACCACGAGGAACAGCACGCCCCGGCCGCGGAACCGCATCACGGCGAACGCGAACCCCGCGAGCAGCGACGTGCCGAGCACGAGCACCACCACGGCACCGGCGATCAGCACCGTGTTGCCGAAGTACATCAGCCACGGGCTGCGGCTCCAGGCCCGCGCGTAGTTCGACCATTCCCAGGCCGGCAGCAGTTTCGGCGGGAACTGGAAGACGTCGGAGTCGGCCGAGACGCTGGTGAGCAACATCCAGAGAACCGGCAGCAGGAACAGCAGCGCCACCACGACCGCGACCGTCCGGCGGACCGACCGCCCGGCAGGCGCTGGCCGGCGGCGCGGCCGCAGCACCCGCGCCGTCGCGGGAGCGGTGCGCCCTGTCCGGCGGGTGGTCCCGGTCGTGGTGGCGGCCACGGCTACTGGGCTTCCTTCTGCGCCTTGAGCGCGCTGTCCTGCGCCTTCTGCAGCGCGTCGCGGCTCGGGGTCGCGTTGTTCACCGCGTCCTGGATGGCCAGCGCGAGCGCGCCGGAGGCCTTGTTGACCCACGACTTGGGTGGCAGCGACGTCGCCGTGTCCAGCTGCCGGGTGGCCGCGACGACCCAGGGGTTCTTGGCCGCGTAGGCCGTGAACGCCGGGTCGTCGAGTGCGGCCTTGTTCACCGGCAGGTAACCGGTGGTGGTGGCCCAGTAGGCCATTTCGGGTGCGGAGGTGAGGAACTGCAGGTACTTCCAGGCCGCGGCCTTCTGCCCGTCGGTGGCCTTGTCGAACAGCGCGATGTTGGTGCCGGCGAGCTGGTTGGCGGCGCCGCTGGGGCCCTTGGGCAGCGCGGCGACGCCGAGCGTGAACTTCGTGCCCACCGCCTTGAGGTTGAACGGGTAGCTCGCCACAGACGAGACGTCGAACGCGCCGGTCTGGCCGCCGAGCGCGACCTGACCGGGGTAGTTGGTGCCCAGCGACAGCGATCCGTCCTTCTTCATCTGCGCGAGGAAGTCGAGTGCCTTCACCACGCCGGCGCTGGTGAACTGCGGCGAGCCGTCGGTGGCGAAGGCCTGGTCGCCGTAGCTGCCCGCGATGATCTCGAGCAGCGCCGTCCCGCCGGCGGGGCTGCTGGAGCTGCCGGGGTCGATCGAGATCCCGACGACGTTGCCGGTGGTGGCCTTCTTCGCCGCGGCGGCGAACTCGTCCCAGGTGGCGGGCGCCTGCGGCACCATCGTCGGGTTGAAGTACTGCACCACCACCGACTTGTTGAACGGCCACATCCAGGTGCTGCCGTCGGTGAGCTTGAGGTCGTTCTGGATCCCGGAGTAGAAGTTCTTGTAGTCGGCGCTCTGCGCCACGTAGGCATCCAGCGGCACGATCACCTTCGAGGAGGCCAGCTCGTCGGCCCAGTTGCTGTAGACCTGCGCGATGGTGGGCGGCGTGCCGGCCGCGGTCTGGGCGTTGATCTTGGTCTGGAGGTTGCCGTAGTCGGGCTGCTCCTGCAGCTCCACGGTGATGGTCGGGTTCGCCGCCATGAAGTCCTTGGTCATCTTCGCCAGGGAGTCCTTCTGCGCTCCCGACGACATCGCCTCCATGAACGTGATCGTGACGGGGTCCTTCGAGTCGGGCGGGACCGCGGCGGACACCGGGCCCGTCGAGCCGCCGCCGCACGCCGTGGCGAGCAGCGCGGTGGCGGCGAGCAGGGCCAGCGCGCCTGCCGCGGTGCGGGGTGTGGACCGGAACATGCTCACTCCTGGGTGGCGGGATGCCGGTCGAGCGACCGGCTGGTGCGGAGTTGCAGGACGGACAGGGCGATCGTGATGGCGAACAGCACGACGGCGAGCGCCGCGGCGTAGCCCGTCTTGCGGAACACGAAAGCCTGCTGGTAGAGCTGGAACCCGAGCGTCGCGGTGTCGAACCCGGGGCCGCCCGAGGTCATGGTGAAGAACTGCGTGAACGCCTGCAGCGAGGTGACGGCCGAGATCAGCACGACGAACACCACCACCGGCCGCAGCTGCGGGAACGTGACGTACCAGAACTCCTGCCAGCGCCCGGCGCCGTCGAGCCGCGCCGCCTCCGACAGTTCGGTGGACAGGGTCGTGAGGCCGCCGATGAAGACCAGTGTGGTGAACCCGATCTCGTGCCAGAGCGAGTAGATGATCACCGCGGGCATCGCCGACGCCGAGTTGCCCAGCCAGTCGATGCTGCCGATCCCGAACAGGCCCAGCACGACGTTGGCCAGGCCGTAGCGCGGATTGAAGATCCAGACCCACACGATCGACGTGGCCACCAGCGGCGTGACGTGGGCGAGGAAGACCGCCGCCCGGGCCGCCACGAACAGCCGTCCGGCGGCCCGCAGCAGCAGCGCCAGCGCCAGCGAGACCACGGTGCCGCCGACGACCATGGCGACCACGAAGTAGCCGCTCACGAGCATCGTCTGGCCGAACGGGGGATCGGTGGACCCGTTGACCAGGTCCCGGTAGTTCTGCAGCCCGATGAACGTGTTCTGCGAGGTGTTCAGCCAGTTCCACTTGAACGTGCTGACGACGAACGTGAAGATCGTCGGGCCGATCGTGAACACGGTGAAGATGGCGAGCGCGGGCAGGACGAACAGGTAGGCGACCGGGGAACGCAACCCGGACGTGCGCCGCGTGGTGACCGGCACGGCTGCCACAACCACTCCAGGGGCGGGGTCCTGGCCAGGAGAGGCCCTCGGCGGTCGGCCAAGATTTCAGCCTCTACCCGCGCCGCGGACCCGCGCAACCCCTGGCGCCGTGAACGTCGCATGAACGGCGCCGACCTCGCACAGCCGGCCCCACCTCGCACACCGTTGCCCGACCTCGCACACCGTGGAACCCGTGCGACGACCGGGGACGGTGTGCGACGTCGGGGCGCGGTCCTAGCCGCGGGCGCGGACCAGCGCCGCGAGCAGCCGCTCCACCGAGCTGTCGAGGCCCCAGCGCGCGGTGAGGTCGACCAGCGCGCCGGGATCGGCGGGCTCGGTGGGCAGCAGGTCGGAGCGGTCCTGCAGGATCTCGGCGTCCTGGGCCACGCGCACGACCGGTTCCACCACCGCCAGGTACGGCTCGGCCGCCGCGAGCTTCGCGCGCACGGTGGCGGTGATCCGGCCGTCGGTGCGGTCGGTGATCGCCTCGCGCAGCTCGGCCCACGACCCGAACTTGCCCACCAGCGTGGCGGCGGTCTTGGCACCGACGCCGGGGACACCCGGCAGGCCGTCGGACGGGTCGCCGCGCAGCATGGCCATCTCGGCGTACGCCTCGCCCGCGCGCCCGGCAGGCACCCCGTACTTCGTGGCCACCTCGGCCGGTCCCAGGTACTCGGCCTTCGCGAGGCCGCGCCCGACGTAGAGCAGCCGCACCGGCACCGGCTCGTCGCGCACGATCTGCATGAGGTCGCGGTCGCCGGACACGGCCAGCACCGGGTCGACGCGCTCGGTGGCCGCCAGGGTGCCGATCACGTCGTCGGCCTCGTAGCCCTCGGCGCCCGCGGTGGCGATGCCGAACGCCGCGAGCACCTCGAGGATCACCGGGACCTGCGGCGCGAGGGTGTCGGGGATCTCCTCGGGCACCCCGGCGGGCGCGGTGGTCGGCTCCCCGGGCACCCGGTGGGCCTTGTAGGTGGGCAGCGCGTCGACGCGGAACTTCGGCCGCCAGTCCAGGTCCAGGCAGGCCACCAGGCGGGTGGGCCGCCGCTCACCGACCAGCCGGGCGATCATGTCGGTGAACCCGCGCACCGCGTTGATCGGCGTCCCGTCGGGGGCGGTGATCGACTCGGGCACGCCGAAGTACGCCCGGAAGTAGAGGCTGGCGGCGTCGAGCAGCATCAACGAGGGTGCAGGTGCGGTCACGGCGCCACAGCTTGCCGGAATACCCTGAGCGCCATGACACCGGCCGTTCCCGCAGCACTGTTCGCCGACCGACTTCGCCGCGCCGGCGAGGTGGCGGCCGACCAGGACGTCGAGCTCCTGCTCATCACCCCGGGCACCGACCTGCGCTACCTCATCGGCGCTGTGGGGGCGTCCCACGAGCGTCTGACCTGCCTCGTGCTGCCCGCAGCCGGGCACCGCGCGCCCCCCGCGCTGGTGGTGCCGAAGCTGGAGGCACCCGGCCTCGCGCACCTGCCGCTCGCCGAGCTGGGTGTCGAGATCGTGACGTGGACCGACGGCGAGGACCCCCACCTGCTCGTCAGCGACCTCGCGGGCGGGCCCACCACCGTCGCCGTGGCCGACGAGATGCCTGCCGTGCACGCGTTCGGGGTGCGCGACACGATCCCGGAGGCCACGTTCGGCCTGGCCGGACCCGTGCTGCGCGAGCTGCGGATGCGCAAGGACGCCGCCGAGGTGGCCGAGCTGCGCGCCGCGGGTGCCGCGATCGACCGCGTGCACGCCCGCATGGGCGAGTTCCTCAAGGCCGGGCGCACCGAGGCCCAGGTCGGTGCCGACATCGCCGCCGCGATCGTCGAGGAGGGCCACACCGAGGCCGCGTTCGTGATCGTCGGTTCCGGGCCCAACGGGGCCAGCCCGCACCACGAGCTGTCGGACCGCGTGATCGGCACCGGCGAGCTGGTGGTCATCGACATCGGTGGGCCCCTGCCCAGCGGCTACAACTCCGACTGCACCCGCATGTACGCCATCGGCGAGCCCGACACGGCCGTGCTCGACGCCTACGCGGTGCTGCAGGGCGCCCAGCAGCGCTCGGTGGACTCCGTGCGCCCCGGCGTCACCGCGGAGCAGGTGGACGCCGCCGCGCGCGAGCCGATCGCCGCCGCGGGGCTGGGGGAGCGGTTCATCCACCGCACCGGCCACGGCATCGGCCTGGACGTGCACGAGGAGCCCTACATCGTGGGCGGCAACTCCCGCACGCTGGAGCCCGGGATGGCCTTCAGCATCGAGCCGGGCGTCTACCTCGCCGGCCGGTGGGGTGCCCGCATCGAGGACATCGTGGTGGTCACGGCCGACGGCTGCGAGCGGCTCAACAACAACACCCACGACCTCGTGATCCTCTAGCCGCCGCCCGTCAGACCGGGACCGCCACCGGCGCCCCGACATCGAGGTGGTCGTGGCCGTCGACCCCGGCCACGCAGGCGCCGGTGGTGGCCCCGGTCCGTACGAAGTCGCCGAGGCAGCGGCCCATCTCCGCATGACCCGCGGCCGACGGGTGGAACGACTCCTGGCCCAGGTGGTAGCCGATCGCGTCGAGCCCGCCGTAGGCGAACGCCGCCGGGTCGACGGTGAGCCGGCGCTGCCACTCCTGATCGCCGCTGGAGTGGGTGCAGGCCTCGTACCCCTCCGTGGCGCGGTCGAGGTCCAGGAACCGCGCACCGGTGCGCTGCGCCACGCCGCGCAGTGCTGCCGACAGGGCCGGGAACAGCACGGTGCGTCCCCAACCGGCGTCGGCCTTGCTGAACGGGCAGCCCTGCACGGCCTGCAGCGCCACCATGTTCTCGGTGATCGGCGCCGCGTAGGACGTGAGCACGAGCTGGTAGCCCGACGGGGCGTAGCCCGCCCGATGCATCGCCTCCTGCACGTCGCGCACCGCGCCCTCGACCTTCGTGGCCGTGGCGGCCATCCGCGCCGGTACCAGCGGCCCGACGGTGTCGCGGCACGGCGGCTCCCGCAGATCCAGGAAGGCCCGGATGCACGCGATGCCGGTGCCGGTGAGCGCCGCGTCGTCGTTGGCACCCACCTGCAGCACGACCGTGGTGACGCGGAAGCGCTCGGCCACGTCGACGAGCTGCTGCGCCTGCGATCCCTCGGTGTAGTGGGCGGCCGACCCGAACGCGACATCGGCCGACGTGGCTCCCGAGCACGCGAGGTTGACCGCGACCGGCGTGAGGCCGGTGGCGTTGATGTAGGCGTGCGGCGAGCGGTGGCACCAGTCGCCCTGCTCGCCGCGCGTGCCCGGCGCGTAGTCGCCGGCGCCCTCACCCGATGCGGCGCTGTCACCCAGCACCACCACCGCAGGTGTGCGGGCCGTTGCCGACGCCGGTGGGGCGAGGGCCGGCGCCGCGGCAGTGGCGAGCGCGAGCGCGACGAGCAGGAGGCGGAGTCGAGGCACGGGCAGGACGCTAGACGCGGGCACCCCCACTGACCAGGGCGTTCACCGACACCTGTGGATAGTTTGCGATCTTCGCTCCGACGGAGCAACCGAAGATCACCCACAGCGATGGCGGTACCCGGTCGGGGGTGGTGGGGAAAAGCTCCGGGTCGATTCGGGGGCATCCCCGAAGGCGCTGCCACCCGCCGACGGGCAGAGTCGATCTCAGCGGCGAACGCGCCGCACGAGAACGAAGGAGCCCATCGTGGCATCGACCCTGACCCGCCCGCGTCACGGAAAGGTCATCGCCGGCGTCTGCGCCGGACTGGCGGAGCGCTTCGGCTGGAGCGCCAACGGCGTCCGCCTGCTGTTCCTGCTGTCCTGCCTGCTGCCCGGCCCGCAGTTCGTCATCTACCTGATCCTGTGGTTCCTGATGCCCCGCCGGGAGTTCTGAGCGTCTCGGGTATCAAGGCGGGGTGAACCGCACCCTGCTGCTCGGAGCCACCGTCGTCGATCCCGTCGACGGGCCGGGCCACGGTCCGGGTGCCGTGGAGATCACCGGCCACCGGATCAGCTTCGTCGGCACCGCGGACGAGGCCGCGGACCGCGTCGCCGGCGCCACGGTCCTGGAACTGGACGGCGCGGTGCTCACCCCCGCCTTCGTCGACGCCCACGTGCACGCCACGGCCACCGGCCTGCTCGTCGACGGCCTCGACCTCACCGCTGCCGCCTCGGCACGGGAGGTGCTCGACGCCGTCGCGGCGCGGGCCGCGACCCACCCGGGCGCGCTGGTGTGGGGCCACGGCTGGCAGGAGCAGGACTGGCCCGACCCGGTGCCCTCGCGCGCCGCCCTCGACCGGGCCGCCGCGGGGGCACCGGTGTACCTGAGCCGCATCGACGTGCACTCCGCGCTCGTGTCCACGGCCCTGCTCGACCGTGCCCCCGACGCGACCTCGGCGATCGGATGGTCTCGCGGCCCGCTGGCCGCCGCGGCGCACCACCTGGTTCGCCGCGCGGCCCTCGACGCCATCGACCCCGGCACCCGCGGCCGGACCCAGCGTGCCTTCCTCGCCGCCACGGCGGCCCGCGGGGTCGCGGTCGTGCACGAGTGCGCCGGACCCGACATCTCCTCCGCGGCCGACCTGCACGAACTGCGCGCGCTCGCCGCCGATCCCGGGGCGCCCGAGGTCGTCGCGTACTGGGGCGAGGCGGTCACCACCGCGGAGCAGGCCGACGCCCTGCTCACCGCGACGGGCGCGCACGGGCTGGCGGGCGACCTGTTCATCGACGGCTCGATCGGCTCGCACACCGCCGCGCTGCGCGAGCCCTACACCGACGCACCCGGCGAGCGGGGCCGGCGCTACCTCGACCCCGACGCCGTCGGTGCGCACGTGCTGGCGTGCACGCTCGCCGGCGTCCAGGCGGGCTTCCACGTCATCGGCGACGCCGCGGCCGACATCCTGCTGGCCGGCCTGCACGCTGCGGCGCGCGCCACCTCGACCGACGCGGTGCGCGCCGCGGGGCACCGCGTCGAGCACCTGGAGATGGTGGACGCCGCGCAGGCCGCCGCGCTGCACGCGCTGGGTGTGGTCGCGAGCGTCCAGCCGCAGTTCGACGCGCTGTGGGGCGGCCCCGACGGGATGTACGCCGAGCGGCTCGGCCCGCACCGCGCCGCCGCCATGAACCCGTTCGCTGCGCTGCAGGCGGCCGGGGTGGCGCTGGCGTTCGGCTCCGACTCGCCCGTCACACCCGTCGACCCGTGGGCCACGGTGCGCGCCGCCGCCGAGCACCGCACCCCGGGATCGGCCGTCGCGCCACTGGCGGCGCTGGCCGCGCACACCGTCGGCGGCCACCGCGCGGCGGGCGACGCGTCCCCGCGCGCCGGCAGGCTCGTGGCCGGCGCACCCGCCTCCTACGCGATCTGGGACGGCGGTGGCCCGCTGACCGGCGCGCCGGGCGCACCACGGTGCCTGCGCACGGTGCACCGTGGCCGCACCCTCCACGACCCGACGACCTAGATCCACCCGTCGTCGCACACCCTCTCCGGTCGTCGCACACGCTGAAACCCGTGCGAGGACCGGAGCCGGTATGCGAGGAGGGACTGCACGACCCGTCGCCGGGTGGCGTGTGCCATGATGTGCGCGTGACGGATCGGACGAGCGGCCTGGGCGTGGCCCGCTGCTGTCCGGCGTGTTGTCGCTGTTGTTGCAGCTGACCGCCGCCCTGTCCGTCCTGCCGCCGTCGCGGCCCGCACGTCTGCGATCACGCCATGTCGAGTTCTTCCGTCACCCCGGAGCTGCCCACTCCTGATCTGCGGGGCCGCACCGTGCTCGCCCTGCACGCCCACCCCGACGACGAGTCGATCTTCACGGGCATCACGCTGCGCCGCCTCGCCGATGCCGGGGCCCGCACGATCCTCGTGGTCGCGACGGCGGGCGAGCTCGGCGAGTCCCGGGTACCGCTGCGCACCGGCGAGACGATCCCGGAGCGGCGCATCGCCGAGCTGGAGCGCTCCGCCGAGCTGCTCGGGGTGTCGCGGCTGGTGCTGCTGGGCTGCCGCGACTCCGGCCTCCCCGGCTGGAGCGCCGCCTCCCACAGCCGGGCGCTGGTGGCGGCCGACCCGCTGCGGCTCGCCCGCGTCGTCGCGGAACTGGCCGACGACGAGGGCGTCGACACGGTCATCCACGACGACGAGCACGGCATCTACGGCCACCCCGACCACCGCGCCACCCACCGCATCGGCGCCACCGCCGCCGAGCTGATCGGCGCCACCGGCTACCGCATGACCGTGGACCGGGAGCACCTGCACAACAGCGCTCCCGACCGGCACCTGATCCACGGTGCCGCCCGTGCCGCCGACGTCCGCTTCGGGCGCGTCACCGCCGAGATCGGGCTCGCCGTCACCGGCACCGCCGCGCACCTGGACCGCAAGCGTGCGGCCATCACCGCCCACGCGAGCCAGGTTTCCCCCGACGACGTCCCGGCCGCCGACTTCGCCGCGGCCTACGGCTACGAGTGGTACCGCCGCAGCGGCGCGCCCGGCGTGCTCGACACCCTCGGCAATGCGCACCTGGTGGCGGGCGCTCTCGTGTGATCGATCCAGCTGACGACCAGCTGACACGCTCGACGTAGGCTGCCCGACGTGGCTGCACCCACCCTCGAACCCCTTCCCGAGCCGCCGGCTCCACCACCGGCGCCCGCTCGGTCGCGCCGATCGTGGCTGCCGCTGCTGGCTCGCATCATCGGTGCCGTCGGCTCGGGGGTGTTGCTGTACGTCAGCTTCCCGCCGCGCACGATGTGGTGGCTCGCGCTGCCCGCCTTCGCCGTGTTCGCCGTGGTCGTCCACGGCCGCCGGGCCCGCGCCGGTTTCGGCTACGGCTGGCTGTTCGGCATGGGCTTCCTGCTCCCGCTGCTCACCTGGATCGGTGAGCTCGTCGGGCCGGTGCCGTGGGTGGCGCTCGTCGTGCTCGAGTCGCTGTTCGTGGGCCTCGCCGGTCTCGGTATGGCGTTGGTGTCCCGGCTGCCCGCAGCGCCCCTCTGGGCGGCAGCGGTGTGGGTGGCAGGCGAGGCGCTGCGCGGCCGGGTCCCGTTCGGTGGGCTGCCGTGGGGCCGGGCCGGGTTCGGCCAGCCCGACGGCCCGTTCCTGCCCGTCGCCGCGATCGGTGGCGTGCCGCTGCTGTCGTTCGTCACGGTGCTCGCCGGGCTGGCGCTCGGCGAGCTGCTGCGCCGCGTGGTGACGCGCGACGGGGGAGTGCGCGGCTTCGTCACGCCGGCCGTGCTCGCGGCGCTGGCGATGGTCACCGGTCCACTGGCCGCACTCGTGCCGGCCACGCCCAGCCCCAAGCCCGAGCGCACCGTCACCATCGCCGCCGTGCAGGGCAACGTGCCGCGGCTCGGGCTGGACTTCAACGCCCAGCGCCGCGCCGTGCTCGACAACCACGTCAACGAGACGCTCAAGCTCGCCGCCGACGTCGCGGCCGGCACGAAGCCGAAACCCGACCTGGTGATCTGGCCGGAGAACTCCAGCGACATCGACCCGCTGCAGAACGCCGACGCCGCCGCGCAGATCGACCGCGCCGCCCGCGCGGTGGGCGTGCCCATCCTCGTCGGCGCCGTCCTGCGCAACCCCGACGGCATCACCACGAGCAACTCCGCGCTCGTCTGGCAGGCCGGCGTCGGGGTGGTCGAGCGCAACGACAAGCGCCGCGTGCAGCCCTTCGGCGAGTACATGCCGTGGCGCAGCTTCTTCCGGATGTTCTCCTCCTACGTCGACCGCGCCGGATACTTCGTGCCCGGTGACGGGCCCGGTGCCGTGGACATGGCCGGGGTCCGGGTCGGGGTGACGATCTGCTGGGAGGTCGCGTTCGACGACCTGGTGGACGACAGCGTCGACGCGGGCGCCGAGGTGCTCGCCGTGCCGAGCAACAACGCCACGTTCGGGTTCACCGAGATGACCTACCAGCAGATGGCGATGTCGAGGGTGCGGTCGGTCGAGCATGATCGTTCGTCGATCGTGGTCACCACGAGCGGGGTCAGCGGCACCATCCTCCCGAACGGCACGGTCACCGCCAGTACGCGACAGTTCACGCCGGATGTGCTGGTCGATCGAACGGTTCTGAAGGACACCACTACGCTGGCAACGCGATGGCGGTCGGCACCGGAGTGGGTGCTGGTCGCACTGGGAGTGCTGGCAATGGCGGCGGGAGTCGTGTCGCGGCGCCGGGCGCGGGCAGGAAAGGACGAGGATGGCTGAGCCGCCGGGGCCGGTGCTGGTGGTGATTCCCACCTACAACGAACGCGAGAACATCGGTCCGATCATCTCGAGGCTGCACGCCGCCGTTCCGCAGGTCGACGTCCTCGTCGTGGACGACGCGAGTCCGGACGGCACGGGTGAGCTGGCCGACGAGATGGCTGCGGCCGACTCCCGGATCCAGGTGCTGCACCGCACCGGCAAGGATGGGCTCGGCGCCGCGTACCTGGCCGGATTCGCCGCTGCGCTCAGCGGCAAGCACCAGGTGGTCGTCGAGATGGACGCCGATGGTTCGCACGCGCCGGAGGATCTCCCGGCGCTGCTCGCGGCACTCGAGGACGCCGACCTGGTGCTGGGTTCCCGGTACGTGCCGGGTGGTCAGCTCGTGAACTGGCCCGCGCACCGCAAGTGGTTCTCCCGCAGCGCCAACCTGTACTCGCGGGTGGCGCTGGGGGTGCCGATCCGGGACATCACCGCCGGGTACCGCGTCTACCGGCGCCAGGTGCTCGAGGAGATCGACCTGGCCGCGGTCTCGTCGCAGGGCTACTGCTTCCAGATCGACATGGCCTGGCGCGCGGTCAAGGCGGGCTTCCGCGTCCACGAGGTGCCCATCACCTTCACCGAACGTGAGCACGGCTCGTCGAAGATGGGCAGCTCGGTGGTCACCGAGGCGCTGTTCAACGTCACCCGCTGGGGTGCGGAGCGGCTGCTGCGCCGCGAGACGGTCTCGGCCCGGCACACCACCGGCGCGCTGCCGGCGGTGTCGGCGGCTCCCGAGGGTGCCACCGCGGGCAGCACCGGCGGTCCCGACGGCGGCGCCGTCTCCGACGGCCCCGTCCGCGCATGACGGCGGATCGCGAGGAGCTCGACTGGAACCTGTTCGGTGCGGCGTCCCGGGAGCTGGCCGAGCAGGTGGCCGTCGACGGCTACACACCCGACATCATCCTGTCGATCGCCCGCGGCGGGCTGTTCGTCGCCGGGGCGCTGGGCTACGCGCTGGACGTGAAGAACCTCCACGTCATGAACGTGGAGTTCTACACCGGCGTGGATCGGCGGCTCCCCGTGCCGATCGTGCTGCCGCCGGTGCCCAACGTCGTGGACCTGTCCGGAGCCAGGGTGCTCGTGGCCGACGACGTCGCCGACACCGGGGCCACGCTCAAGCTGGTGCGCGACTTCTGCGCGGGTCACGTGGCCGACGTGCGCTGCGCGGTGATCTACCAGAAGCCGCACAGCACGGTGTCCTGCGAGTACGTGTGGCGCCACACCGACCGCTGGATCAACTTCCCGTGGTCCACCCTGCCGCCGGTCGTGCAACGCGCCGACCAGGTGCTGGACGCCTGAAACAGGGAACCGGGCCGCCCCGAAGGACGACCCGGTTCCCCGGCGATTGTCTCGCGCGTCAGGCGATCTCGCGCCGGCGCTCGGCGAGCAGCTCCAGACGCTCCGCGAGCAGCACCTCGAGCTCGGCGACCGAACGCCGCTCGAGGAGCATGTCCCAGTGGGTGCGCGGGGGCTTCACCTTCTTCTGCTCCGGCTCGTTGCCGTCGACAAGCTTCGAGATGCTGCCGTGCAGGCGACACTCCCAGGTTGCCGGTGCCTCAGCATCGTTGGCAAACGGCACCTCGAAGTCGTGCCCGCGCGGGCACGCGTAGCGCATCGACTGCCGCGGCGCGAGGTCGTGGTTGCGATCCGTCTCGTAGCTGACAGCCCCGAGCCGGCTGCCACGGAGCACGCGGTCGGCCATGCGTCATCCTCCCGTTCACGGGTCGAGGGAGCCTCCCTCGACCATCACCACCGGGTGTAACGTCTGCATCACAGTCGTCTGTTCCCGCAAAGCGGAACGATCCCCGTCCGGTGTCGTCACACGACAGACACCCGACGTTCGCCGTCCCGATCGTTGAGTGTCCACCATCGCAGCCGTCTACACACGCGACTGTGACGTGTCAGCCAACTGTGACTTATGTCACCCGGTTCTGACGCGGTGTTTACACTCGCGCCCGATCGACGTTACCCGAAAGCCCGATTCGGCGACGTCAGCGCGACATGCCGCGTGCACCGACCGGTCGGTCGGGCGTGTCGTCACCCTCGGTCGTGCCGCGATCGCCCGGTGCACGGTCCACCCGGGCGAGTGATCACCTTCATGCCGGTTCGACGGTCCGGGCCGCGTGGTGCACGGGCGGGTGCACCGGCCAGAGCGCGACGAGCCCGACCGCGAGCACGAGCAGGATGCCCACGATGCCGGCGCGCGGCGCTCCGAACAGCGACGTGAACACCCCGAAGAGGGTGGGCGCGAGGAACGACACCGCGCGGCCGGTGGTGGCGTAGAGCCCGAACAGCTGGCCCTCGTGCCCGACCGGGGCCAGCCGGGCGAGGAACGTCCGCGACGAGGACTGCGCGGGCCCCACGAACAGCGTCAGCATCAGACCGAAGATCCAGAACATCATCGGCCCCGAGACGAACAGCAGGACCATGCCGGCCACCAGCATGCCGATCAGCGAGCCGGTGATCACCGCCTTGGGCCCGATCCGGTCCTCGAGCCGGCCGCCGGTGAGCGCGCCCGCCGCCGAGGTCACGTTGGCCACCACACCGAAGATCAGGACGTCGCCCGCGTCGATGCCGTAGACCGACACGGCCAGCACGGCACCGAAGGTGAAGATCGCCGCCAGACCGTCGCGGAACAGCGCGCTGGCGCCCAGGAAGTACACGGTGTGCGGGCTGACCCGATAGAGGTCGCGGATGTCGGCGAACAGCTTGCGGTAGGACCCCACGATGCCGATGCCCGCCACCTTCGGGCGCGGCGGCACCTCGGGCACCTTCGCGAACAGGGGGAGCGCGAAGATCAGGAACCATGCCGTGGCGACGAGCGCCACCACCCGGATGTTGAGCCCGCCCGCGGTGGCCACACCCAGGAAGCCGCGCGTGTCGCCGGAGCCCGCGATCAGGCCCGTGTACACCGTCAGCAGCAACACGATGCCGCCGAAATAACCCATCGACCAGCCGAAACCCGAGACGCGACCGATCGTGGCCGGCGTCGAGACCTGGCAGAGCATGGCGTTGTAGGACACCGAAGCGAGCTCGAAGAAGATCGAGCCCAGCCCCAGCAGGACCAGCCCCAACCACAGGTACGTGTAATGGTTCTCCACGAAGAACAGTGCCGCCATCGAGACGATGGTCAGCCCGGTCCAGACCCCCGTGGCGAACTTGCGGCGCCCGGCCGAGTCTGCGCGCGCCCCGATCACCGGCGCCAGCAGCGCGATGAGCAGCCCAGCGGCCCCGATCGCGTACCCCAGCCAGGCGCTGGCATCGATCGGGCCCGGCAGGTCGGCCCCGACGGAGTCGGTGAGGTACACCGAGAACACGAACGTCAGGATCACCGCGTTGTAGGCCGACGATCCCCAGTCCCACAGGCCCCAGGCGATCACCTGGCTGCGGGGTGCCGGTACGGGCGGCGCCGGGTTGTCGGCCGGGGAGTTCATGGGCGGAGGGTAGCGGCGCCGACCCTCCGATGGGGTGACCTCACGCCGTCCACTGGCCACGATCCTGCAACACCGCGCGCAGGACGTCGGGACGGTCCGACAGCAGCCCGTCCACACCCATGTCGAGCAGCTCCGCCATCTCGGCCGGCTCGTCAACGGTCCAGACGTGGACCTCGCGGCCGGAGTCGTGTGCGGCCCTGAGCAACCCCGAGTCGACGATCGAGAGCGCCCCGTAGCGGTGGGGGAGCTGGGCCATGTTGCCGTGCACCGGCGTGCCCGGGATGCGCGAGAGAGGACCGGGCAGCGCATCGAGCCAGGCGCGGCTGCGCAGCCCGAACGCCGACGTGTAGGCCATCGACGTGAACAGCCGCGGCCCCCCGCCCCGGCGGGCCCGCGCCAGCCAGCGCTCGTTGAACCCGCCGATGCACACGCGGTTCCACGCGTCGGTGCGCTCCAGGACGCCCAGCATCGGGAGCACGACGCGGTCGTTCTTCAGCTCGATGGTGATCCGGGTGTCGGGCAGCTCGGTCAGCACCTGCTCGAGGCGCGGGATCGCGTGGACACCGCCCACCCGGACGTCGTCGAGCGCGGCGGCGGGCAGCACCGCCAGCGGGCCGGAACCGTCGGTGGTGCGATCGAGCGTGGCGTCGTGGTGGACGAACACCACGCCGTCGGCGCTGACGTGCACGTCGAGCTCCAGGTAGCCGAACCCCTCGTCGACGGCGCGGTGGAACCCCGCCAGTGTGTTCTCGCACCCGGCGAGATCGTCGATGTGCCAGCCGCGGTGGGCGTAGGCGCGGGGGTAGGGCCCGTCGAGGTAGGGATGCCGTTCCACAGGTGGAGCCTGCCAGCCGCTCATGATCAGGCGCGAGGGGGCAGCCGTTGGCGATCGCCGAGCAACCCGACGAGCAGATCGCCGTGCTCGGCGATGCGGGCCGGGAGGTCGGCCGCGGTGAAGACCAGATCCTCCGGACGGCGACAGCTGCGCACCTCGTCCCAGGTCAGCGGCGTGGCGACGGTCGGACGGGCGCGGCCGCGCAGCGAGTAGCTCGCGATCGTGGTCTTGTGCGGGTTGTTCTGGCTCCAGTCCACGAACACCTTGCCGCGCCGCCGCGCCTTCGTCATCACCGCGATGACCCGGCCCGGCGTCTCGGCCGCCAGCTCCTCGGCGAGGTCCTTCGCGAACTCCGAGGTCTGCTCGGCCGCATCGACCGCGACCGGCAGGTACAGCTGCATCCCCTTGCCGCCACTGGTGCGCGGGTAGGCCACGAGCCCGTCCACCGCCAGCCGGTCGCAGATCCGCTCGGCCACCCTGGCGCAGTCGACGATCGTGGTGCCCTCGCCCGGATCCAGGTCGAACACCACCTGGTCGGGCAGCTGCTGCTCGCCGTCCGGCCCCACCCGCCACTGCGGCGTGTGCAGCTCCAGCGCAGCGAGGTTGGCCGCCCAGGCCAGCCCCTCGACGTCGTCGATGAGCGGGAAGTCGGCGTCCTCGGAACGGCCGCCCGGGGTGCCGACCCGGGCGGTGCGGATCCACTCCGGCGCGTGGCGCGACACGTTCTTCTCGAAGAACGACTGCTTCTCCACACCGTCGGGCCAGCGCACCATCGTGACCGGCCGGGCCCGCAGATGCGGCAGCATCACCTCCGCCACGGCGACGTAGTGCGCGAGCACGTCGGACTTCGTGGTGCCGGTGAGGGGGTAGAGGACCTTCGTGGGGTTGCTGAGCTTGGCCCGCCCGACCCCACCGCGCACCGGCCCCTGCGGGGCCTGAGGTCCACTGTGGACGCCCGTGGCGGCCTCGACCCACTGCATGCTGCGCCGGCCCGGCTCGTAGGCCGCAGCGACGTTCTTGGCCACGACCCCGCCGAGGCCCTGCTCCCTGGCGGCCGCCAGTACCTCGTCACCGGCGCCGGGGAACACGGGAGCGAGGCGCCAGTGCGGGCCGACGAGCGCCCCGATCCCCTCCAGCAGGGCCCGCCGCTCCCGGAACGGCAACGCGCACGTGTCGCGCCCGTCCAGGTGCAGCAGGTCGCCGATCCACAGGTCGGCGGTCGCCGTCGGTCCGACCAGTTCGCCGTCGAGGAGCACCTGCGTGATGCCCAGCGCCGGACCCAGGCCGCGCAGCCGCGGCGCCTCGACCTCCTCGCCGTCGGCATCGGTGATCCGGGCGCGCCCGCCGTCGACGCGCACGATCACCCGCCGCCCCCCGAACGCGATCTGCAGCCACCAGTCGTCGCCGGGCGGGGGGAGTGGGCCCGGTGTCGCGATCATCGGCAGCGCGTCGTGGGGGAGCGGTTCCCGGTCCGGTGCCGCGTCCGACCCGCGCAGCAGCCAGTTGTCCTTGCCTCGTTCCCGGTCGGTGCGGATGAAGACGAACCGGCCGTTCGCCCGGTTCCCGCGCATGCGGACGATGACCTCGCGCGAGTTCCACTTCTCGGTCTCGTACGTGCCGGTGTCCCAGATCGTCATCGAGCCGCCGCCGTACTCGCCCGCCGGGATCTCCCCGGAGAACTCGAGGTACTCGATGGGATGGTCCTCGGTGCGCACGGCCAGCCGCACCGTCTCCGGGTCCGTCGGCAGGCCCTTGGGCACCGCCCACGACACCAGCACGCCGTCGCGCTCCAGCCGCACGTCCCAGTGCAGCCTGCGGGCGTGGTGCTCCTGGATCACGAACCGGGTGCCAGGAGAGGGGTCGGTGGGGTCCTGCTCCGGAATCGGCTCGGGAGTGCGCCGGGCGTCGCGCTTCCGGCGGTACTCGTCGAGCGGCACGCACCCAGGGTAGTCAGGCGCGCGGCCACGGCGGACGAGAGATCCCGATGTTTCCTCCGGGTGACGTCTTGCGCGCTGCCGGATGGACTGAGAGCATAGGCTGACCTAAACGAAGGGGTGCCTGGCGATGTACGTGTGCATCTGCATGGCGGTCACCGACTCGGTGATCAGCTCCTGCATCGCTCGGGGTGCCAGCACGGTCGAGGAGGTCGGCGACGCCTGCGAGGCGGGCACCGGCTGCGGGTCCTGCCACGACCACATCGACGTCTTCCTGGCCGCGGCCAACGCCCCGTCAGAGCTGTCCGAACTGCCGATCTCCGCGTAGACGGGCACGATCGCGCGCTGCTGAGGCTCACCTGGGCTGAGTCTGACTTCGCCCTTGGCCAGGTCATCCTGCGTCGCACCCGTTCGGGTACCGCCGTTACGGTCATCTTCCCGACCGCTGACGAACGGACCACATCATGCAGGGCGATCCCGAGATCATCGAGCTGCTCAACGCTCAGCTCACCAGCGAGCTCACCGCCATCAACCAGTACTTCCTGCACGCCAAGATGCAGCAGAACTGGGGCCTGACGAAGCTCGCCGAGTACACCAAGGCCGAGTCCATCGACGAGATGAAGCATGCGGAGAAGATCACCGACCGCATCCTGTTCCTCGAGGGCCTGCCCAACTACCAGCGTCTCGGCACCCTGAAGATCGGGCAGAACGTGCGCGAGCAGCTGCAGTCCGACCTCCAGATCGAGCTGGGTGTCGTCGAGCGCCTGCGCCCGGGCGTCACGATGTGCCGGGCCAAGAACGACCACACCACGGCCAACCTCCTCGAGGAGATCCTCGCCGACGAGGAACACCACATCGACTACATCGAGACCAACCTCGAGCTGATCGACCGGCTGGGGGAGCAGCTCTACCTCGCGCAGCTGGTCGACCAGCCGCCGACCGCGGGCTGACGCGACCCGCACGACACGGGTCGGGTCCTGGGCAGGCGCAGTCCACGGTCGAGGGGCTTCCCGCCTGCCCGGGCGATCCGTCGCACTCTTGTCATAACGTCAGGCGGGCGCCCTCCGGTGAACAGCCCGGGGTGGAGTGATCAACGCGCACTGGTTCGGGTTGGACCATGAACCAGTGGGCGCTCGGCCGCGGGGCCGGTGATCACCGCGCACTGGCTCATGGTCGACACCGAACCAGTGGGCGCTCGGCCGGGGCCCATGGCGGCCGCGACCGCCCTCCTACAGGTCGAACGTCGATCCGATAATCGATGTTATGACATTATCGTGAGGGCAGGCCCACCGCCGAGTTCGTCGCCACTACCCGCGCGAGGGCGCCGGCTGTAGGGGTCCCAGCTCACCGGACGTAGCGTGCCGGTACCCGCTCGCGGAGTTGATCGGTGCTCAGCTCGCCCACGGCCACGGCGGTGAACAGCTCCAGGTCCTCGGGGCTGGGCTCCAGGCCCTCGGCGCGCACGGACGCCAACGCCTCGGCCACCGCTTCCCGCCGCTCCGCGGCCTCGGACAGCTCCTGGTACTGCGACACCGACATGACAACAGCCTCCGGTCGTCGGTGGGCCCCGATGAACACCGGCCTGCCACTCGGATCCCGTACGCGCTTCAGCGTAGCGGCCAGACCGGCCCGGAACTCGCGGACCGACAGCACTTCGGGCGCACGCATTGGCGCGAGTGTACGCGAACGTGTACACAGATGCGGTGGGCATGCCCGATCTTCCGGTCCCGTTCGACGAGCAGGTGACGCCGTGGCGGGCCTGGTCCCCCGCCGAGGCCCGCGACCGCCTCCGCCTCGTGCGCGTTGCCGGCGGTGCGCCGCTGCGCTGGGCGGTTGCCGGCGGCTGGGCGGTCGACCTGCATCTCGGCCACGAGACGCGCCCGCACAGCGACCTGGAGATCACCGTCGTCGACCGGGACGTACCGGCGCTGCTCGCGGCGTTCACCGCACCGCACTGGCGATGGGTCGTCCCGCACGAGGGCATGCTGCACGCCACCGACTCCCCCGCGCTCGGCCAGACGCATCAGGTGTGGCTGTGGTCCGAGGACGAACAGGCCTTCGTCCTCGACGTCTTCCGCGAGCCGCACGGCGACGCGACGTGGGTGTGCCGCCGCGATGAGCGGATCACGCTGCCCTGGGATCAGGTCGTGGAGCGCACGCCCGACGGCGTGCCCTACCTCGCGGTGGAGACGGTACTGCTGTTCAAGGCCAAGCACCTGCGGCCCAAGGACGTCGGCGACCTGGAGTCGGTGCTGCCGACCCTCGACGCGGACCGTCGCCGCTGGCTGCGGGAGGCCGTGGAGCAGGTCCATCCCGGCCATGCGTGGAGCGGCCTGCTCCGGAACTAGTTCCGGAACACGACCCAGCGCATCGCGCAGTACATGAACACGGCCTCGCAGCAACCGGCGACGATCCGGGCCGCCAGGTAGTGCATGCCCAGCGCGGTCAGGCCGGTGGCGAGCCCGAGGATCAACCCGAAGAAGTTGACGGCCACCACCACCGCGTAGATCGCGGTCTGCCTGCCGACCGGGGCGTGGGAGCGGAAGTTGAACCGGCGGTTGAGCACGAAGCTCACCGCGAACGCGATGAGGTAGGCGGTGCCGAAGGCGGCCGCGACGTCGAGCCCGAGCAGGCTGCGCAGGACGGCGAGCAGGCCGAGGTCGAGTGCGAACGTGCACCCGTTGATCACGGCGAAGCCGAGCAGGCTCGGGGCGACGATGCGGGCGAGGCCCCACGGCAGCCCGCCGACCACCGAGGCACACAGCCGGGCGAACCGGTCGGCCACCGGCGTCGCCGCCACGATCTCCTCCACCGCACCCAGCCTGCCGCAACCGCATGTCTCGATCATGAGCGGCGGGTGAACAGGGGGTTCGGCTACTCCCCTGGGCCCCGCTCCCCTGGTCTGGGTGGCCCGGCGTCCACCACCCGCAGCGACAGCTCCAGCGGGTCGAGGTGCATCAGCGACTCCAGCCACCACGTCATGCCGACTGCGGCGAGACCCGCGAGGTCGACGGTGGCCGGTTCGTCCCACGCGGGGCTGGCGTTGCCGCGCACCGCCACGTCGAAGGGGCGGTCGGCGGGCAGCCCGGCGGCGCGTACGGCGGCGAGGATGGTGGCCACCTCGGCGGGGGTCGGTGTGGTCGGGCGGGTTGGGGAAGATCCCGTCGGCCTGGACGGCCCGGCGGGTGACCCGGGGGTTGCCGGTGGAGCTCGCCATCCAGACCGGGATCGGATGCGGTTCCGGCGGTGACTCGTCGAGCGTGACGCGGAAGTGCGGGCCGTTGTGCCGGATCCGCCGTCCCGACCACATCTCCCGGATGAGGCCGAGGCCCTCGGTGAACGTGGCGGCGCGGGTGCGGACGTCGGCGGGCTCACCGACCCGGCTGAAGTCGCCCGACTCGTCGGTGCCCAGCCCGGTGCCGAAGACGAGCCTGCCACCGGAGAGCCGGTTGACGGTGGACGCCTGCCGGGCGAGCACCCACGGCCGGCGGCGAGCGGGCGGCGTGACCATCGGCCCGATCAGGATCCGGGTGGTGGCCTGCGCGATCGCGCCGAGGGTGGTCCAGGTGTCGACGATGGGCATCGCCGTGGTGACGACGTGGTCCCACAGGAAAACGCCGTCCCAGCCGGCTGCCTCGGCACGCACGGCGAGGTCGACGAGCACGGTGGGATCGCCGAACGGGCCGAACGGGGGCAGGTAGACCCCGTAGCGGACGGGCGGTGCAGTCATCCTCGGATCCTTGCCGAGTACCTCCGACCCGCCTGAATCGCCCCCGGTCACCGTCAGACGAGGCCGGCCAGCCGGTAGAGCACGAGCGATCCGGCCACGGCGACGTTGAGGCTGGCGCCCTGGCCGACCATCCCACACCTCGGCGGGGATGCCGTGGTGCTCGTGCCCGAGCAGCACCACCGTGCGTTGCGTGGCCGGCGCGAGCCGGGACAGTGCGATGGCCCCGTCGGCGAGTTCGACGGCGACGATGCGGCTGCCGCTGCGGCGCTGCTCCCGGACCCAGCGCAGCTTCGACGGCGCCACCCAGCGCACGCAGCTGCGGGTGGTCAGGGTGTTGCCGCGGCGCAGCGCGTCGCGGTAGTGCGGGGTGCGGGGCACCGCGAGGCAGGCGCCTGCGGCGTCGCACGTGCGCAGGAGGGTGCCGAGGTTGGCCTGGTAGGCCACCCAGAGCGGGGCGACGATCAGGTGGTCCCAGCACCCGTGGCGGCGCTGCCGGCGCCGGTGCTGCAGCTCGGCGGGACTGGGACGGGCATTGCGCTCCACTCCACCGGTCACCGCCCCCCCGCGCGGCCTCGCAGCGTCGGGACCCCGTCGCCGTCGAGGTCGTCGCAGAACGCGGCGCGGCCGGTCATCGCCATGATCAGGGCGAGCGTCGGGCCGGACACGAGCGGCCCCGACCCGGTGGTGAAGGGTCCGTCGGTGGCGGCGAGGTGGAGGCCGGTGATCCGTCCCTTCGCGAGCACGACCTGGTCGGACCCGCTGTAGTACGCGGCGACGCGGGTGACCGTGGCGATCGGCGGCACGTAGTCGATACCCAGGGGTCGGCGGATGTCGGCGCCGTGCACGATCGTCTCCCCCAGCATCGCGATCACGGGCAGCGGCGGCATCGTGGTGCTGGTGACGACGGTGCGGAACCGGGCGAGCGTCTCGTCGGCGTCGGCGCCCAACTGCTCGGCCAGGCGCATGGCCACCTGCTTGTCGAAGTCGAAACGGCACCGGATCACCCCGGCCAGCCACCGCAGCGGTGTCAGGCCCGCCGCGGACGTGAGGTGTGCGAGCACCTCGCGCACCGTCAGCCCGGTGCACAGCGACGGTGTGCTCCACCGGTCGGTGGTGAGGTCGGCGAGGTCGGCGGCGAGTGCGGCGCGCTCGGCGTGGACGAGTGGCCAGGGCGTGGCGGGTGCGGTCGTGGTCATGGTGTGGGCTCCTGGACGCGGGGGTGGGGGCAGCGCGCTGGACAGGACTTCCGCGGGGGCCGCGAATCATCGCGGGAGCGGTCAGGCGGTGTGCTGGTGCTGCAGTTCGGTGAGGGTGGCGCGGATCCGCTCCACCAGCGGGTTGGGGTCGGCGGCCCGCCAGACGACGTGGAGGGTGGTCGAGGTGCCCGCCAGCGGGCGAGCGGCCACCCCGACGCGGCGCAGCGCGCGGTGGGAGTCGGCGAGGACCGCGGCGCCGAAGCCGGCGGCGACGAGCGCGAGCAGGGTCTGCACGCTGCGGCCCTCGGCGCTGATCTTCGGCACGACCTCGGCGCGGTGGCAGAGCGCGATGATCTCGTCGTAGGAGCGCGGCGAGACGTCGCGCGGCCAGACGACCAGCGGGATCTGCCCGAGGATCGACAGCGGCGCCGGCTCGGGGTCGTGGGCCAGCGGGTGGGACACGGGCAGGAACAGGGTGAGGGGCTCGCGCCACCAGACCTGGGTCGCGAGGCGGGCGTCGCGCATCGGCAGGCGCTGCACGGCGATGTCGTAGCGGCCCTCCAGCACCCCGGTCGACATCTCGGCGTCGTTGAAGCTCTCCTCCAGGCGCAGGTCGACGCGCGGCAGCTCGCGGCGGATCCGGCCCAGCGCGTTGCCGAGCGGGCCGTTGATGCCCGAGCCCGCGAACGTGAGGGTGAGGCGCCCGCTCATGCCCTGCGCGGCCAGCCGGACGTCGGCCATCGCGGCGTCGGCCTCGGCGAGCACGGTGGCGGCGCGTCGGGCCAGCACCGCGCCTGCGGCGGTGGGGGCGAGCCCGCGGCCCTCCCGGGTGAACAGCGCGGTGCCCAGCTCCCGTTCGAGCTCGCGGAGCTGACGGCTCAGCGTCGGCTGCGTCAGGTGCAGTCGCCGCGCCGCCCCGCTGATGCTGCCCTCCTCCGCGATCGCCACCACGTAGCTCAACAGCCGCAGCTCCATCGATACCTCCCAGGCATGGGAAGGCTAGTGGTGGCGGCCTCCGGCAGTGCTCGCCCGTGCGGTCACGGCTTCACCAGCACGGGCGTGTGGGTGAGTGGTTGCTCGGGCTTTGGCCATGATCGTCGTCTGCGGTGCCTGAGCGCGGGCGCGCTTGACCTTGACACGGTGACAAGGTTTTGGCTGGGCACAGGAGGTGGTCCCCATGTACCCCGATACCCGCCTGATCGACGCGTTGAGCGCCGGCAGCTCGTCCACACGGCTGCAGGCGGCGCTGGCGGTGGGCACGCATCCGGATCCGGCGCTGGTCGACGTACTCGTGGCGCGGTCGGCGGTGGAGCCGGACTTCTTCGTGCGCGACATGCTCACCTGGGCACTGACCCGTCTCCCACCGGAGATCACGCTGCCCGGCCTGCGCGCGGAGCTGCGGTCCGGGCGCGCGCAGGCCCGCAGCCAGGCATTGCATACGCTGTCCAAGATCGGGGACAGCAGCGTGTGGCCCGCGATCACGCGGTCGTTGCTGCGCGACGCCGACGACGAGGTCGCACGCACCGCTTGGCGCACCGCCGTCCTCCTCGTGCCCGACGGTGAGCAGGGAGGACTGGCGGTGGAACTGGCCACCCAACTCGGCCGCGGCGACCGGTCGGTGCGGAGGAGCCTCAGCCGGGCACTCGTCGCGCTCGGGGACGTGGTCGTGGCGGCCCTGCAGCCGGGGTTGGCGAGCGCCGACCCGTCGGTGCGGGCGCACGCCCGCGCCACCGAAGCCCTCCTGCGCGATCCGGCAGGGGCGACGGGGTGCTGATCGGCGACGTGGCCCGCCGCTCGGGCGTGAGCGCCCGGATGCTGCGGCACTACGAGACCCTCGGGCTGGTGCGCCCCACGGGCCGCACCGTGGGGGGCTACCGCGAGTACCGCGACGAGGACATCCGCCGGATCTTCCACGTGGAGAGCCTGCGGTCGTTGGGGCTGTCGCTGCGCCAGGTCGGCCGCGCGCTGGAGGATCCGGACTTCACGCCGTCCGCGCTGGTCGGTGACCTCATCCGGTGGACGGAGGATCGGCTGGAACGTGACCGGGAGCTGCTCGAGCGGCTGCACACGGTCGATGCGACGACCCCGTCGGGCTGGCCGGACGTCCTGCGCATCGTCGAGCTCATGCAGCGGCTCGACTCGCCGAGCGCCTCCCGCCGCCAGCAGGCGGTGCTGGCCCCGGCCGAGGACGTGCCGGTCCCCCTCGAACTCCTGGCGGCCGCCGTCCTGACCGAGTCCGACCCGAACGTCGCGGGTGCGCTCCGATGGGCCCTCGTGCGGGCGGGTGGTGACGCGGTGGCGAGCCTGGCGCCGGGCGCGCGGTCCGACGATGTCGATGTCCGCTTGCGCGCGGTGCGGGCGATCGCCGTCATGACCGGCCCGGAGGCCGACGCGGTGCTCGCGGACGCGCTCGGTGATCCGGCCGTGACGGTGCGCGGGCGCGCCGCGCTGGCGATGGGTTCGCGGGGTTCGGCAGCGGCCGTGCCGATGCTCGTCGCCATGGTGGTCGAGGGCACGAGCGACGTGGAGGCTGCCGAGGTGCTGGGGACGCTCGCGTTGGACCCCGCAGCGGCGGACCCGATCATGGCTGCACTGGCGGGCGAGCTCGCCGCACCCGGCGCGGCTCCGGCAGTGCGCATGCGCCTGGTACAGGCGCTCGCGGAGATGCCGGCGCCCGCAGCGCTCGCGGTGCTGCGGCCACTGGTCCACGACGGTGACCGGGCCGTCGCCCTCACCGCCGCGGCGCTGGTGGGAGTTCTCGACAGCGGCCCCCCATCCAGTCCGGGGCCGGCCTGATCGCCCTCCCCTCGGGTTCATGGCGATCGCACGGGGAGCACCCCTGAACAACGGCCTGTCGGTGCTGATCGTCGGGGCCGGGCCACCGCTGGTGTCGATCCCGGGGCTGGGCGCAGGCGCCGACCTGTCGGTGGTGGTCCCCCGCGCCGACCGGTGGTCGGCCACCGCGCTGGCCACCGCAACCGGACGCGCGGTGCACCAGATCAACCGCCCGCTGGACGTGCCGGTCGGCACCTCGATCGCCGACGTCGCCGGGTGGTACGCCGTCGCGCTGCGGGACCGCTTCGAGGGCCCCGTCGACGTGTTCGGCGCGTCCGCGGGCGGGGTGACCGCGCTGCAGCTCGCGCTCGACCACCCCGACGTCGTCCGCAGGCTGGTGGTCGCGATCGCTCACGGCATCCCCGGCGCCGAGCTGGTGGTGCTTCCGGGCCGCGGGCACCTCACGACGCTGTTCGACCGCCGGGCGCCGGCGGCCCACACGCGGTTCCTGCGCGATTGACAACCGGTTGCGGGGCAGGCATTCAGAGTCCCCTCCGGACCGCTGCTACCCCGGTTCCGGGGCCGCAGACCCGGGCCGCAGCCCCGAACGGCGCATCATCGTGCCCATGGAGTGCAGGAAGCGGTCCTCGGAGTTGCCGAACGGGTTGTCATTGACCATGTAGGTCCAGGTCGAGGCGGGACGCTGGAGGCCGAGGCCTTCCAGGTCGACGCCGTCGGCGGTGATCGCGGCACTGTCGAACGTGGTGGTGGCCCGCTCGTAGGCCCGCTGCAGGAACTCCTCGAACTCCGCGATCGCGATCCGGTGGTACTCGTCAACAGGCGTCTCGCGCGCGATCGCGCGCAGGTGGATCCCCTCCCGGACGTCGGTGAGGAATCCCAGGTGATCGCTCCAGCCGCGGTCGAGGTGATACAGCACGATCTGGCGGGCGGCCTCGGCCACGACGTCGGCGCCGAGCTCCGTGCGCAGCCGGGCGTAGCGCTGCGGGCTGCGCTCCTCGAGGTGGCGGGCCGCCTCGTCGCCGCGCAGCACGTGGTCGCGGTGGGCGAGCAGGTCGGCGCGCTGGCCCTCGCCGAGCTGGTTGTAGCGCCACGTGCCGCGATGCCCGTCGAGGTGCGCGCCCTCCGCGGCGCGCTGCGCGTTCTCGACGGTGTGCTGTGCGCGGGCGTCGTGGACCGCACCGTCCTCGTCGACCTGCTGGGGCACGGGGGCGTCGGGCATCTGCTGCACGACCAGGTCGTCGTCGAAGCTGGTGAAGAACAGCGAACCGCCCGGGTCGCCCTGCCGGCCGGCGCGGCCGCGGAGCTGGTCGTCGAGCCGGCGGGTGTGGTAGCGGCCCATGCCGACCACGCAGAGCCCCCCGAGCGCGGCGACGCCCTCCCCCAGCCGGATGTCGGTGCCGCGCCCGGCCATCTGCGTGGAGATCGTGACCCGGTCCCGCTCGCCGGCGTGGGCGATGATCGCCGCCTCCTCGACGTCGTTCTTGGCGTTGAGGACGACCGCCTCGACACCCGCTGCGGCCAGCTGCGCGGCGAGTCGCTCGGACTCCGCGACATCCTGGGTGCCCAGCAGCACCGGCCGACCGGTGGCGTGCACGGCAGCGACGTACGTGACGACGGCCGCCTCCTTGGCGGCGACGGTGCGGTAGAGGCGGTCGGGCTCGTCGACACGGATGCAGTCGACGTTGGTGGGGACCCGGCCCACCGGGAGCTTGTAGAACTCCTGCAGCTGCTCGGCGACGGCGACGGCGGTGCCGCTCATGCCGCACACGGTGCGGTAGCGCTTCACCAGCGCCTGCACGAGCATGCTGTCGAGCACCTCGCCGCTGTCGCTGGCCGCGACGCCCTCCTTGGCCTCGACGGCGGCCTGCAGCCCGTCGGGCCAGCGCTGCAGCCTGCCCACGCGCCCGCGGGAGACGTTGATCAGCTCGACCTTGCCGCCCCGCACGATGTAGTCGACGTCGCGGTGCAGCAGCGCCTGGGCGTGCAGGGCGGCGTTGATCTCGGTGAGGCGGTGGCGGTGGTCCTCGCCGTAGAGGTTGACGTCGCCCAGTTCCTTCTCGAGGCGGTCGAGCCCGGCCTCGGTGAGGAAGACGTTGCGCCGGTCGTCGTCGGTCTCGTAGTGGGTGTCCTCCTCGAGCCCGGCCACCAGCGCGGTGATCGTGGCGTCGTGCGGGGCCTCGGCCGCCGCGCCGGCCAGTACCAGCGGCACCCGTGCCTCGTCGATGAGGACCGAGTCGACCTCGTCGACGATCGCGACGTCGGGCTCGGGCAGCTCGGCGCCCGCGGTATCGGTGCGCAACCGGTGGCGCAGGACGTCGAAGCCGATCTCGCTGACCGATCCGTACAGCACGTCGGCGGCGTAGGCCTCCCGGCGCTGCTCCGGGGTGGAGTGCTGGTCGATCCAGCCGACGGTGACGCCCATGAGGGCGAACAGCTCACGCATCCAGGTGGCGTCGCGGCGGGCCAGGTAGTCGTTGGGTGACAGCACGTGCACCCGGCGGCCCTGCAGCACGAAACCGGCGGCCGCCAGCGCTCCGGAGAGCGTCTTGCCCTCCCCGGTGGCCATCTCGACGACATGGCCGGTGAGCAGGCCGACGGTGCCGATCAGCTGTACGTCGAAGGGGCGCTCCCCGAGCGTGCGCCGCGCCGCTTCGCGCCCGATCGCACACAGCTGCGCCCAGGGCGCCTTCGCCGTACGCAGTGCCTGGGCGGCGGCGGTCAGTTCGGTGTCGGAGCAGGCCTCGAACTGCGCCTCGAGCGCACCTGCGGCCGTCGCGACCTTCCGGTAGCGCTGCACGTTGGCCGTGGCAGGTCGCTGGAGAACACGGAGCACGGCACTGCGAACCTGCTGGACGACCACACCTTGCAGCTTAGAGCGGCAGCGCGTTCGGTCACATCGTCACCTGGACGGGAAACATGGGATGTTAGGTTGATCCGGTGAATCTGACTCCGGTGCGTGTCGGGCGCGCATGCGACCAGGTGATGGCGCAGCTCGAAGGCCTCATCTCCACCGGAGAGTGGCCGGTCGGGTCCAAGATCCCCGCCGAGCCCGAGCTCGTCGCCGCGCTGGGGGTGGGCCGCAACACCGTGCGCGAGGCCGTGCGCGCGCTGGAGCACGCGGGCCTGCTGGAGCCCCGCCGCGGCGACGGCACCTACGTCCGGGCGGCGTCCGACCTCGGTGCGGCGCTGCTGCGCCGGGCCCGCCGCAGCACCGTGCTCGACGTGCTGGACGTGCGCGCCAGCCTGGAACGTGACGCCGCGGCCACCGCCGCGCTGTGTCGCACCCCGGCCGACGTGGTGGCGATCCGGGCCGCCGTCGCGGCCCGGCGGTCCGCCACCACCGGCGGTGACCGCACGCGGTTCGTCGCGGCCGACCTGGACTTCCACCGGGCGGTGATCGCCGCGACGGGCAACCAGGTGCTCATCGACCTCTACGCCGGGCTCACGGAGGCGCTGCAGCACAGCGTCGCGACCGTCGACGCGCTCGATGACGATCCGAACGGCTTCCCCGGCCACGACGACCTCGCCGAGGCGATCGCCGCAGGCGACCCGGTGGCGGCGCGCGCGGCCGCGAGCGCGTACCTCGACGCCGCCCGCGCGCTCGTGGAGGGGCTGTGATGACGGCGGCGGCACCGGTCCGGCCGGTCCCCGCGGTGCGTTCGACGTCGTTGTGGGTGGCACTCGCGATCGTGCTGGTGGCGATCAACCTGCGTCCGGCCGTGGTGGCCGTGGCGCCGTTGCTGGCCGAGATCCGCGTGGTCGAGGGCCTCTCCGGGGTCACCGCCGGGTTGCTGACCGCGCTGCCGGTGTTCTGCTTCGGGCTGTTCGCCCCGGTGGCGCCCGTGCTCGCGCGGCGGATCGGGATCGAGCGGGCGCTGTTCATCGCGCTGGTCCTGCTGGTGGCGGGCTTCGCGACGCGCCTGCTGCCGTCGCTGGTGGCGCTGTTCGCTGGCACCGTGCTCGTGGGCGCGGCGATCGCGATGGGCAACGTCTTGCTGCCCAGCCTGATCAAGCGCGACTTCTCCCACCGGACCGGCCTGATGACCGGGATCTACACGATGGCGATCTCCGCTGGCGGTGGACTGGCGGCCGGCCTGACCGTGCCGGTGGCGCAGGCGGCGGGCCTGGACTGGCGGCTCGCGCTGGGTGCGTGGGGCATCGTGGCGCTGGGTGCGCTGCTGTGCTGGTTGCCGCAGCTGCGCGGGGCCGGGCACCGCATCGGTGCCGGCGCCAGCCAGGTGGCCGCGCTGCGCCGCGACCCGATCGCGTGGCAGGTCACGGCGTTCATGGGGCTGCAGTCGATGAGCTACTACGGTCTCGCCGCCTGGCTCCCCGCGGTGTTCGTCGCCCGCGGATTCGACGCGGCTGCCGCGGGCTGGCTGCTGTCGATCGCGAGCTTCACCGGCATCGCCGGTGCCATGGCGGCGCCGACGATCGCCACGCGGTTCCGGCAGCAGTCGGCGGTGGTGGCCGGGGTCACGGCCCTGTCGGCGCTCGGGCTGCTCATGGTGCTGGTGATCCCCGGAGCGGAGATCGTCGGAACGGTCGTGCTCGGCGTCGGGCAGGGCGGCTGCCTCGGGGTGGCGCTGACGCTGATGGCGCTGCGCGCCCCGGACGCCGCACACGCCGCGCAGCTCTCGGGCATGGCCCAGAGCGTCGGCTACATGGTCGCGGCGGCCGGCCCGTTCGCCGTCGGTGCGCTGCACGACCTCAGCGGCGGCTGGACGGTGCCGCTGGTGGTGGTGCTCGTGATGTTCGCACCGCAGGCGGTGGTGGGGGCACTGGCCGGACGGGCCCGGTTCGTCGGTGAGCGCGAGGCGGCACCGGCGCCTGCTCCCTGACGGGCGCCCTATCGCTGAGGTGCGCGGCTCTCAGCCGGTGTGCAGCACCCGGAGGCGATCGGGTTGCGCCGGATCCCGGTCGACGACCTGGATCGGTGGCCAGGTCCACTGCCACACCGCGATGCCCGGTGTCCGGGAGAACCGGATCGTTCCGCGCGTGCCCTCGACGGCGACGTGCGGCCAGGACGCGGCGATGCTCGCCCGGTCGGTGCCGTGGGACCGCAGCACGTCGGCGAGGACGGTGACGGTGTCGTAGCCCTCGAAGGCGACGAAGGAGGGCGCCGCGGCCAGCCGCTCGCGCAGTGCCCCCTCGACACGCGCGCCGAGGGGTCCGAGGCGCTCGGGCAGGTAGCGCAGGAACGGGATCGCGGCGCCGTCGGCGCCGAGCAACGCTGCCCAGGAGGGGAACTCCGGTTGCCCGGCGGGGGCCCCGATCAGGAGCTCGGTGAGGCGCCGGTCGCGGCGCACGGCCCGCACGATCGGTACCGCCGGGTCCGGGTGGCCGACCAGCAACAGCAGTGCCGTGGCGCGCTGGTCGACGAGCGCCTCGCACACGGCCGCGGGGTCGAGTTCGGGGCCGAGGTCGACGACCGTGGCGCCGCGTGGAGTGAGGTGCTCGCGCAGGATGCGCGTGCCGGCGGCCCAGTAGACGCTCGGCTGGGCGGCGACGGCGATCCGGGTGTGGCCCGCGCCGAGGAGGAGGTCCGCGTAGGTCCGCCAGCCGCGTGACTGTGCCGGGGCGAGTCGCGCGACCCATTGCGTGGGCTGCTCGGTGAGGGCGTCGAGTACCGCTGACGAGCAGAGGAACGGAAGGCCGACTGCGTCGGCCCGGGCGGCGGCCGAGCGGGCGACGACGCTGTGGTACTCCCCCACGACGGCGGCAACCCCCAGCTGGGCCAGCTCGTCCACGGCCGCAGCGGCTCGCTGCGGGTCTGCTGCGGTGTCGCGGACCACCAGTTCCAGAGGCCGGCCACCGATCCCGCCTGCGGCATTGACGTCCTGGACGGCGAGCTCGAGGCCCGCGAGCAGCTGCCGGCCCGCCTCGACCCAGCCGGGCGGGGTCAGCGGTGCGAGTGCGCCGATCCGGACGGGCGGGGGTACCGGGGTGATCATGGGAGCCAGTGCACCCGCGGCCAGGGCGGCAGGCAACCGGTTATTCGGCGGGCGGGCGACCGAAACCTTGTCATCCGGCATTCCCGAAGGTGCCGATCGAATGCTATTCTGACAAGTCGGCGACCATGCAATTCCGCGCTGATAAATACCACTCTACCACATTTCGGGGTGCAGATGAAAGACGGGGTCCGCGATCCGGAGCTCACTGCGGAGAAACTGTATGTCAACGGCCTGTATGACCGGCTCGAGGCCGAGCGCCGGGCGGCCCAGGAGCGGGCTCGCCGGGTGTTCGACGAGCCGTTGGAGTCACTGGGCACGCTCAACCACGACCGCTGGCAGCGCGACGTCGCCGTCCGGACCTGGTCGAACCGCTCCGTCCAGCTGGGGGCGGCGCGCACCGGGCTGTGCTTCGGGCGGCTCGACCGCACCGGTGGGGTGACGTCCTACATCGGCCGGATCGGCCTGTTCGACGACGCGCTGGACGAACCGCTGCTCACCGACTGGCGGGCCCCGGCGGCGCGGCCGTTCTACTGCGCCACCGTCGCGCAGCCCGAAGGTGTCACGCGCCGGCGCCATTTCCGAACCGCCGGCGCCACGGTCGTCGCCTTTCATGACGACGTGCTCGACGCGGATGCCGTGCTCGATGCGGGTATCACCACGTCCCATGCCGGCGATGCCGCATTGTTCGCGGCGATCTCGGCACCGCGGGCTGCCGCGATGCGCGACATCGTCAGCACGATCCAGGCGGAGCAGGACCAGATCATCCGGTTGCCGCTGGCCGGCACCGTCGTGATCGAGGGCGGCCCCGGCACCGGCAAGACCGCGGTGGCGCTGCACCGGGTCGCCTTCCTGCTCTACGAGCACCGCGAGCGGCTGGTGCGCCGTGGCGTGCTCGTGGTCGGGCCGACGCCGGCGTTCCTGACCTACATCGGTGAGGTCCTGCCCGCGCTCGGGGAGACGGCCGTGGTGTTCACGACGCCGGGCATGGTGCATCACGGGCTCGAGACGACCGCCCTCGATCCGCGCCCGGTCGCGTGGATCAAGGGCGGGCTCGGCATGGTCGACGTCCTGCGCCGCGCCGTCGCCGACCGCCAGGAGCTGCCCGTCGAGCCCCTGCGCGTCGAGCTCCCCGACGTGACGGTCGAGATCGACCACGACCTCGCGGCGGTGGCGCGGGAGCGGGCCCGCGCCACGGGGCTGCCGCACAACCTGGCGCGCAGCGCGTTCCGGGCCGCCGTCGGGGAGGCACTCGTCGAGCGTGCCGTGCGGGCGATCGGCGCCGGTTGGCTGCGCGACGCCGACCTCGACTCCGCGCCGGCGGCCGGTGTCGCGGCCGACCTGCGGCTGGAGCTGAGTGACCATCCGGGCTTCCAGCAGGCCATCGACGCGCTGTGGCCGGTGCTGACGCCGGAGCGGTTGCTCGCCGACCTCTACGGGTCCCGCGAGCGGCTCGCGGCGATCAGCACGGACGTCGATCTGACGGTGCTGCACCGGGACGTGGCCGAGGCGTGGACGGTGTCCGACGCGCCGCTGCTGGACGAGGCCGTCGAGGTGCTCGGTGCGGTTCCGTACCAGCCTGCGCCCACCGCGGACGCGGCCGAGGATGGGGCTGCCGACGATGGGACTGCTGACGACGACGCGGTGTTCGCCGAGGGCGTCCTGGAGATCTTCGAGAACTACGACCGTGACGACGACGAGTCGTTGCGCGCCGTCGACGTCATCGATGCGGCGCGGCTGGCCGAGCGCAACGCCGCGGCCGATCACCGCACCGTCGTGGAGCGGGCCGAGTCCGACCGGGAGTGGACCTACGGCCACATCGTGGTCGACGAGGCGCAGGAGCTCTCGGAGATGGACTGGCACGTGCTGATGCGCCGCTGCCCGACCCGGTCGATCACCGCCGTCGGGGACCTGGCTCAGCGCGGTTCGGCGGCGGGTGCCCGGAGCTGGGCGGGGGTGCTCGCGCCGTTCCTCGCGTCGCGGTGGACCCGCCAGCAGCTGTCGGTGAACTACCGGACGTCCGCGGAGATCATGGAGCTGGCCGCGCGGGTGCTTCCGGAGATCGGGCCCGGGCTGGTGGCCCCGGCGTCGGTGCGATCGACCGGGGATCGGCCGTGGGTGCGGGAGGTGGCCGCCACCGCGCTGGGCCCGGAGCTGGCGGCGGCGCTGGCGGCGGAGCTCGACGGGTTGGTGGGCACGGCGGCGGTGATCGTGCCGGACGGCTTCGACGCGCCCGCGGAGCTGCCGGTGGCGGTGCTCACCGCGGCCGAGGCGAAGGGACTGGAGTTCGACACGGTGATCGTGGTCGAGCCCGGGCGGATCCACGCCAGGAGCCCGTCGGACCTCTACGTGGCGCTCACCCGCGCCACCCGACGGCTCGGTCTCCTGCACGCCACGCCGTTGCCGGAGTGCCTGCGCTAGCGCCCCGCGCCCCCGCACGTCAGGAGGGCGTCCCTGCTGACGTTGAAGGTCAGCAGGGCGTCCCTCCTGACGTGCGGGGCCCGGTGCCGGCCGGCCCGGGTAGCGTTCCGTCGGTGGATCCGCGGCAGGCGACGGAGTTGGCGCAGCGGGTGGTGGCGCGGCGCTGGCCGGCAGCGCTCGCCGTCGTCCTCGCGGGGAGCAACGGGGCCGGGCGCGCCACCCCGACGTCGGACCTGGATCTCGTGGTCCTGCTGCCGCCGCCCGGGCCGGTGCTGCGCGAGACGGTCGGCCGCGCGCCGCTGACCGAGCTGTTCGTGCACACCGCCGAGTCGTGGCAGGTGTTCGTGGCGAAGGAGACCGCGGCGCGGCGTTCGCCGTTGCTGCACATGTGCGCGTCCGGGGTGCTCGTGCGCGACGTCGGCGGGCACGGCGCCCGCCTGCAGCGCGAGGCCCGGCACCGCTGGGCGGCGGGCCCGCCACCGCTGACGTCCGCGGAGAGCAACGACCGCCGCTACGTGCTCACCGCGCTGGTCGACGACCTCGGCGGCAGCTGCGAGCCCGACGAGCTGCTCACCGTCGGCGCCGAGGTGTTCGCCGCGGCGGGCGAGCTGACGCTGCTGCGCAGGCGCCGGTGGCTCGGGCGCGGCAAGTGGCTGGTGCGCCGCTGGTCGGCCACCGACCCGGACGGCTGCGCCGCCGCGTGTTCCGGGCTGCGGCGCCTGGCGGCCACCGGTGATCCGCGGGAGCTGGTGGCCGCGGCGGCCCGGGCTCTCGACGCGGCCGGTGGCCGGGTGGGCGCCGGTTACCGGCGGCTCGCCCCGGACAGCACCGTCCGCGGTGCCGCCCCCAGACCGGGCCGATCGGGCGGGCTGCGGGCGGCGACGCGGCGGGAGCTCAGCGCTCGGCGGAGCGTGCCCAGAGGTTGATGCCCGCGTCCACGGCGTGCTGGTCGATCGTGGCGAGCTCGTCGTCGCCGAAGGCCAGGTTGTCCAGCGCGGAGAGGCTGTCGTCGAGCTGCTCGACGCTGCTCGCGCCGATGAGCACCGACGTCACGCGCGGGTCGCGCAGGCCCCACGCGAGCGCCATCTGCGCGAGCGACTGGCCGCGGTCGCTCGCCATGGCGTTGAGCGCGCGGACGTGGGCGAGGTTCTTGTCGCTGAGCAGGTCCGTGGACAGCGACGACCCGCGCGAGGCCCGTGACCCGGCCGGGACGCCGTTGAGGTACTTGTCGGTGAGCATGCCCTGCGCGAGTGGGGAGAATGCGATGCAGCCCACGCCCTCCTCCCCCAGCACGTCGAGCAGGTCCTCCTCGATCCAGCGGTTGAGCATCGAGTAGGACGGCTGGTGGATCAGCAGCGGTGTGCCCAGGTCGCGCAGGATGGCGACGGCCTCGCGGGTGCGCTCGCCGCTGTAGGAGGAGATGCCCGCGTACAGCGCGCGTCCGGACCGCACGGCGGTGTCGAGCGCGCCCATCGTCTCCTCGAGCGGGGTGTCGGGGTCGAAGCGGTGGCTGTAGAAGATGTCGACGTAGTCCAGGCCCATCCGGGCCAGCGACTGGTCCAGGCTGGCGAGCAGGTACTTCCGCGATCCGCCGCCCTGCCCGTACGGGCCCGGCCACATGTCGTAGCCGGCCTTCGTGGAGAGGATCAGCTCGTCGCGGTGGGGCTTGAAGTCGGCGGCGAAGTGCCCACCGAAGTTCGTCTCGGCGCTGCCGTAGGGCGGGCCGTAGTTGTTGGCGAGGTCGAAGTGCGTGACGCCGCGGTCGAACGCGCGGCGCAGGATGGCGCGCTGGGTGTCGAGCGGGCGGTCACCGCCGAAGTTGTGCCAGAGGCCCAGCGAGATCGCGGGCAGGTCCAGTCCGCTGCGCCCGCAGCGGCGGAACGTCGCGGCGTCGTAGCGTGCGGAGTCGGCGACATAGGTCATGCCGTCATACTCGCAGCCCGCAATCCGGGCCGAGCGCCCACTGGCTCATGATCCAACCCGAACCAGTGCGCGTTCGGTGCGCTCAGCCGGGCTGGACGGTCTGCACCTGCAGCTGCTGGCTCGGCGCGGGCGGGGTCTTGGCGCAGCCGGTGGTCTCGTAGGGCAGGTACATCGCGGCCGTGTCGTCGGGCGGGTACACGCGCAGCCCGCGCACCGGGGTGTAACCGCAGGCGGCGTTGTCGAAGTTGTGGACGTTCGCGAGCTGGATCTTCGCCGCCGCCGCGGCGCCGGGCTTGAGCGACACGGCTGGACCGAGGGCCCCGCTGCGACCTGCGGCCGGGCCGACCTGGTGGCCGTCGTCGCCCGCCACGTAGGAGACCCCCGGGAAGCCGTGCACCGTGCAGGTGCGGTTGCTCTTGTTGGTGAACACCACCGACAGGTAGACCGAGCCCGCACCGGCGTCGGCCGGGCCGAGCGAGCCCGAGAGCTCGGCGGTGGTGCAGCGCGCCGGGTCGCTCGCGCCGCCGTTCGGGGACGGGGCCGCCGTCGGCGTCGCCGAGGGCACCGGGGCAGCCGAGGTGGTGCTCGACCCTGCCGTGCTCGAGGGGGCCGCGAACGGCGGCGGCGCGACGGCGCCGCCCGATCCCCCGCTCGAGCAGCCGGCCGCGAATGCTGCGAGCAGGACGGCAGCGGCGGCTGCCGCGAGCCGAGCCGTGGTGGTGTTCCGGTTCATGTGATCGCCCCCTGACCGCCGATGATGCCCTCCCGGGGCGGGAGAGCGGGGACCGTGCGGTCCGTTGCGCGACCCAACCAACCGATCGAGCGATGCCGTGCGGCGCGGATAGGCTGGTCCGATGTCGGCGACGCGCCTGCTGGTGCTGGGGGTGGTGCGCGGCTACGGCCGTGCCCACGGGTACCTGGTGGGCAACGACCTCATCGCGTGGGGCGCCGACGAGTGGGCCAACGTCAAGTGGGGTTCGATCTACCACGCGCTCAAGTCGCTCACCACGGCCGGCCTGCTCATCGACTACAACGACGTCCCGGGTCGCACCGAGTACGAGCTGACCGAGGCGGGCCACGACGAGTACCTGAAGCTGCTGCGCGACGCCGTGCGCCGACCGCAGCCCCGGCCGGACTTCCTCGGTGCGGCGCTCGCGATGCTGCCGTCGCTCACGCGCGAGGAGGCGATCCGGCTGCTGCGGGAGCGTCGTACGACGCTCGAGCAGGCGCGGGAGAAGGCGCAGGCGCAGGTCGACGCCATGGTGGAGCCGCCGCACGTCCGCGAGCTGTTCGGGCTCTCCGAGCACAACGCGGCCGGTGGCGTCGCCTGGACGCAGGGCCTCATCGAGCGGCTGGAGGCGGGCGCGTACCCGATGGCGGGTGAACCGCACTCGCCGGGCAAGCCGGGCAGCTGGCCGGCGCTGCAGTTCCCGCCCTACCCGCCCCGCGCGTAACACTCGCCCGGTTTCGGTCGATTCAAGTTTGCATACCCCGCTCGCGTCCGGCACACTCGATGGCCCGCTGTTCAAATTTGAGTATGGAGGGTTCTTGCCCATCGCGCCCACCGCCGTCCGCACCGACTCCCCGCGCAAGAACTTCCCCGGTTCCGCCGGGCCGGCACTCGCCGGTGTCGACCACGGGCTGCTGGGCCCCAACGGGGCCGGCAAGACTTCGCCCTCACCGACGCCGCCGACCGCCCGGTGGGGCGCTACTCCGGCGGCATGCGCCGCCGGCTCGACCTGGCCACCAGCATGATCCTGGCGCCCGCCGTGCTGTTCCTCGACGAGCCAGCCACGGGGCTCGACCCGCGCGGGCGCGCGGAGGTGGTGGGACGCGGTGCGCGGGCTCGTCTCCGGCGGCACCACCGTGCGCTGCTGCAGCGGGCGGCCGGCACCGCGGCCACCGTCGATGCGGACCTGCAGCGCGTCTCGGCACCGGTCCAGGACCGGCTGGCGGCGCTGGGTGCCACCCTCGCCGCGCTCGCGAGCGCAGGGGTGGAGGCCGAGGACCTCAGCGCCCGTCGCCCCACCCTGGACGAGGTCTTCCTGCAGCTCACGGCGGTGGCTGCGTGACCGTCGCGCCCCTGCACGGCTCCCGTGCCGGATGGCTGCTTGCCGACAGCGTGACGCTGTTGCGGCGCTACCTCGCACACCTGCGGCACCGGCCGTTCGAGCTGGCCGGCACCCTCGGCTTCCCGATCCTGATGGTCCTGATGTTCGCGTTCCTGCTCGGCGGCATGATGGCCGTGCCGGGAGGCGGCGACTACCGCCAGGCGCTGCTGCCCGGCATGTACGCGATGACGATGCTGTTCGGGATGTCCACCACGATGCTCGCGGTCGTCACCGATGCCAGGTTGGGCATCACCGACCGGTTCCGGTCCATGCCGATGTCGCCCGCAGCCGTCCTGCTCGGGCGGGCGGTCGCCGACATGGTCATCGCCACGATCGCGCTCGTGGTGATGCTGCTGGCCGGGCCGGCCGTCGGATGGCGGGCGGACGGCATCAGCGGTGTCGTGGGCGCCGTGGCACTGCTCGTGGATCGCCACGCACGCCGGGCTCATGGCCGTGCTCTGGCCGCTCGCGATCCTCGCCCTGTTCGTACCACTGTCCGTCCGCCGCTACCGGGAGATGAGCCGATGACCGAGACCAGCAGGATCAGCAGGATCAGCAGGATCAAGCCACCGTCGTGGATCAAGGGGATGAACGAGGGGCTGCTGGAGCAGCAGCGCCAGGGCACCGCCGAGTTCGACCTGCCCGTGCTCACCGTGCCGGGCAGGCGCAGCGGCGAGCCGCGCCACACCCCGCTGACCGTCCTGGACCAGAACGGTCAGCGGTTCGTCCTCGGCGGGTTCCCCGCTGCGGACTGGATCCGCAACGTCCGCGCCGCCGGTGAGGGCGTGCTGCGCGTCGGCGGCGTCGAGGAGCGGGTTCGGCTCGTGGAGCTCGATGCCGTGGCCGCACTGCCGGTGCTGCGGGCCTGGCCGGCCGTGACGCCGGAGGGGGTGGCGATGATGCGGGATGCCGGTGTCATCACCGACACCACCCCGGAGGCGTTGGCGACCGTGGCCGGGATCTGCCCGGTGTTCCGCGTGGAGAGGGTTGCGTGACCGAAGCGGTCTTCGTCCCGTCCGATCCCCCGCGTTCCGGCGCGCTGTTGCTGTGGGAGACCGCCCCGGGACGTCAGGAGGGACGCCCTGCTGACGTCCGGGTGGCGCTGGCCGACGGGTCCGCCGTCACGGTCGGTGCGCGGCGCCTGGGCATCGAGGAGGCGCTCGCGTTCCTGCTCGGTGCGGAGCACGAGAGTTCCCTACGGTTCTGGGCCGCCACCGCCCGGCTCGCCCTGCACCTGGCGGCACGGGGGCGGCTGCTGCCGGGTGTCTCCCCCGCGGGGTTCGACGCCTGGCGGGTGGGCCCGCTCGACCCGGAGGACGGCGAGCGGGTCCGGGCGCTGGCCGCCGCCATGCCCGCCACGGCGCGCGCCGTGCCGGTGCCCGACACCGACCCGCCACTGCTGCCGGCGGCCGTGTCACTGGTGCGGGCCTTCCTCGACGCCGTCGCCGACGTGCTGCCCCGCACCGCCGATGCCACCGGCCCGTTTGCCTCCGTGGCGCCCCTGGACGTCTCCCACCTGCGGGAATGGGCCGCCGAGGTGGCGGCGGGCGTCGACGCCGGCGTGCGCGTGTCGCTGCGGATCGCGGCCCCGGCCGACCCGTCCACCGGCCGGTTCCGGGCGGTGGTGCAGCTGCACGCCCTCGACGACCCGACGCGGGTGGCCGACCTCGCCGCGGTGTGGGCCGGTACGGCGGTCGGCTTCGGAGCTGACCGCCGTTTCGACGCGCTGCTCGCCGTCCGGCGGGCGGCCCGGTTCTGGGACCCGCTGGCCCGGCTGCTGAGCCAGGCGGTCCCCGATGCGCTCGACCTCGACGACACCGAGGTCACCGAGCTGCTGGGCACCGGCGCGGCGGCGCTGGCCGCGGCCGGCATCGGCGTGCACTGGCCCCGGGAGCTGACCCCGGCGCTCAGCGCCCGAGCCGTGGCCGGTGGCGGTGCGCGTCCGGCGGGCTTCGCGGGTGGCGCCGCGTCGCTCACACTCGACTGGGAGCTGGCACTGCGCGGTGACCCCCTCACCGCGACGGAACTGGCCGAGCTCGCCGAGAGCCACCGCCCGGTGGTGCGCCTGCGCGACGAGTGGGTGCTCGTCGACCCGACCGCCCGGCGGCGCGCGCGCCAGCGCACGGCGGGTCCGGTCACGGCGCTGGCGGCACTGGGCGCCGCGCTCACCGGCGAGACCGACCTCGACGGCGAGCCGGTGCCCGTCACCGCGACGGGCTGGCTCGCGCAGCTGCGCGACCGGCTCGCCGAGCCGCCCGCACCCATCGCGGCGCCTCCGGGTCTGACCGCCACCCTGCGCGACTACCAGCTGCGCGGGCTGGGCTGGCTGCAGCGGACGACGTCGCTCGGGCTCGGCGCATGCCTGGCCGACGACATGGGGCTGGGCAAGACGATCACGCTGATCGCCCTGCACCTGCTGCGCGACGGTAGGGGCGGACCGACGCTCGTGATCTGCCCGGCATCGCTGCTGGGCAACTGGGAACGCGAGATCACCCGGTTCGCCCCGGGAATGGTGGTGGCGCGGTTCCACGGTGCCGGCCGGGTCGTCGACGCGCAGGCCGACGTCGTGCTCACCACCTACGCCACCCTGCTGCGCGACGCGCCGCTGCTGGCCGGGCGGCGTTGGGGGCTGCTCGTCGCGGACGAGGCGCAGAACGTCAAGAACCCGGCGTCGGCCACCGCGCAGGCGCTGCGCACGGTGCCCGCCGCCGCCCACGTCGCGTTGACCGGCACTCCCGTCGAGAACGACCTCATGGAGCTGTGGGCGATCCTGGACTGGGCCACCCCTGGCCTGCTCGGAACGCGGGCCGGTTTCCGGGCCCGGTGGGCCGACCCGATCGCCGAGGGTGACGCCGACGCGGCTGCCCGGTTCGCCCGCCTGATCGCGCCGTTCCTGCTGCGGCGGCGCAAGTCCGACCCCGGGATCGCACCGGAGCTGCCCCGCAAGACCGAGACCGACCGGCCCGTCGGCCTCACCCACGAGCAGGCGGGCCTCTACGAGGCCGTGGTGGCCGAGACGCTCGCCGAGATCGAGGACGCGACCGGGATGGCCCGGCGCGGAAAGGTGATCGCCCTGTTCACGGCGTTGAAGCAGATCTGCAACCACCCGGCGCAGTACGCCCGGGAGCCAGATCCCGTGCTGGCCGGGCGCTCCGGCAAGCTCGAACTCCTCGACGACCTGCTCGACACGATCCTCGCCGAGGGTGGCGCCGTGCTCGTGTTCACCCAGTACGTCACCATGGCCCGGCTGTTGCGGCGCCACCTCGACGACCGCGGCATCGGCACGCAACTCCTGCACGGCGGCACACCCGTCCCGCAACGGCAGCGCCTCGTCGACGCGTTCCAGGACGGCGCCGTCCCGGTCTTCCTGCTCTCGCTCAAGGCGGCCGGTACCGGGCTCAACCTCACCCGCGCCGACCACGTCGTCCACTACGACCGGTGGTGGAACCCCGCGGTCGAGGACCAGGCCACCGACCGGGCCTACCGGATCGGGCAGACCCGGCCGGTGCAGGTGCACCGGCTGATCGCCGAGGGCACCCTGGAGGACCGCATCGCCGCGATGCTCGAGACCAAGCGGGCGCTGGCCGACGCCGTGCTGACCGGCGGGGAGGCGGCCCTCACCGAGCTCTCCGACGCCGAGCTGGCCGACCTCGTCACGCTGCGGGGCCCGGCATGACCGCGGCACGGGGCTTCCCGGCGTTCCCGCCGCGTCCGGGACGGCGGGGCCGTTCCTGGTGGGCGCGCGAGTTCGTGGCCGCGATGGAGGACGCCACCCGCGACAGCCTGCTGCTGCGCCGCGCCCGCCGCTTCGCCGGCAGCGGGCGGGTGGGGCCGCTGACACTGTCGCCGGGACGCATCGGCGCCACCGTCGATGACCCGGACGGTGCCTACGACGTGGTCGTGCGCCTCACGGCATGGGACGGGCCGGACCAGGCACGGTTCCTCGACCAGGTCGCGGCCGAGGCCGGGCACCTCGCCGCGCTGCTCGACGGGGACGTGCCGCGGTCACTGCTGCACGCGGCCGCAGCATCCGGGGTGGCGCTGTTGCCCACCATCGGTGACCTCGAGTCGGACTGCGACTGCCCGGACATCGGGGATCCGTGCGACCACGCCGCGGCACTGGCCTACCAGGCGGCGTGGCTGCTCGACGACGACCCGTTCCTGCTCCTGCTGCTGCGTGGCCTGGACCGCGACACACTGCTGGACGCGCTCGGCCAACGGCGAGCCGGCGCCGCGGCCGCCACCGTCGACCCCGATCCGCTGGAACGGCCCGTGGCGGCATCGCTCACCTACGCCACGACCCCGGCCCCGCTGCCCGACCTCGGACTCTCGCGCCCGCGGCGCGCCGTGGTTCCCGCCGTGCCGCCGGCCCCCGGACTCCCGGAAGATCTGCTGGCAGACCTCGTGAGGGTGGCTGCCGACCGAGCCCGGACGATCACCGGCGGCGCCGCCGATCGGTGACCGGCATCACATCTGCGTAGTTCTGCCGAACCCCTTTTTCGCCACCCGGTCTATCTCTATGGCGCGGTCATCGACGAAGCTACGCGGTGGGGGAAGGAACGACATTGCCGACATATGGATCCGGGCCGACCAATCAAGCTGGGCCGACGTCCGACGACGCTCCGACGGACGAGGCCGCAGCCACGGGTGCCGGGCCCGTCTCGCTGGCCAAGGACGCCGCGCCCGACACATCGCCGCCCGCGGAACCGCTGCCCGCCGAACCGCTGCCCGCCGAACCGCCGCCCGGGGCCACCGAGGTCATCGCGCGGCCCGCGGGCACCGTCCAGGTCGAGGCACCGGCGCCGCAGGACGCAGCCAGCAGCGCGGCCACCACGATCATGCCTGCTCCCGGTGCCACGATCGTGCCGGGAGCCACCGGCGGCGGGACCACCGACGTCATCGAGTCCGCGCAGACCGTGCAGGTCCCGGCGGCCGAGCTGCCCCAACCCGGTCCCGGGCCCCAACCCGGCACCGCGCAACCCGGCACCGCGCAACCCGGCGCCGCGCAGGCCGCACCGACCCTCGTCGGGGTCGCTCCCGTGCGCTGGCCCGCGCCCGCGGCGGAACCGGCGCCTGGCGGATCCGGGTCTGGCGGGCCGCCCGACGGGCCACCGCCGGACCGCTCGGGTGCACCGCGTCGCCTCGTCGGCCCGCCGCAGTGGGTGCTCCTGACGATCGCGGGCATCGCCGCCGCCGTCCTGATCGCCGGGATCGTGATCGTGCTGGTGGCGCTGAACCGGCCCAAGCCCGCCGAGCTCGTGGCCGACTCGGTCACGGACGCGGGCACCTGGTCGGGTGCTCACTACCAGGGCACGGTCAGCGGTGCGGACGGCGCGCTCGACTTCGATCTCGACGTCACCGCCGACGGGGCGCAGGGCACGCTCACCCGCAACAATGGGCAGGCGCGCGCCGAGATCGTGCGGGACAAGACCGGCACCCTGATCAAGGCCAACCAGCAGTGGTGGCAGCGGGCCTACCCCGCGGCGGCCGCCCGGCTCGCCGACGGTTGGGTGGCCGACCCGGTGGCTGAGCTCGTGGCGGTGGAGCCGATCCTGCGCGCGAACCCGCGGGTGCTGATGGGCACCGTCAACCCGAACCAGCCCCAGGGCTGGCGCGACGCCGGTGAGTTGACCGTGGCCGGCCAGGCCGCGAAGGAGATCACCGACGGCGCGCACCACCTGCTGATCGCCGACGCCGCTCCGCACCGGCTGCTCGGCATCGACATCCTGTCCGGCGCCGACCAGGACAAGAAGCCCACCCGGGTCTCCGCCGTCGACGCGGCGAAGATCGGGCAGATCAACGGGGCGGCCGGCGCCGCCCGCGGTGCCACGCCGCCGAAGTCGCTGTCGCAGCGGCTGCTGGAGCGGCCCAAGCTGACGGTCGACATCAAGCCGGAGACGCCGTGTCGCAACCCCACCTGCGCCGCCACGAGCGTGGTGGTCAACTCGGGTGACCTCGTGGGCACCGGCACGCTGCAGGTGTCGGCCGACGACCAGGTCATCGGCCGACACGACTTCTCGATCGACCCCGGCCAGACGCTCACCTTCACCGACTCGGTACCCAACAGGGCCTTCAGCGGGGCGGCTGGCACGTCCATCCAGGTGCTGTGGAAGGTGGAGGCGCTCCCCCGCTAGCAGCGGATGGGTGACGGGCATCACATTCCGGGACGTCGGCCCAACGCCGGAGCCGGTCCTGTCTTCATCGCGAGTGACGCGATCATCGGCAGCACCGTGCGAGGGGACCGATCATGACGGCATCCGGGACCGGCGGTCCTGACCAGGGTCATCCGGAACAGGGGGATCGGGAGCAGGCCGGCACCGAGCTCGTCTCGCTCGTGAAGGGCGAGGGGTCGACGCCGATGGCGGACGCGCCGCCCCCGCCCAACCCCTGGCTGCCCCCGAGCGCACCCGACCCCGGCTCCGCACCGCCGCGGACGCGGGTGCCGAACTTGCTGTCGGCGAGGTCCACGAGCTGCTGGCCGTCGACGACACGCTCACCGATCTGGTTCCAGAAGACCCTCGCCGAGGGATCGAACAGGCGGGCCAACGCCCGTGGGTCCAGATCGAGGTCGCGATGGACGTGATCTCCGTGACGCGCCGCGACGACCAGCTGACGCGGGTCATCGAGGTCCCCGCGGCCCGGGTGCCGCAGATCCGCGCCGCCCTGTGGGCAGCGCGGACGAGTGCGCAGGGGAAATCCGTGACGCAGCGCGCCGCCGAGCGTCCGCGGGTGCAGGCCAAGGTCGAACCGGGCCCGCTGTGCGTGGCCACGATGTGCCCGGCGACGGTGACGCTGACCAATACCGGTGACGTCGCCGGCACCGGCCGGGTGGACGTACTGGTCGACGGGGCGAGCATCGGCACCCACCCCTACCGGCTCGACCCCGGTCAGCGCGTCACGGTCACCGACACCTTCGCCAACCGCCTCTACACCGACAACAGCGCGCCGGGCAGCCGCACGACGGTGCTGGTCCAGACCCGGGTCGTGCCGGACTGAGCAGCCTCACCGGCGCGCGCGGACCCCCTGGACGATCACCAGCACCAGCGACAGGGTGATGATCGCCTCGGCCCAGAAGAACGCGCAGTAGTCGATCAGCGAGCCGATCGGCGGCAGCCCCGGGGCGGCGTTGCGGAACCCGACCAGCGCGAACAGCGTGGCCGCCATCCAGCCCATGGCCGGCCACACGAGCCCCAGCCTGCGGCGCACGATGTGGACCGCCCCGGCGAGCACCGACAGTCCCAGCGCCCACATCACGATCAGCTGGAACCAGGCCAGGATGTAGGTGCTGCGCGAGCGCGTGACCCGCAGCGCCGCCGACGCGTAGCCGGTGTCGCTCTGCTGCGCCACCGGCGCGGAGACGAAGCCGGGGTCGTGGTCGGTCACGAAGAGCTGGACCGGTGCGGGCTCGCCCGCGGCGTCGACACCGACGTAGAGCTCACCCCGGTAGCTGTCGAAGGGGAAGAACGAGACCACACCGTCGAGCGGGACGCGCAGCTCGCGGGCGGTGATCCGCTCGTGGGCCCGGAACGTCAACGGTGCCGTCGTGAGCGATGAGGTGTCCAGCACCAGGTCCCTGCTGGGCGCCGCAGGCTCGCCCGCGTCGGCGTTGGCGCCCTTCGGGACGACGAGCACCTGCAGCACCATCTCGCGGGCGGCCGGTTCGATCCGCTGGACCGTGACCAGCACGGAGACCGTGTCGGGCGAGGGCGCGTCGGCCGGGATGGAGTACTCGACGTCGCGGCTGGCGAACTCGCCGTAGAAGCCCGCTGCGCCGATACCGATGGCGAGCGCCACCGCGAGCGGCCCCGCGACGTACGCCCAGCGGTGGCGGGATGCAGTGGGCGCCGGGACGGGCGCCGGGTCAGGATCTGGCACGGCGCTCAAGGTAGGACCTCGCGGGTGGCCTCTCTCCCGGTTGCCCGATTCCGGACCGGATCGGGTGTGCTCACCGTCGCATCCCGAACCGGGGGTGGCGAGCCGCACTAAGCTCCGACGCGATGGCCGTCGACACGTTCCTGCTGCTCGTCGTGGCCGGGCTCGCCGCCGGGCTGAGCGGATCGATGGCCGGCCTGGCCTCCCTGTTCTCCTACCCGGCGCTGCTCGCGGTGGGGCTGCCGGCCACCGCGGCCAACGTCACCAACACCGTGGCGCTCGCGTTCAGCAGCGCAGGCGCGACGGCGGGGTCACGACCCGAGCTGGTCGGCCAGGGCGCGTCGGTGCGCCGCTACGCGCTGGTCAGCGTCGTGGGTGGGGCGGTGGGTGCCGGTCTGCTGCTCCTCACGCCGCCGGGGGCGTTCGAGCGGATCGTGCCGTTCCTCGTCGGCGCCGCGGCCCTGCTGCTGCTGGTGCAGCCGCGCCTCCGGTGGGCGGCCCGGCCCGCGACCGAACAGCCCGACGAGCCCGGGCGCGCCCATCCCGGCGTGCTGGGCGGGGTGCTGGCCGTCGCGGTGTACGGCGGCTACTTCGGAGCGGCGGCCGGGGTCCTGATGCTGGCGCTCGTACTGGTGGGGCTGCCCGTCTCGCTGCTGCGGGCCAACGCGCTCAAGCAGGTGCTCACCGGGCTCGCCAACGGGGTGGCGGCGCTGGGCTTCGCCGTGTTCGGTCCGGTGGCGTGGTGGGCGGTGCTGCCGCTCGCGATCGGCCTGCTCGTGGGCAGCTGGACCGGACCCGCCGTCGCCAGGCGGCTGCCCGCGACAGCGCTGCGGATCGGTATCGCCGTGGCCGGGCTGGCGCTGGCCGTGTCACTCGGGGTGCAGGCGTATCAGTGAACCGGCGTGCCGCCTGCTGTTACGGGCCCGTCCAGCGCCACCCCGGCCTTGCGGAGCCAGTCGTTGAGCGCCACCTGCACCGCGCGCAGCGGTGGACGGCGGGCCGGGTCGTTGTCCATCGCGGCCTGCAGCAGCGCGAGGTGGGCGGTGCGCCGCGGCAGGTGCGTGAGCGCGGCACCGGAGGCGGCGGCGCGCAGTCCCGACACGGCGTCGGGGTGCCCACCGCGGGGCGGATGGCCGGTGAGCGCGTAGGACACCGTGGCAGCGAGCTGCCAGGCGTCCGACGCCGGCGTGGCGCGCTCGCCACACGCCGCCTCCGGCGACAGGAAGTCGGGGGTGCCGAGCACGAACCCGGCCATCGTCATGGTGGCATCACCGGTCTTGCGGGCGATGCCGAAGTCGATCAGGTGCGCGAGCCCGCCGGAGTCGACGACCACGTTGCCCGGCTTCACGTCGCGGTGCATGACGCCGCGGTGGTGCGCCGCGTCGAGCGCACCGGCCACGCTGAGCCAGACCCGCGCGGCGGCGATGTCGTCGAGCACCCCGCGGGCACGTACCAGGTCACCGAGCGAGGTGCCGTCGACGAAACCCATGACGATGACCATGCCCTCGAGCTCGGCGAGGCCGGGATCGCTCGTGGCCGGGATCAGGTCGAAGATCCGTACGCAGTGCGGGTGGCGCACCGCGGCGAGCGCGCGGGCCTCCCGCTGGATGCGCTGCTCGGTCTCCGCGTCGGGTGCGTGCGCGGCCTTGAGCGCGACATCGTGGCCGAGCTTGGCGTCGTGGGCGAGCCAGACCCGGCCGAACCCGCCCGAACCCAGCCGACGGACCAGCTGGAACCGGGGCGCCGACCGTGGGCCGGTCAGCAGCGGCGGTAGCGCGGTGAACGGCGGCGCCGCCGAGATCGGTGCCGGCACGGCAGCAGCGGCGGGAGCGGCCGACACCGGCGGGATGCCCGCCACCAGCGTGGGCTTGGGCACCGCCCGGGCGCCGGAGGCCGGCACCGCGCTCGCGCGCGACGGCGCGATCGGGGGCCGCCAGACCGGCGCCTGCTGGCTGCTCGGCCCGGACGGCACGATGCTCGCGCGACGTGCAGGGGCCGCGGGCGGCCGGGCGGGGGCCTGCTGACCGGACGGCTGGTGTCCAGCGTGTTGCTGACCCGTGCCCTGACCAGTGCCCTGGCCAGCGGCCAGCGAGCGCCGGACGACCTCGCGCGACGGCGTGCCCGCGAGCAGGACCACGACGATGCCGGCGAACGAACCAGCCACCGCGCCCACCCAGAGATGGCCGGTGGCGCCCGCGGGCTGTCCGATGGTGAACACCGCGAGCGCCAGCGTCGGCAGCCAGAAGAACTTGGCGGGCCAGCTCGGGCCGCGGCGCAGCGCCAGCCTGGCCTGCGCGGCCACGAACATGCTCACGACCACCGGGAGCAGCGCCAGCAGGACGATCGAGACACCGAACCGGCCCGGCGAGGACAGGTCGAAGGAGTCGCCGACCGACGGGCCGCCGAGGTAGGCGCCCTGCGGGCCGACGAAGAAGCACTGCGAGGTGCCGAGGTTGCGCAGCTCCGCCGTGGAGAACCCACCGCCGGTGCCGGCGCTGACGTCACGGAACACGCGGCCGGTGCCGACGAACACGAGCAGCGGCAGCAGGCCGGCGGTGACGACGCCGATCCCGGCGAGCGTGCCGGCCTCGACGGTGCCGTAGCGCGAACCGATGCGCTTGCGCAGCAGCGCGACGACCACCGCACCGACCGCAGGCAGCAGCCCCACCGCCACCCCGACGATGGAGACCGCCCACGCCCAGCCGCCGGGGCAGACGTCGGGCGCCGCGGCTCGCTGCAACGCCGAGAACAGGTTGGCGAGCAGCGCGGTGAGCCTCTCCACGGCGCTCCTCCCCCTCCACCGAACCCCCGGACAACGGCGCTTCCACTATGGCACTAGCGGGCCGTGCGGGTGGTGAGGACCCGGATGCGTGGTTCCGGAGGGTCCCGGCGAGGTCCACGGCGCGTACGGGCAGCGGTACCGACCGTCAGCGCCGGTGCGCGTCGAGGTCCAGGTTGAGCCGGGCGAGCAGGTCGGCGAGGGCCTCCCCGTCGGCGTCGGACCAGGAGCGCAGGACCTCGCGGAGCCGTTCCCGGCGGGCCGTACGGACCCGGGCCACCTGTGCCCCGCCCTGCGGGGTGAGGGTGACGACGACGGCACGGGGATCACCGCGATCCGGTGCCGTGGCGACCAGCGCCGCCGCCCCCAGCCGGGCGACGTGCCTGCTCGTGGTGGGCTTGCTGATGCCCAGCCTGCGGGTGAGCTCGGTGAGCCCCTGCGGCCCGTGCTCGTGCAGCAGCGCCAGTACCGGGTAGGTGTAGCGATCGACCGGCCCGTTGCCGTAGCCGCCCGCCCACACCTCCTCGAGCGTGCGCCGCAGCAGCACCGTGATCTCGCGTTCCACACGGGCGAGCGGATCGCGGTCGGTGGCGGGTCCCGTGAGCAACGCCACTTCCGCAAGATCAGGACTTATGGGCACGAATCGAGCGTACTGCGGTTGCGCCGCGCAACGTTGCAGCGTGCAATGGTGTTACACAAGCGTCACGGTTGATTACCGGGGGTTAACAACATGTGCGGAATCTGTGGATGGGTCGATCACGAGCGCGATCTCGGGGCACCCGACGCCCGGCGCGAGCTCGCCGAGATGACCGAGACCATGGCCTGTCGGGGCCCCGACCAGGAGGGCACCTGGGTCGACGGCCCGGTCGGCCTCGGCCACCGCAGGCTCGCGGTGATCGACGTGCCCGGCGGCCGCCAGCCGATGACGCTGGTGGACGGCGAGCGGACGCTGGCGATGGTCTACAGCGGCGAGGCCTACAACTTTCGCGAGCTGCGCGAGCGGCTCGCGGCGGCCGGTCACCGGTTCGAGACCAGCAGCGACACCGAGGTGGTGCTGCACGCCCACCAGGAGTGGGGGCGGCGCGACCCGCGCGACGCCGTGCGCGAGCTCAACGGGATGTTCGCCTACGCGCTGTGGGACACCAGCACGCGGGAGCTCGTGCTCGTGCGCGACCGCCTCGGGATCAAGCCGCTCTACTACTACCCGACACCGCACGGCGTGCTGTTCGGCTCCGAACCGAAGGCGATCCTCGCCAACGCCGCGGCCGAGCGCGTCGTCGACGCCGACGGCCTGCGCCGCGCGCTGAGCTTCGTCGCGGATCCGCGCAACGCCATCTTCAAGGGGCTGCGCGAGGTGCCACCCGGCTACGTCGTGCACGTCGGTGCCGACGGCATCCGCGAGTCCCGCTACTGGCAGCTCGCCGACACCGGCCACACCGACGACGTCCCCACCACCGTGCGCCACGTCCGGGACCTGCTCGAGGACACCGCACGCCGCCAGCTGATCTCCGACGTGCCGCTGTGCACGCTGCTCTCGGGCGGGCTCGACTCGTCGGCGCTGACCGCGCTGGCGGCGAAGCACACGAGCGACCGCATCCGCTCGTTCGCTGTGGACTTCACCGGCTACACCGAGAACTTCACCGCCGACGACGTGCGGGGCACGCCGGACGGTCCGTACGTCCACGACGTCGAGAAGTACGTGGGCACCGACCACACCGACATCACGCTGTCCACCGACGAGCTGATGGATCCCGGTGTCCGGGCCGCCGCGCTGCACGCCCGGGACCTGCCCAACGGGATCGGCGACATGGACACGTCGCTCTACCTGCTGTTCCGCGCCGTGCGACAGCGTTCGACGGTGGCGCTGTCGGGTGAGTCGGCCGACGAGGTGTTCGGCGGGTACCGCGACTTCCACGACGCCGACACGGTCGCGGCCGACACGTTCCCGTGGCTGGCCGGACGGATGATGAAGGCCCACGAGCAGCGCCCCGGGCTCTTCGACCCGGCGCTGGAGAAGGAGCTCGACCTGCCCGGCTACGTCGACGCGCAATACCGGGCCGCGCTCGCCGAGGTGCCCCAGCTGACCGGTGCGGCGGCGAACGACCCGCACGAGCGGCGGATGCGGGAGATCTGCTTCCTGTACCTGACCCGGTTCCTGCCCAACCTGCTCGACCGCAAGGACCGCATGAGCATGGCCGTCGGGCTCGAGGTGCGGGTGCCGTTCTGCGACCACCGCCTCGTCGAGTACGTCTTCGGCACCCCGTGGGCGCACAAGACGTTCGACGGGCGGGAGAAGAGCCTGCTGCGTGCCGCGACGGCCGACCTGCTGCCCGAGTCGGTGGTGCAGCGCGTGAAGAGCCCCTACCCCTCCACGCAGGACGTGCGCTACGAGAAGGTGCTGCGTGACGGCGTCGCAGCGCTGCTGGCCTCCCCGGACGCACCGCTGACGCCCCTGCTGGACCGGGCGGCCGTCACCGCGGGACTGGCCGACCCCACGCCCCAGACCGGCATGGCCGGGCGGATGCAGTGGGAGCAGCTGCTGAGCATGAACTCCTGGCTCACCGACTACCGGGTGACGGTGGCGGTGTAGCGCGCCCTGCGCCAGACATCGCCAGCGACACCGCCCCGAGAGGTCGCAGCATGGTGGCCATCCCAGCGTCAGATCGCAGGATGGCCACCATGCTGCGATCCCGGGAGCGCCTGCATTGAGCCGTGGCTTCACGCCGGTTGACTTCGAGCGCGCTCGAACACCTACCGTCCGCGCCCATGACCATGCGCTACCGCACCCTCGGCCGGACCGGCATCGAGGTGAGCGTCCACTGCCTCGGCACGATGATGTTCGGTGCCGTCGGCAACCCCGACCACGACGACTGCGTCAGCATCGTTCACGCCGCCCTCGACCAGGGAATCAACTTCGTCGACACCGCCGACATGTACGGCGCAGGCGAGTCCGAGGAGATCGTCGGGAGGGCACTGCAGGGCCGCCGCGACGACGTCGTGCTCGCCACCAAGGTGCACTTCGCGCTGAGCGAGGGCCCCAACCGCGGCGGCAACTCGCGGCGCTGGATCGTCCGGGCGGTGGAGGACAGCCTGCGCAGGCTGCAGACCGACTGGATCGACCTGTACCAGATCCATCGCCCGGACGAGTCCACCGACATCGAGGAGACGCTCGGGGCACTGACCGACCTCGTCAGTGCCGGCAAGATCCGCGCCTTCGGCTGCTCGACGTTCCCCGCCGAGCAGATCGTGGAGGCGCAGCACGTCTCCGAGCGGCGTGGGCTGGGCCGGTTCCGCACCGAGCAGCCCCCGTACTCGATCCTCGCGCGCGGCATCGAGGCGAACGTGCTCCCGGTGGCCCAGCAGTACGGGATGGGCGTGCTGGTGTGGAGCCCGCTGGCGTTCGGCTTCCTCACCGGCAAGTACCGCAAGGGGCGGGCCGCCGACCTGACCGTCGGGCGGGCCGCGCTGCGGCCGGCGAACTTCGACGAGTCCCACCCCGTCACCGCGGCGAAGCTGGAGGCCGTCGAGCGGCTCGTCGAGGTGGCCGACGGGATCGGCGCAACGCTGCCCGAGCTCGCGCTGGCGTTCACCGTCGCCCACCCAGGCGTCACGTCGACGATCATCGGCCCGCGCACGATGGAGCAGATGCAGGCGTCGGTGAAGGGCGCCGGGCTGGTGCTCGACGACGCCACCCTCGACCGCATCGACGACATCGTGGCGCCCGGCACGAACGTCTACGAGCCCAACGCCATGCCCGTTCCCGCGCTGGCGCCCGCCCGGCGCCGCCGCCCGCTGGCGGAGCGTTCGGCAGCCTGAGCCGTCGAACGCGCACCGGTTCCGGTTCGATCATGAGCCGGTGCGCGTTCGCGGGTCGCACGCGCGACACTGGACCGGTGAGCCTCACCCGCACCAACGGTCCGCTGTCCCCCACCGCGCCCAGCACCGTCAACTACGCGCTCGACGGCCCGGCGCACAAGCTGCTGATGCACCCGTTCCCGCGACGCGTGCGCGCCGAGTTCGCCGGGCGCACCGTGCTCGACACCCGCGCCGGGATGCTCCTGCACGAGACGGCGCTGCTGCCGCGGCTCTACGTGCCGGAGGCCGATCTGGACGGCTCCGCGTTCGTCGCCACCGACCTCACCACCCACTGCCCGTTCAAGGGTGACGCCACCTATCGCTCGCTGCAGGTCGGTGACCGGGTCGTCGAGAACGCGCTGTGGGCCTACCCGGAGCCGACGGCGGCTGCACCGTGGCTCGCCGGGTACGCCTCCCTGTACTGGGACGCCGCCGACGCATGGTTCGACGAGGACGAGCAGGTCCACGCGCATCTCACCGACCCGTACACCCGCGTGGACATCCGCCCCACGAGCCGTCACGTCCAGGTGCTCGCCGGTGACACCCTCGTCGCGGAGAGCCGCTCACCACTGGTGCTGCACGAGACGGGCCTGCCTGCCCGCTGGTACCTCTCCCCCGACGACGTCGTGGTGGCCCTGACGCCCACCGCCGCCCGCACACGGTGTCCGTACAAGGGTGAGGCCCATTACTGGACGGTCACGCTGCCCGGCGGGGCGGAGCTGCCCGACGCCGCCTGGGGTTACCCGGAGCCGCTGCCGGAGTCCACCCGCATCGCCGGGCGGGTCAGCTTCCTGCACGACGAGCTGCGCACGCTGGTCGACGGGCAGCCGCAGTAGGCACCAGTCAGCTACTCGTCGTCGACGAGCAGGGCCTCCAGCGCCGGCATGGCCGCGGCGAGCGCGGCCCGCTGCTCGGCGTCGAGGCGGTGCAGCCGGCGCGCCACCAGCGCGGTACGCGCGCTGCGGACCTCATCGATGCGCCGCCGCCCCTCCGCCGAGAGCGTGACGAGTACCCCGCGGGCATCCTGGGGGTCGGCGGCGCGCTCCACGAGGCCCTGCTCGTAGAGCGCGGTGAGCACGCGGCTCATCGTCGGCGCCGTGACGGCCTCGCGGCGCGCGAGCTCGGAGAGGCGCAGCGGGCCGTAGTTCTCCACGGTGACCAGTGCCGAGAGCTGCAGCGGCGGGATCGACTCGTGACCGTCGATGCGGATGCGGCGGTTGAGCCTGCCCACGGCGAGCCGCAGGCGGGCGGCGAGCTCGGTCAGCTCGTCGGTGCCCCGGGGCACCCGGGCGCCTTCGTGGATCAGCTCGGTGGTCATCTGCACATGGTGCCAGCTCGACGTCACACCTTGCGCAATCGGATACCGGTGACGTTGTGGTCGGAACCCTTACGGAGTACCAGGCTCGCCCGTCCGCGCGTGGGGCGGATGTTCTGCTCCAGGTTCGGGCCGTTGATCTCGGCCCAGATGTTCTCGGCCCGCGCGATCGCGGCCGGCTCGTCGAGTGCGGCGTAGCGGCGGAAGTACGAGTCGGGGTCGCGGAACGCGGTCTCGCGCAGCCGCAGGAAGCGCTCCACGTACCAGCGGCGGATGTCGACGGTCGCGGCGTCGACGTAGACGGAGAAGTCGATGTAGTCGCTGACGGCGAGTGCGGCGCGCCGGTCTGTGGTCGGCGCCGCGGGTTGCAGCACGTTGAGGCCCTCGAGCAGCAGGATGTCGGGGCGGTGCACGGTGTAGCGCTCGCCGTCGACCACGTCGTAGACCAGGTGCGAGTAGACCGGCGCGGTCACCTCGGAGCGCCCCGCCTTGACCTCGGTCACGAACCGCAGCAGGGCGCGGCGGTCGTAGGACTCCGGGAAGCCCTTGCGCGTCATCAGGCCGCGCCGCTCCAGCTCCGCGTTGGGGTGCAGGAACCCGTCGGTGGTGATCAGCTCGACGCGGGGGTGCTGGGGCCAGCGGGCCAGCAGCAGGCGCAGCAGGCGCGCTGTGGTCGACTTCCCGACCGACACCGAGCCGGCGATCCCGATCACGAACGGCGTGCGTGCGGTGGTGTTGCCCAGGAAGGTGCGGTAGGCGCGGTAGAGGCGCCCACCCTCCTGCGCGTGCAGCGTCAGCAGGCGCGACAGCGGCAGGTAGACCTCGCGGACCTCGTCGAGGTCGACGGCGTCACCGAGGCTGCGCACCCGGTCGAGCTCCGTCGCGGTCAGCGGCAGCGGGGTGTTCTCCCCCAGCCGCGCCCAGGACGCGCGATCGAAGTCGACGTACGGGGATGACGTCTCGCGCGCACCGGTGCGGCTGCCGTTCATGACCCGAGAACCTAGATCCCGGACCGCCGCCGCGCTTGCAGAGGTGACGCGTTGCTCACCTCCGGGTGGCCGGTGGTACACCGATGGCCGACAACAGGAAGGCCAGCGCCCACGCAGCGCCACCGATCGCGCCCACCACGTGCAGTCCCGCCGTGAAGCCCGCGGCGTCGGCCGGTGCGCCCGCGACGGCCCCGAACAGGGCGACCCCGAGCGCCGTCCCCGCCTGCCGGGCGGTCGTGATGAGGCCGGCGGCGAGCCCGGCGCGGTCGCCCGGGACGGCCTGCACACCGGCGGCGACCACCGGCGCGGTGAACCGGCCCGCGGCGCACCCCAACCCGAGCAGGGCGGTCCCCAGCAACAGCGAGCCCTGCTCGGGCGTGACGAACACGAGCGCTGCCGCCGACGGAGCGCCCAGCGCGGCGGCCACCAGCATCGGGACCCGCGGTCCGCAGCGCGCCGCGAACCGGCCGGCCACCGGGCCCAGCACGACGAGCGGCACGAACAGCGGCAGCATCGCGACCCCGGCGGCCAGCGCCGAGCGACCCTGCACGACCTGCAGCAACAGGGGTCGCGACGAACAGCGTCCCGTTCATCGCGAGGTTCATCGCGGCCACCGCCACCGCCACCGCCAGCGGCCCCGCGGGCAGCGCCAGCGACGTGACCGCGGCCCAGACGCCCAGCCGCGGTCGGGTGCTGGACGGGGTTCCGGTGGCTGTCGATCCGGTGAGCATCGATCGAGGGTGGCGCCGAAACGCTTCGGCCTGCGCTGAAGCGTCGCCGGTGGACACTGGTGCCATGGCCACGACCGCAGGAGGAGACGCCGACGTCGCCGCGATCGCGACATTGTTCGCCGACCGCTCCCGGGCGCGCATCCTGATGGCACTCGCCGACGGCCGGTCCCTGCCCGCCGGCGTGCTGGCCGCCGAAGCCGGCCCCTCGGCCCCCGCCACCAGCGCCCACCTGGCGAAGGTGCGCACCGGCGGGCTGATCGACGTCGAACCGTCGGGTCGCCACCGCTACCACCGGCTCTCCGGGGCGGGGGTCACCGCCGCGATCGAGGCGCTCGCCGCACTGGCCCCCACCGAGCCGGTGCGCTCGCTGCGCCGGCACACGGGAGCCGCCGCCCTGCGCCGGGCCCGCAGCTGCTACGACCACCTCACGGGCGGCCTCGGCGTGGACCTGACGGCGGCGCTGCCCGAGCACGGGGCACTGCGTCGCAGGGGCCCGCACCGTCACCCGGCCGGGGACACGCCGTAGACTGGGGCGCACCTTCTCGAGGAGATCACGCCCGTGCCGACCGCAAGTCCCGCAGCGCCGGGTTGCAGTAGGAGGCCGGGCTCGCCCCGGCTACTGCTCCTCCCCGCGTCCGCGTCCACCGTGCCCATCGCCGCTGTGCCCATCACCGCTGTGCCCATCGCCGATCCTGGCCCACTCGCCGATCCGGCCGCGCCATGCTGATGTCGATACTGGGCCTGCTGGCCGTCGTCGCGCTCACCGCAGGCACCGCCGTCTCCGTCGCTTCCGAGTTCGCGCTCACCGCGCTCGAGCGCAGCCAGGTCGACGCCCACGTCGCCATGGTCGGTGACCGGCGCGCCCGCACCGTGCAGCGCGCCCACCGCGGGCTGTCGTTCCAGCTGTCGGGCAGCCAGCTGGGCATCACCGTCACCACGCTCGTCACCGGCTACGTCGCCGAGCCCGCCATCGCCGCTCTGTTCCTGCCGGGCCTGCTCGGCGCCGGCCTCTCTGAGGGGGTCGCGGCCGGTACCGCCACGGCGTTGTCGCTGGTGCTCGCCACCACGCTGTCGATGGTGTTCGGCGAGCTCGTCCCCAAGAGCCTCGCGATCGCCGACCCGCTGCGCACTGCGCGCGCCATCGTCTGGCTGCAGAGCGGGTTCGCCCACGCGTTCCGCTGGCTGATCAGCGGGCTCAACGCCGTGGCCAACACGATCGTCCGCAGGCTCGGCGTCGAACCCGCCGAGGAACTGCGCTCGGCGAGATCACCTCGCGAGCTGATCTCGCTGGTGCGCACCAGCGCACGTCACGGCACGCTCGACGCGGGCACCGCCACCCTGCTGTTCCGCTCGCTGCGGTTCACCGACCGGGTCGCGGAGGATCTGATGACACCCCGCGTGCGGGTCGAGTCGCTCGACGCCGACGACACCGTCGACGACCTCATCGCGCTCTCGCGCCGCAGCGGCTTCTCCCGCTTCCCGGTCGACGACGGCGACCCGGACGCCGTGTTCGGCGTCGTCCACGTCAAGCAGGCCTTCGGGGTGCCGGCGGCCGAGCGCGGCATCGTCACCATGCGCACCATCGCGCAGCCGGTGCCGACCGTGCCCGGCTCACTCGACGGCGACAACCTGCTCACCACGCTCCGCGCCGCCGGGCTGCAGCTGGCCGTCGTCGTCGACGAGTACGGCGGCACCGCCGGCATCGTCACGCTCGAGGACCTCGTCGAGGAGATCGTCGGCGACGTGCGCGACGAGCACGATGGTGCCGAGCAGGCCCAGGTGCGCAGGCTGGGCGCGGCCACGTGGCAGGTCTCCGGGCTGTTGCGCGACGACGAGGTGCTCGAGGCCACCGGCTTCGACATGCCCTCGGGTGACTACGAGACCCTGGCCGGGCTGGTGCTGGCGCGGCTGGGCCGCATCCCCGAGGTCGGCGACGACGTGGTGGTGGACGGCTGGCGCCTCACGGTGTGTCGCCGCGACCGCAACCGCATCGCCGACCTGCAGCTCACCCACATCGACGGTACCGACCCACGCCCGGCCCCCGCCGCGAGCGCAGGGGCCGGTGTGGCGCCCGTCGAGCGGCCCGCTGCGGCCCCGCCGGACCCTGCGGGTGCCCCGGACCCGGCCCCCGACCCGGCCCCGGACCCGGCCACTGCCGAAGAGGTGCCCGTTCCGGTCGAGTCCGACCGATCCGTGCCAGTCCGATCCGTGCCGGTCCAATCCGGGGAGCGCACCCGTGGGTAGCGATCTGCTCGCCCTGCTGGCCGCGATCCTGCTGCTGGGCGCCAACGCGTTCTTCGTCGGAGCCGAGTTCGCGCTCGTCTCGGCACGGCGCGACCGGCTGGAGGCGATGAACCAGCCCGCGGCCCGCACCGTGCTGCGTGCCGGCGCTGACCTGTCCCGGATGCTGGCTGCCTCCCAGCTGGGCATCACCATCTGCTCGCTGCTGCTGGGCCGCCTCGGCGAGCCTGCCGTCGCGCACCTGCTGGAACGGCCGCTGGGGTGGGTCGGGCTGCCCGAGGCGGTGCTGCACCCCATCGCGTTCGCGGTGTCGCTCGCGCTCGTGGTGGTCGCGCACATGGTGATCGGCGAGATGGTGCCGAAGAACATCGCCATCGCCGGCCCCGAGCGCACCGCCATGCTGCTGGTACCGCCGTTCCTGGTGTTCACCACCGCGGCGCGGCCCCTGATCGCGCTGTTCAACGTGATGGCCAACGGGGTGCTGCGGCTCATGGGGGTCGAGCCGCGCGACGAGCTGGAATCGGCGTTCACGTCCGGCGAGATGGCCGACCTCATCGCCGAGTCCGGGCGCGAGGGCCTCCTCGACGACGACGAGTCGTCCCGGCTGACCCGCACGCTCAACTCCGTGGAGACCACCGTCGCCGACGTGCTCGTGCCGCGCGCCGAGCTCGTCACGCTGCCGGCCCGGCCCACCGTCGGCGACATCGCCCGCATCGTGTCCGACACCGGTTTCTCCCGCTTCCCGGTGCGCGGCACCGGCGACCGCTACTCCGGGTACCTGCACGTCAAGGACGTGCTGGACCTCGTCGACTCCCCCGACGCCGAGGTTCCGCCCGAACGGATCCGGGTGCTGCCGGAGGTGCCGTCCGGAGCCCGCCTCGATGAGGCGCTGGCCGTGCTGCGCCGCTCGCGCGCCCACCTCGGCCGGGCGGTCGACACCCAGGGTGCGGTCGTCGGGCTCGTCACGCTCGAGGACCTCATCGAGCACGTCGTGGGCACCGTGCAGGACGGCACCCACGCGCAGCCCGGAACGGCCGGTTGACCTGAACCCGGGTTCACCTCCCAGACTGGCCGCATGAGCATCTTCACGCCTGCAGAGCTCGCCTACCTGCAGGGACAACGGATCGGTCGGCTCGCCACCACGGGGCCCGACGGGGCGCCGCAGGTCCGGCCCGTCGGGTTCAGCGTCGATCCCGACACCGGGGCGATCGACATCGGCGGCTACCACAACCCCGACTCGCAGAAGTGGCGCAACATCGTGGCCGACGGGCGCGTCGCGTTCGTCGTCGACGACGTGGTCCTCGATCCGTGGAGCCCGCGTGCGATCGAGGTCCGCGGTGTCGCGGAGACCCTCCTCGAGGAGCGCAGCAGCGCCGTACCGGGCGCGGCGCCCGGCGTGATCCGGATCCGGCCGCAGCGGATTCTGGTCTTCGGGGTGGAGCCGGACGGACCGGGATCTCGCGCCGTCACGCACTGACCTACCGTTGACGCCGTGGGCGTGCCGACCGTGCTGGAGGAGCCGGTGTGGCGCGCCCGCGCGGCGGCCCACCGCGCCCGCGTCGAACGCTGGACGCTGCCGCACCGGGAGCGGCGGCAGCGCCGCGAGGCGCACCCGGTGATGGACTTCCTGTTCACCTACTACTCGCTGCGCCCGCAGCGGCTCGAGCAGTGGCACCCCGGCCCGGACGTGCTGCTGCGCGGCGGCGAGCAGTTCCTGGACGTGCCCGGCTTCGTCCGCGACGGCGACGCGGTGCGGCTCGACCCCGCGGCGTTGCCGGAGCGGATCGCCGCCACCGCCGGGTTCGTGCAGGCCCTGCTCGCGGCCACCGCGGCCCGCCCGGCGCGGCTGGGCTGCTTCGGCCTGCACGAGTGGGCCATGGTGTACCGCAGCGACGCTCCCCGCCACGACGCCGTGGCGCTGCGGCTGGGCGCGGCCGGCACGGACGCCGTGGTGGAGTCGCTGCCCGTGCACTGCACCCACCACGACGCCTACCGCTTCTTCACGGCCGCCGCCCGCCCCCTCAACGCGCTCGTGCCGGAGCGCTCCGAGCAGGTCGCGAACGAGCAGCCCGGCTGCCTGCACGCCACCATGGACCTCTACAAGTGGGCCTACAAGCTCGCTCCGGCCACGCCCGCCGAGCTGCTGGCCGACTGCTTCGCCCTCGCCGTCGAGGTGCGCGAGCTCGACATGCGCGCGAGTCCCTACGACCTCGCCGCGCTGGGCTATCCGCCCGTCCGCATCGAGACCCCCGCCGGCCGGGCCGAGTACGCCCGTGCCCAGGCCGGGTTCGCCGCTGCCGCTGCTCCCCTGCGCTCTCGGCTGCTGGCTCTCTGCTCGGTGCTGCTTCCCGCCTGACCCGGCGACCGCCGCTGCCCTTGTCCGTGCGGGTCTGTGGTCAATCTTCGATTGACCACAGGAAGGTGTCAATGTTTCATTGACATAGTAGAGAGGGACGTCATGGAGCGGCGTGGCTCTCCC